>JBDHZF010000036.1:0-22410 GCA_039811765.1 Thermoleophilia bacterium | reverse complement strand
CGTCCGAGTACATCTTGAGCTGGTACGTGCCTCCAGCGCCTCGCGGCGTGAGGTAGCCCTGCCAGCGACATGAGAGGTCCCCTGAGCCGGGCGCAGCAATGCGCGGGGCTTGGGCAGCGCCAGTCCTGCCGGCCGGGCCCAAAGGGCTGATCGTTGTATCCATGTTGCGGAATCCCTGCGCGGTACCGCGAGTCTGGGCATCGTAGTCGAGTCGCGTGTCCACGCCTGTGCCACCTACCCCTGAGAAGGAATCGTTCGGCCAGCACTGCATCGCGAGCCCTCGTCCCGCGCCCGCTTGATACGCATACGCACCTGGAGTCCAATTCGCCGAGCCAGCGCTGAGCCAACCCGCTGGCGCCTGCTGAAAACGGACGCCGTAAGTGGCAGCCGCGGTGCCGGTGCCCAGCCCCGCGGGATCGTCGGCAGTCTGGTACGACTGCCAGGGATCGAACGCCTTCACTCGGACATCCACGGAACCAGCACACCCATTCGACCGCACGAAGGCAGAGGTGGTTGTATCGACGTACACGCACGGGCTTGAGGATGTGATCTGGTTGATCGCGATGATCGGGGCAGTGCTGTCCGGGTCGATCACATATGGCAGCGGCAGGTGAGTGTCATCGATCGTCAATGAGAGTTCCGACCCATTCAAGCGCCATGCCAGCGCGGGAATGTGGATCTGCTGCCCATTGGCATCGAGAATGACCGGCGGGTTGATCGAACCACCGTTGCCGAACCTAATCGAGCCATCGTGCCGCATCGTGTATGGCCCGCGACCATGCAGGCGCCACGACCACGTGCGCACGCCCTGACGACGGTGCACGATGGTCTCCTCGCGAAAGCTGGTACCGGCGTGGTCCTGTACCACGTCGTAGTCCGCCGTGCTGAAACGGACTCCCCACTCGAAGTCGCTGCGGTGGAGCACAGCATTCGGCTTCAGCATGGAGAACCCGACTTGACGCGGATCTGCGTCGTCGAAACCGCCGGTGAACGGTGCTCCGAGTCCAGTGGAGAAGCGAGCACCATTCACGAGCGCCGGGCTGGCATCCGGGTTGCCGAGCCGAGATGCGACGAAGCTCGGCAGCGGACGAACCTGATCGACGAACGACGGCGCCGGCGTGTACTCACCGATGCGATCGCCGCTGCGAAGCACATGCTGAACAGCAAAGCCGGAGATCAGCACCAGCATGATGGCGACGACGGGGAAGATCGCGTTGAAGCGGGAGGACGTGGCATCGGGGGAAGGAACGAGCTGCAGGTCCGGCCGGCCGTTTCCGGGCACGCGCGAGGGAGCCGCATGCTGCGGCAAGGCCTCGGATCGCTGTGCAAACCGTGTCACTCGGCAGACTTCCCCTGGTCCCACTTCGCCCTGAGCCAGCTATCGGTTCGCCGATACCGCGCCTTTACGCGTGAGTGGGGCAAACTGCGCACATTGCAGCTTCAGCTAGGTCGTCGTGGGTCTCGTGCCGATACCCTCGCAGAGCGATCGGACGAGATATCGGCAGGATTGCGCCTTCCAGGCGACGCGATTTTGAAACACGAACGGGACCCGATCCGACGTCGCGTCGGCGGGTCCCGTTCGTGAATTCGACAAGCTCAAAGAGCGTGAAAGGTCAGTCGTTGAACTCCACGCGGATCTTGTTGGAGGAGATCTCCTCGAGCGCGAGCGTGAGGTAGTTCTTCGAGTGCGACTCGATCAGCGGCGGTGGGAAGTCCTCGTAGCTCATGCCCTCGCCGAGGTGGTGGTAGTAGTCGTTGATCTGGCGCGCGCGCTTGGCGGCGACCTGCACGAGCGCGTACTTGGAGCCGTCGACCTTCTCGAGGTAGTTGTCGACCTGCAGCTGGATGGACATGTGAGACACCCTTCTCCGGAGTACGCGCTTGCGAGCGTATGCCCGCGAGCATGGAACCATACTCGATCCGGCACGATCGATCCAGCTCCACGCCGCGTACGCTTCGCTCCACTGCGCAACTTCGCGGCACTGAACCTAGACCGCTCGCCGTTCTGCGCCTTGGCGGCTCGCAGTCCTGCGCCTCAATGCAGCTTCAAGGCTCCGTCGTCAGCCCACGAGCGGAGACGCGAGTTCGCGATCGATGATCGATTGCAGCTCGGCGATCGCGCGGGTCTGGTCGTCGTTCACCACAACGTGCTGGAAGAGCTTCTTGGCGTCCACCTGCTCGCGCGCCACCGCCATGCGACGCTCGATTTCCTCGGACGTGTCCGATGCGCGCGATCGAAGGCGTCGTTCGAGTTCCTCGAAGTCAGGGGATTCGATCCAGATCAACGTGGAAGCCATCGGGCCTTGCTGCACGGCGAGCGCGCCGTTGAGTTCGAGTTCGAGGATCACGTGCTTGCCGGTGTCGTGAAGGCGATCGATCTCGCTCAGCAGCGTGCCATAGCGGTTGCCGGCGAATTCCACGTGCTCGAGGAAATCGTCTTCGGCGAGGTGCTGGTCGAACTCATCGCCATCGAGGAACCAGTACTCGCGGCCGTTGACTTCGCCCGGGCGCGCGGCGCGCGTGGTGGCGCTGATCGCCACGTCGAGCGTTGGGAAGTACTTCATCACGCCGCGGATCAGCGTGCCCTTGCCGGCACCGGAGGGCCCGGACACCACGAACACGCGGCGCGCGCGCGAACCCTGATCCGAAGCGGCGGCGCTCATCGCGTCCTCAGCTCGCGTTGAAGCGTTGTTCGAGCGTTTCGCACAGCTCCACGCGCTGGCGATCGGACAAGCCCCCGACCGTCTTGGCTTGGCTGATGCGGCAGCGCGTGAGCACGCGGGTGGCCTTCACGCGACCGAACTTCGGCACCACGAGCAGCAAGTCCATGACCTTCGCGGTCTTGAGGAATTCCGGGGGTGCCTTGAGGACCTCCACGATGTCCAGTTCGCCGCTCTTCAAGTCCTTCTTGAGCTGCGCCCGCTGCGAGCGAATGGCGTTCGCCTTCTGCAGCGCTTCCATGCGCTGGGAGGGCGATCGGACCGGAGTCTGGCTGGAGGTCTTCGGGGGCATGGCGAGGGATCATAGCCATGCGCGGGTGCCTCGGCAAACAACTCACGCGGCCATTTTCGCGATCGCGCCGGATGCGGCCACGAACCCTCATCTGGCGGTCGAGGATTTGTCAGTCGCGAGCGTTCGAGCGAGGTCGGCGATCAAGCCCGGATCGAAGAGCGCGCCGGTTCCAACGCCCACGATTCGCGCGCCGGCGTCCAGCATCCGGCGCGCCGCGGCGATGCTGTCGACGCCGCCCAGACCAACGACAGGAAGGTCGACGGCGTCGGCCACCTGGGCAACGACGCGCACGGAGATCGGATGCAGCCCCGTGCCGCTCAAGCCGCCGTCGGCGCCCGCGCCCAACAGCGGTGAACCGTCGGAGGCAAAAGCCCGAACCGGCATCGTGTTGCAGCAGGTGAGCGCGTCCGCGCCAGCGGCCTGCGCGGCGCGTGCCACGCTCGCCGGGGCGCCGCACGCCGGCGTGAGCTTGGCGAGCAGCGGAAGGTTCGTCGCCGATCGCACCGCCGTGACCGCCCGCTCGACCGCTGCAGCGTCGGACGCGACCAGTCCACCGTCCACGTTGGGGCATGACAGGTTCAGCTCGATCGCGCTCGCCCAGCTCGCGTCGTGCAATCGCCTGGCGAGTTCGGGGAGCGAATCGACGTCCCCGCCAATGCTCGCGATCACCGGCACTCCGAGCGCGTCGGGAAGATTCGCCCATTCCACGATCACCCGATCGATCCCCGGGTTCGGCAACCCGGCCGCGTTCACGAGCGTGCCGGCGGGCGCCATGGTTTCCGCCCATGGCTGCGGGTTGCCGGCGCGCGGGCGCGCGGTGATCGTCTTGGTCACGAACGCGCCGAGCACGCCCAGCACGCTAGCGGGCAAGTTCCAATCGTCGACATCGCTGACGTGATCGATCACGCCGCTGGCGTTCACCAGCGGCACGTCGAGGCGAAGCGAACCGACGAACACCGAAGCAGACATGCAATGCGGACGTTACATGGCCGCGCGGTCACCCCAAATGCATGCAACAACGACCCCGTCGATTGGCGATAGTCAGGCATCGACGCGTGGTTTTGGACGGCCGCGCGTCATGTGGGACGGATGAACGCTCGATGCCGGACGTGAGACGACAAGACGCGGCGCTGGCCGCTGCCACTACGGTGTGGCCGCTGACCGGCGCGCCGATGGTGCTGCCGCTGACGATCGCGGTGGCCGCCGTGCATGGCGCGCGCTTGTGCGATTCGCGCTGGCCTCGGCTCTCGTGGCTCGACGAGCCGATCGACGGGTGACGAGACGTTGCGAACGCGCGCAGGTGGGAAGGAACACGATCATGCATGACGGCATCGAACCCTTGGACGAGCAAGCGCGACTCGCGCGACTGGTGACGCATCTCGCGACGCTGGTGCGACGCGGCGGGCGCGTGGAGGAGCAGCACGGCTATCGCGCGGTGGTGAGCATGCCCAACCGCCAACGCTGGCTGCCGAACGTGATCATGGCGGCGATCGGCATAACGATGTTCCTGTGGGTTGGCGACTGGCTGTTCCTCGTCGCCGCGGGCGTTGCCTTGCTCGGCTGGCACAAGAAGCTCGTCGCCGGCGCGCAGCGGGTGCGCGTGATGGTTCGCGTGGACGACGCGGGCGCGATCACCGAACGTCGTCTCGAACTGGCGTGATCGCGCCAGCTCAGGGCAAATCGGTGGGCGCGGACTCCGCGGCCGCGGCGTTCTCCGCCTTGATCTGCTCGTAGATCTCTTCGCGATACACCGGCACTTCGTGCGGCGCTTCGATGCCGACGCGCACTTTGTTGCCGCCGATGATGTCGATGATGGTGATCTTGATCTCGTCGCCGATGACGAACGATTCGCCGATCTTTCTGGTGAGTACCAGCATCAGTCAGCTCCGCCCTCCGTGGCCCGGCGCCGCGATCCCCTCGATCGAGCCACCGGTGCTGCAGCAGCCTCGCGGCCACCTCGCGCGCACCATACCCCCAGCAGCGGATGCCAACCCATCCAGCGTGCCTTTCGGGCGGTGGTACAGTGAGGAGAAGGCTGCGAATCCCCGATCGGAAGCGCAGCGAGGCCTCGGACGGGAGCACGCACGATGAGCGACGCGTACGCGCTGTACCGCCAAGGCCTGGACGCGCTCGCCGCCGGGCGCGCCGACGAGGCGATCACGCCGCTCGAGCGCGCGAAGTCGCTCGAGCCCGAATCCAACTCCGTGCACGAGGCGCTCGGCAAGACGTATCTCACGCTCGGGTTCTTCGAGCGCGCCGCCGCGGAGTTCCAAGTGATCGTCGATCGCGATCCGGTGGACGCCTACGCGCACTACTGCCTCGGGCGCGCCCACGATCGGCTCGGCCATGTGGAGAAGGCGCGCGGGCATTATCGACTCGCGACGCAACTCGATCCCGCGCGCAGGATCTACCGCAACACGCTCGACGCGTTCAACGGACGCATCGCCTCGCTCAATCGCCAACGCACCGGCACTGACGACATGCCGCCGCCAGGCCCGCTCGTGTTCGGCGACGAGTAGGCGTTCGTCAGCCGCGCAGCACGCGACGCGTCGAGCAGTCGCACGACGCGCACTCGTCACAGGGAATCTTCAACCGTGGGATCCGCGTTCGCTCGAGCCGCTCGGCGAGCAGGCCGCTGCGCGGAAACTCGATAGCGGGATCGACGTGCGCCTTCACCCTCGACGCGTCGTAGGCGGCGGCGATGCATCGCGAATGGTGGTCTGAGGCAGATTCGTCCATGTGCCCATCACATCGAGCGGGCACGATGGACGGACCGGGGGAGGACCGCCGAGAACTGCGGCGACTCCGCAAGCCTTGCTGACCACTTGGCGCGCTGCGCTGCAGCGCGCAAACAGCCCTCGCTCGGAAGGATTCGAGCGAGCTCGATCCTTCGCTCGTTCGGACTATTTGTAGCGATAGGTGATGCGGCCTCGGGTGAGGTCGTAGGGGGAGAGCTCCACCTTCACGCGGTCGCCCGGCAGGATGCGGATGTAGTAGCGGCGCATCTTGCCCGAGATGTGACCAAGGACCTCGTGGTCGTTGTCGAGCTTCACCTTGAACATGGTGTTCGGCAGGGCCTCGACGACAACGCCTTCGACCTCGATCGTATCTTCCTTGGTTGACATGCCCGCAAGCATACCTGCAAGGCTTGGCGCATGCAGTGCGTGGTGCAGCGGGTGAGCGAAGCGAGCGTCGTCGTCGACGGCGAGATCGTCGGCGCGATCGAGCGCGGATTGCTCGCGCTCGTTGGCATCGCAAGCGGCGACACCGATGAGACGATCGCGTGGATGGCGCGCAAAGTCGCCACGCTGCGGGTGTTCGACGACGACGCGGGGCGATTCGATCGATCCGTGCTCGACGTGGGCGGTTCGGTGTTGAGCGTGAGCCAGTTCACGTTGCTTGGCGACGCGCGCAAGGGCACGCGCCCGAGTTTCACGAACGCCGCTGCGCCGCAGATGGCACAGGCCATGTGGGAGCGCTTCAACGAGTTGCTCCGCGCTGAAGGCGTGCCCGTCCAGACCGGGGTCTTCGCAGCATCGATGCAGGTGTCGCTCGTGAACGACGGCCCGGTCACGATCCTGCTGGAGCGATGATCCGCGCGAGGCGCTCCGCAGCGGACGTGCTCACCACCAGGCGCGAGTAGCGCTCCTCGCGCAGGTCGATCACGAGCACGGGCTGGTTGCGATACGCGGCGGCGAACGTGCGCCCATGCGCTCGGCTGCGCCACGTGCCGAGCGCGATCACGCGCGGGAACCCCGTGCCTGGCGAGCGGATCCCGCGAATCGGCTCGAACGGGTCCTCGCTGAAGAACGCGCCGGCAACGTGCCGCAGCGGCACGATCACGTCGCCGTGCAACGCGCCCACGCGCTCGATGCCGCCGAGGACGACGTGCAGCTCGTCGGGTTCGAGGAAGACGTCGGCCATGCGTCACGCCCTCACGAGGCTCGCATGTCGCGCTCGTCGAACCCCGTCGTCCAGTCGAGCTTCGGCTGTTTGCGGCCGATCACACCGTCGTCCTTGCGCGGCGCGTACGGGTCGGCGCCCTCGTCCACGCCGCGCGACACGGGGGTGGGGGCGGGGAGTGGACGCCGCGCGGCGACGTCCTCGGGGGAGAGGCCGAACATCCACGGGTCGCGCGCGAGCACCTCCACGAACGCTCGCACCACGTGCTCGTCGAACTGCGCGCCGCTGCTGCGGCGAATCTCCTCGAGCGCCACGAACGCGGGCTGCCCGTCGCGATACGGCCGATCGGAGGTGATCGCATCCCATGCGTCGGCCACCGCGATGATGCGCGCGCCGAGCGGGATCTCGTCCCCCTTCAAGCCATCGGGATAGCCGCGCCCGTCCATCCGCTCGTGGTGGGAACGAATGAGGGGGACGGCGTCGCGCAGCACGTTGAGCTTGGAGCAGATGCGCGCGCCCTCGGTGGGGTGCACCTTCATCGTTTCGAAGTCGGCGTCCGCGAGGCGACCCGTGCGACGAAGCACCGCGTCCGGCACCGCGATCTTGCCGATGTCGTGGAACGTCGCCGCGTGCCGCAGGGTGTCGAGCGCCGCGTCGTCCAGCCCGAGCTCCTGCCCGATCAGGATGGAGACGAGCGTCACGCGCAGGCCGTGCCCCGCGGTGTAGCGATCCTTCGCTTCGACCGCGGCGCCGAGCGCGGCGAACGTCTCGAGCGTGGATTCGGCGAGCCGACGGTTCGCGTCCACCAGCTCGATCGCTTGATCGCGCGCGCGGTCGAACGGGCTGCGCACGACGAACACGATAGTCGCGCCGAGCGCCACGAAGCCAAGCAGGACGAGGAGCAGCCCGCCGATCGGGGGCAGCGATCCAGCGTCGGTGCCGCCACGTTGTCCGTGCTGCACGCCCGCGATCCATGCCCGGTGCACGGCGAGCGTCGCGAGCACGGCGAACGCGATCGAACCAGCCGCGGTCGCGACGACGCTCGCGCGAAGCCGCGCCACGGTCGCGCGGACCGCGGGGTCCTCCTCGAGATCGTCGTGGCGTGGACGCTGCATCACCGCGCGCATCGGCATCACGCGCGCGAGAGTTGAGCGTCGGTGCGCAGCGCGCGGGTTCAGTGCGCGGGCGCCATGCCGCTCTTGGCCATGCGCGTGCGCAGCAGCGCGAGCACGCCGACGGCGACGAGCACGAGCACGAGCGGGCTGATCGCGGTCAGCATGAACGCGAACGCTCCCACGAGCCCCGCGATCGGGAGCGTCATCACCCATGCGGTGACGATGTCGCCGACGACGGTCCAGCGAACGGAGGAGAGGCGCTTGGCCGATCCAGCGCCGAGCACACAGCCGGTGACGCAGTGCGTGGTGGAAACCGGCATGCCGTGATGCTCGGCCCACGTGAGGATCATTGCGCCGCTCATCGACACCGAAAAGCCCTGCATCGGGTTCATCTTCACGACCTTGCCGCCGAGCGTTTTGATGATCTTCCACCCGCCAGCGTAGGTGCCGAGGCCCATGGCGAGCGCGGCGCTGACTTTCACCCACATCGGTGGTTCCGCCACCGTTTCGGGGAGGTGCCCGGCCGCGATCAGCGCGAGCATCATCACGCCCATCGTCTTCTGCGCGTCGTTCAACCCGTGCGAGTAGGACAGCCACCCGCCCGAGAACAGCTGCATGCGTCGAAATGCCTTGTTGCCGGTGCGCGGGTGCAGGCCCTTCGCGGCTCGCATCAGGAACGCCATCATCAAGAGCGCGCCGAGGAATCCGAGCGTCGGGGCCATGAACGACGGAAGCACGACCTTGTCGACCACGCCGTCCCAATGCACCGTCACGCCGCCGACCACGGCTGCGCCCACGAGACCGCCCACCAGTGCGTGCGATGACGACGAGGGCAATCCGTACACCCATGTCACGAGGTTCCACACGATCGCCCCGGTCAGGCCGGCGAGCGCCACTTCGAGCGTGTCGATGTTCGCGGTCGCCTCGATGATGCCTTTGCCGACCGTGGCGGCGACCTCGTGACCCATCAGCGCCCCCGCGAAGTTGAGCGCAGCCGCGTAGATCACCGCGAGCTTCGGATCGAACGCGCGCGTGCCCACCATCGTCGCGATCGAGTTGGCGGTGTCGTGGAATCCGTTCGTGAAGTCGAACAAGATCGCGATCACGATCACCAGGACGAGCATGACCTCCATGCGAAGACCCCCGTCCTCAGCTGTTCTTCACGGCGATCTGCTCGAGCGTGGAGGCGGCGCGCTCGCACGCGTCGATCGCCTCTTCCATCTGCTCGTAGATGTCCTTCCAGCAGATGATGATCGCCGGCTCGTCGTAGCACGCGGCGAACACCTCCTTGATGCCGCTGCGGTGCAGCTCGTCGCCCGCGTCCTCGAGCTTGTGGATGTTCTGCCAGTGATGCTCCATGCGGCTCGGCTCGTTGATGAAGCGCAGCGCGGACGCGAGCTCCTGCGTGGCGGCGGCGAGGATGTCCGCCTGCCCCTTCACGCAGTTGGTGACGGCTTCCACCTGGTAGATGTCGAACATCGACGCGGCTTCGTCGACGAAGTCGATCACGTCGTCCACGTGCTTGGCGAGCTCGTAGATGTCCTCGCGATCGTAGGGCGTCACGAAGGTGGCTGTGAGCTCCGCCACGATCGAGCGCATCACGCGGTCGCCTTGGTGTTCGAGGCCCTTGATCTCGGCCGTCATTCCCGCGGTTTGCGGGTAGCCGCCGAGCATGCGCTGCATGGCCGCGGCGGTCTGCGCGGCGAGATCGCCGCCCTGCACGAGCAGGCTGTCGAACTTCGTGTTCTTGGGGACGAGCGAGAACGCCATGGTGGTCACTCCAGACGGTTCGATGCAGACCGGTCGGCAGCATCCTCGCAGCCGCGCATGAAGCTTCCGTGAAGCTCGCGGATCGATCGCGCCACCGTCCGAAAAACTGCTGAAACGTAAGGGGACCGGGAGGCGACGTACAGGTGTGGACGGATCTATGGACGAAGATCGAGCAGTCGCGGATGACGCGACCCAAGCCGCGGCGCAGCATCGCGCGGCGGGCAAGCCCTTTTTCTGGCGCGTTGCGAGCGGCGTGACGTATGCGGAGATGCCGCTGTCGCGCTCGATTCGTCCACCGTTGTTGAGCGAGTGGGAAAGCGAACGCGTGCAGGCATTTCGCAATCGCGAGCGGCGTTCGCGCTGGCTGGCGGGGCGGGCGCTCGCGAAGGTGGTCGTGAAGGAGCGGCTCGGCTTTCGAGGCATCGTCGAGATTCGCGAAGGCGCGGACGGCGAACCGCTCGTGTACGAGGGCGGGTTCCCGCGACCGGACGTGTGGCTCAGCATCAGCGTGCGTCACGGTCGCGTGGCGTGCGTGATCGCAGATCGGCCCGTGGCGCTCGAGCTGCGGCGCGCCGAGGGCGCGGAGGCCGAGTTGGTGGACGGTTTCACGGCGCGTGGCGAGCAGCGGTCGCTGCGACGCCTGCTGGGCAGCGCGCAGGCATCGCGCAGCGCGGCGTGGGCGATCAAGGAAGCGGCGCAGCGCGCGACTCGGATCGGCGCTGGCGTCGAGCTTCGAAACGTGCAGATCGACGCGTCGCTCGGCGTGCATGTGGAGGATGTCGCGGCGATGGACGTGCTCGCGCTGCGCTACGTCGACGAGGTTGCCGTGGCGATCGTCGGCCGGTTCTTGCTCGAGGAGCGGCGCACGGTGCGCATCGTGATGGACCAGCCCGTGGCGAGCGACGCAGCGCCGACACCGCGTCTGCAGGCGGCGATCGAACGATCGGTCGCGCGCGCCAGGCGCATCGCCGACGCTCGCCTTCGCTGGCATCAGCTGCGCCCGGAAGGGTGAGCGGGCGGGCCGAGCGTTGGCCGCATCGGCCGACTTGCTGATGGTTTGCAGAGGGTATTTGGGTCGAAATCGCGATTGACCATCGTCGAATTGCGGCCTACCTTGGTCCTATGAAGCCTTGGACACCTACGCCTGAATCGACCGTGTCGAACCTCGTTCCCGTGTGGACGAACGTTGATGGCGGGGGCTCGTATGAACCTGCGAGCGCAAACCGCGCCGTTGAGCAGGCCGTGCTGGTCGAACAGGCCGTGGCCCCGCTCGAACCTCCGCATGCGACGGCGCGGCTCGTTGTGCCCCCGATGCAATTCGACGAGGCCGAGGCCCCCGTGCGTCAAAGCGCGTACGAGTTGCTCGACGAGGATGCCGAATCGTGGGCAGAGCACGAGGGATTGGGGATGGAAGACGAACTGCCGCAGGTGGACTACGACTTGCTGCACCGCCGCGAGATCGCGAAGGAACTGCTGCGCGCTAGGCTGGTGGCGATCGCGGAGCGACGCGAGCGACGCAGCGCATACGAGATCGCGTTCATCCTGCTCGCGGCCGCTGTGGCGGTGCTGCTTGCCGCGCCGCCGCTCGTGCAGGTGCTGCTCGCCGCGCGCGGCACGCAGGTGTGACGATGCGCCCGCGTCGACCACATCGTCCACGCTTTCCGAACTTCCCGCGCGGCCATCGTGCTGGGATCGGGATGGTCACGGTCGTGCTTTTCGCTGCGTTGCTCGCCGCGGGGCTCCCAGGCGTGGCGGGCGGCGATCCGGCGACGCGCAACTGGATGGATCTGCAGCTCTCGACCCAGTTGGAACTCGACAGCGTGGTGGTCGTGGTGTCCGGCGATGCAGGGGAAAATCGCGCGGTCGTCGCATCAGTGCTCGCGGACAAGCGTCGGGCGGGCGTCGCTGGGCGACGGCGTCCAGCGACGCGCATCGACTTCCGCAAGTTGGCGATGCGTGCGGCACGTCGCGCGGGGATCCGCAAGCCGATTCTGTTCGTGCGGCAGATCGCCGCCGAGAGCGGCATGCAGCCATGTGCGCGAAGTTACGCGGGCGCCATCGGCATCGCCCAGATCATGCCGGCGACGGCGCGCAGCTGGCACGTCGATCCGTGGATTCCGCAGGACGCGCTTCGCGTAGCAGCGCAGCAGATGGCGCGATACGAGAAGCAGCTCGGGTCGTATCGGCTCGCGCTCGCCGCGTACAACGCGGGGCCCGGCGCGGTACAGGCGTTCGGGGGCGTGCCGCCGTACGCACAGACGCGCGACTACATCGCGAAGGTGATGGATCAGTCGTATCCGCTCGCGGGGATGCGTCAGGTGTTCACGATCAAGCCGGGCCTCAGCGCCGGATTCCGCACGGATCTCGCACGCTTGATGCGAGCGGTGCGAGCGCGCGGCGGTTCGATTCGGATCGAGGAGGGTTGGCGCAGCTACGAGGATTCGCTGCGAATCTGGAAGCGCACCAAGCGCCAGCGCGGCGGATGGGAACGTGCCAAGACATGGGCGGCGCCGCCCGGGTGCTCCAATCACGTTCGCGGCATGGCCGCCGATCTCAGGGGCGACCTGCGCCTCGCGCATCAGCTCGCGCCTCGGTATGGCCTCGTGTTCCCGATGAGCCACGAACCATGGCACGTCGAACGCGCTGGCATCCCCACCCAATCGGGGTGATCCGAGCTCCGTCGAAGAACTCGTCGCGACTTTGTTCCAACAGGTCTGCCAAAGTGGCGACGAGTTGCTCAGCGCATGACGGCGTCCTCGCCGACGATCGTCACCAGGTGGTCGGGTGCGTGGCCGGTGACCCAGTAGCGGTCCAGGTCCGCGTCGGACCAGCCCGCCTCGCGTAGGACCTGCTCGTCGGTGTACTGGTTGCCAGTGCAGGTGGACGGATCGCGCGAGAACAGCTCGCTCACGGCGTCGGCGATGATCTCGGGCGTGCGGTACTGGGATTCGTCGCCCATGCCATTCACGCGCACCGCTGCGGTGTCGATCATCGTGACCGGCCAGATCGAGTTGCCGGCTATGTTGTCCGCACGATGTTCCTCGGCGATTGCCATCGCGATGCGCGTCATCCCGAGCTTCGTCACCATGTACGGTGCCATGCCGGGGGACGGGTCAGTGTGCAAGGGCGGGGAGAAGTTGAGCACGTGCCCGAACTTCTGCGCGACCATGTGCGGCAACGCGAAGTACGCCGTTGCCTGCGCGGCGCGCACGTTCACTTGGTACATCAGGTCGAAGCGCTTCGGCGGCACCTGTGCGACGGGGGCAAGGAAGATAGCGCCGGCGTTGTTGAAGAGGTAATCGACCTTTCCGTGCTCGTCGATCGCATGCTGGACCATCGCCTCGACCCGGTCGGCGTCGCGCACGTCGACCTCGAACCAGCTCGCCATTCCCCCAGCTTCGCGGATCGCGTCGACGCAGTCCACGATCGTGCCCGGCAGCGTGGGGTGCGGTTCGCGCGATTTGGCCGCGACGACCACGGCGGCGCCTTCGGCCGCCAGTCGTCGCGCCACCGCGCGTCCGATGCCGCGGCTTGCGCCGGTGATGATCGCCACCCGGCCATCGTGGCGTCCGGGTGTTGGATTGCCCATGTGGTCGTCGGTGCTGGTCATCGCGGCCTCAATCGTGGGGGTGCTACGGGGAACGATCGCATGTTACCCGCGCACGAACGCGAGGCATCCGCAGGACGGTTCGATGGTCGACGTGCTGTAATGCACGCATGGAACCGAATGACGTGGTGTACGTGGGAGAACCGGTCGGCTCGGGTGGGGGAGTGGCGCTGCGCTTGTTCGCGGCGCTCGCGGTGTCTGCAGATACCGCAGTGCAAATCCATGCGATCGGCGAGACGATTGCCGATCAAGCAGACGATGTTCGTGCGCTGGATTCCGATTCGATGCACGTGACGTTCGCGTTCCTCGGCGACGTGAGCGAGGAGTACGTGCCCGCGGTTGCCGCGTCGCTCGACGCCGCTGCGATGACGCTGCCGGGTCCAGTTGCGTGCTCGCTGCGCGGCACTCGTCCATTCGGCAATGGACGCGTGTTGGGCGCGGACGTCGAACTCGACCTGCTGGCGTTGCTGTCGAACGCGCGCGACCAATTCATCGATTCGGTTGCGCCGTACGCGCCAAGCGTGGATCGGCGAGCGTGGCACCCGCATCTCTCGATCCTGCGGTCGAAGTCCGGCTCGGAGTTGCCAATCCCTGCTGAAGACGCCGTGCGCACGATCGGTCGAATCGGTTGGGTTGCAGGCACGCTGCATCTGTTCGCGTCGCTGCCGGCGCCGGGCGGCGCAACGACGCATCGCGAGCTGCACGCTGTGCCACTCGGACAAGCCGTGCTCGGCGAGCGCGGTCGCTGACGGGACGTCTCAGAAGAATCTTCGCAGCGCGTAGACGCCGGTCAAACACTGATCGACGTTCCAGGACTTGGACACATTCGTGACCTGGTTGGCGACTTTCGGCGCGCCCTGCGCGACCTCGGCGACGACGGTCTTCACGAATCGGCTGATTCCCGGTTCACATCGAATGAGCATTAGTCTGTCCTCGTCCGTGTCCGACCACGCGCGATCGCCGTCCAGCAACCCGCGCAGCTTGTCCCTGTCCGTTCATCGGGAACGTCGCGACGGCCGTTGCACCGGTACGATCAGCGCATGCGAATTTGTCTCGCGCAAATGAACCCCACGGTGGGGGACGTGGATGCCAACGCGGCGATCGTGCTGGATGTGGCATTGCGCGCAGCCGATGCTGGGGCAGACCTCGTCGTATTTCCCGAGCTGGTGATCAGCGGGTACCCGGCGGAAGACCTGTGGCTCAAGCCGCACTTCATCGCTCGTTGCCGCGCGGCGCTCGACGCGATCGTCCCGCGGTTGCCGAGCAACGTGACCATCGTCGTTGGGTGTCCGCATGACGATGGCGAGACGCTTGCCAACGCCGCATTCGTGATCGCCGATGGCGACGTGGCGGGCGTCTATCGCAAGCAGCGCTTGCCCAACTACGCGGTGTTCGACGAGCATCGCTGGTTCGCGCCCGGCAGCGAGTCGTTGGTGGTGGACGTGCGCTCAAGCGACGGCACGTTCACGACTGTGGGCGTCACGATTTGCGAGGACGCCTGGGTCGCCGATGGCCCGGTTGCGCAGGCCGCGAACGCAGGAGCGCGAGTGATCGTGAACTTGTCCGCGTCGCCATGGCGCATGGGGCGAACTGGCGATCGCGAGCGGGAAATCGCGGCTCGCGCGCGCGAAACCGCGTGCACGATAGCGCTGTGCAATCAGGTTGGCGGGCAGGACGAGCTCGTGTTCGACGGCTCGTCGTTCGTCGTGCGGCCGGATGGGTCGTGCGTCGCCCGCGGCGCGAGCTTCGCCGAGGACATCGTGCTCGTGGATCTCGCCGATGCGACCAGCCAACCGCATTGGGCGAAACCGGACGAAGCACAGGTATGGGACGCGTTGCGGCTCGGCCTGAGCGACTACGTGCGCAAGAACGGATTCGCGAGCGTCGTGCTCGGCATGAGCGGCGGCATCGACAGCGCGCTCGTCGCGGCGCTCGCCGTGGACGCGCTCGGCGTGGATCGAGTGCACGCCGCGACGATGCCGTCGCGCTACTCGAGCGACGGCACCCGAGACGACGCCCACGCGCAAGCACAGCGACTCGGCATCGCGATGCACGAGCTGGCGATCGAGCCGGTCTACGAAGCGTTCGAGCAGGCGCTCGCGCCCGCGTTCGCCGGTCGCGCCGCGGACGTGACCGAGGAGAACCTGCAAGCACGGATCCGCGGCACGCTGCTGATGGCGCTCAGCAACAAGTTCGGGCACCTCGTGCTCGCCACCGGCAACAAGAGCGAATACGCCGTGGGCTACGCCACGCTCTACGGCGACATGAACGGTGGATTCGCGCCCATCAAGGACGTGCCCAAGACGCTCGTCTACCGGCTCGCGCGTTGGCGCAACGAACAAGCCGCAACAGCTGGCGACGAGCCGGTGATCCCGCACAGTGTGATCGAGCGCGCGCCGACCGCCGAGCTGCGCCACGACCAACGCGACAGCGATTCGCTGCCCGACTACGACGTGCTCGACGCGCTGCTCGAGTTGCTCGTGGACCACGACGACGGCGTCGACGAAGCCGTCGCCGCGGGATACGACCGAGCACTCGTGGAGCGCGTGCAACGCATGCTTGATCGCTCCGAGTACAAGCGTCGCCAAGCAGCGCCAGGCGTGCGCGTCAGCGGCATCGCGTTCGGGCGCGACCGTCGTGTGCCGATCACCAATGCGTTCGACGGTCAGCGCCGCGACGCGACCGGTTCGCGTCGCCCGCTTGCGACGGACGCGTAGCACGCGAGGACCACGTCGCTGGCGTGCACGCCCTCGGCGAAGGTGACGTGCCCGCCGACCGAGCGATCCTCGGCGAACGCGAGGAAACCGCGGACCATCGAAAACGTCATGTCATCGTCGGAGAAAGGCAGGTGACGGAGCTTGCCGGCGGAGTCGTCGTAGAGGCTGAGATGCGTCGCCATCGGATCGATCACGACGCGCCCGTCCGTGCCGACGATCTCGAGCCAGACGTCGCCCCACGTGGGGAAGCTCTCGGGGCGAGACCACGACGAGTCGATGCTGGCAAAGAAGCCCGATGCGAAATCGAGCGTCACGACACCGCAGTCCTCGACGTCGTTGTCTGGGTAGAGCACGTGCGTTGCGCGTGCGTACGCGTGAGCGACGCTGTCGTCGAGCAGCCAACACATCGCGTCGGACAAGTGCACGACATGGTCCTGCAGCGCGCCGCCGCCGGCATCGGCGTTCGAGCCGAACCAGCCGCCCGGGAATTGCCCGTGGTTGGTGCCGCGTCCTGCGATCGGAGTTCCGATCGCGCCGCTCGTGATCGCCGTGCGTGCACGCTGGAGCGATGCGGCGAACCGCAGCGGAAGCGCGACCGCGACGAGGGACGGGTCGACGCCGCTCGTGAGTCGCGCCAGCTCGGCTGCATCGGCCGCGACGGGCTTCTCCGCGAGAACGGGAATCCCAGCTACGGTGGCGGCGAGCACGCCGTCCACGCGCTCGCGATTGGTGCCGGCGACGATCACCGCGTCGCTTCGCTCCAACAACTCGTCCAACTCGAGGAGTGGCGTGCGCGTCCACGCCGCGCGCGCGGCGGGATCGACTTCCGCAGCGCCGACCAACGTCGCGCCGCACGTCTCGGCGCAGCTCGCCAGAGCATCGGCATGCACATGCCTGGTTCCGATCAGACCCACCTTCATGCGAGCACCTCCGTCAACGCGACAGGTTGGCCGAGTTCGCTCGATTCGAGCATCGCGAGCGCGACCCGCAACGAGCCGATCGCCCAGTCGATGTCGCCCGGCATCGGTTCGCCCGTTCGGACAGCGCGCGCGAAATCGTCCAACTGTCGTCCGAACGGGTCGAGCGGTCCAGGCGGCGGGGGTGGCAGCGCCGTGGCGGCGTCGTTCGAACCGTGCACCGCGTACGAGAACTCGTCGCGCCCGCGCGAATCGTAGCTGAGCATGCCGTTCGTGCCGCACACCTCGGCGCTCTGCGAGAACCCGTCCGGCTCGGCCCACGAGCCATGCAGATGACAGATCGGACCATCGGGGACGGTGAGCGTGGCGAGCGCGTAGTCCAAGCCGTTGTGGCGATCGCTGCCCACCACGCGCGCATACACCTCGCTCGGTTCGCCGAAGTACCAACGCACGAGATCCACGTCGTGGATCAGCATGTCCACCGCCACGCCGCCAGAACGCGCCATGTTCGTGTGCCAATGGTCGGGCGCCCAATCGGGTTGCTGGCAGCGGCGCCCGAAGGTGGCGACCGCGGGCGTGCCCACGTCGCCTCGCTCGATCGCCGCAGCGATCGCTCGATACTCGGGGAAGTAGCGGATCACATGGCCCACGCCGAGCACGCGATCCGCCGATCGAGCGAGCGTTTGCAACAGCAGCGCGTCGTCGAGCGTTCGCGTGACCGGCTTCTCCACGAACACGTGACGACCGGTGGCAAGCGCCGCGGCGGCGACCTCGTCGTGGGAGCTCGTCGGCGTGGCGACGAGCACTGCTTCCACGCGATCGTCGTCGAGCACCTGCTCGAGCGATTCCCACGTGTCGCAGCCGTGCGTGGTGGCAAGCGCATCCGCTTGTTCGCTCGCAGCGGCGTGGATTCCGACCAGTTGGATGCTCGCGCTGGCCATCGCGCTGCGCGCATGCTGGGAACCCATCAGTCCGGCGCCGATGATCGCCAAGCCCACAGGTGCATGGTGTTCGTCGCTCACGTGGTCCCCCCGTTCGTGTACATTCGCGATCATGCTGCCCGACGCTGCCCGATCGCTACACATCGCCTCGCAACGCGTGTTGGTCGACGGTGCAGCACGCGCTGCAATCGTCGAGGTCGCCGTGGGAGAACGCGCTGCGCGCGTCGTGTCGATCGACGACGCGGGAACGGTGCCGGACGCGATCGACGTGGGCGACGCGATCGTCGCGCCCGCACCGCTCGACGTGCACTTCCACGGAGCTGGAGGACACGTCGTGCCGCCCGCCGGATCCGTCGCGGCGATCGACGACGCCGTTCGTACCGTGACGACGGGGGCCGGCTGGAGCGTTCATGTTCCATGCACGTACGAATGGGTTGCGACGCTGCCCGTTCCATCGCGACCGCCCGCGGCGATCGTAGAGCACGTCGCCGCATGCGCCACCGAGATCGCCGCTGCCGGACCGGACTGCGGGTGCGTCGGTATTCGCATCGAGGGCCTGTTCTTGAATCCGTCCCGCGCGGGCGTGTGGCCGCTCGAAACGTTCGCAGCGCCTGACCCAGCGCTGCTCGCCGAATTGCACGCCGTATGCGCCTCGGCCGGCAGCTCGCTGCTCGTGGTGGACATCGCGCCGGAGCTCGATGGCGCGCTCGCGACGATCGAACGCTGCCGCGAACTCGGCATCGTGGCGTCGCTCGCCCACACCGACGCCACGTGGGAACAAACTCGCGCGGCGATCGACGCGGGCGCCTCGCTTTCGACGCACACATGGAACGCGATGCGACCGATCACGCATCGCGATCCCGGCGTGATCGCCGCGGCGCTCGTCGATCCGCGCGTGGCTTGCGAGTTGATCTGCGACGGCGTGCACCTGCATCCCGGCACGATCGAGCTCTCGCGCGCCGCGAGCGGTCCAGGCGGTTGGATCGCGGTCAGCGACGCGTCGCCGTTCGCCGGTTGCGCGCCCGGCCCATACGAATGGGCTGGCACGACCGTGCACCACGACGGCATCGCCTTGCGCGACGACGCGGGGCGACTCGCAGGCTCGGCGTCGCTGTTGGACGTGGCTTTGTCGCAGCTGCTCGCGACGGGCGCGAACTCTGTCGACTCGGTGCTCGCGATCGGTGCCGATCCTCGTCGCGTGCTCGACCCGTTGCGCTCGCGCGGACTGCAAATCGGCGATCCCGTGTGGGTAGTATCCGCCCCATGAGCCATCGCGGAACATCTACGATCGAAGTCGACGCGACGCCCGCCGAACTCATGGCGGTGGTGACGGATCTCGACGCCTACCCGGAGTGGCTCACGGACGTGAAGGCCGTGGAGGTGCTCGACACCGATTCGGACGGTCGACCCACCGCGTCCACGATGACGGTGGACGTCACCCTGCGCGAGGTCACGTACACGCTCGATTACGAGTACGACGGCGACCAGCGCATGGCGTGGACCAATCGCCCCGGCGGCGACTTGAAGCTCGTCGAGGGTTCCTACGAGTTCGAGGAGACCGAAGACGGCGCGACGCTGGTGACGTACGACCTTGCCATCGAGCCCGGATTCCCCGTGCCGGGATTTCTGCTCAAGCGTGCCGCCAAGCACATCACGTCCGCCGCGTTGAGCGGGCTCAAGAAGCGCGTCGAAGGCGACTGATCGCGTCGTGCTTCCAGAGCTGAGCGCACAATTCTTCGCGTCTCTCGTTGGCATCGTGCTCGCCGACTTGGTGCTCGCCGGCGACAACGCGGTGGTCATCGCGCTCGCCGCGCGCAACCTGCCCAAGCATCAGCGCCGACGCGCGGTGTTCTTCGGCGCGGGCATGGCGATCGTGCTGCGCGCCGCGCTCACCGTGGCCGCGGTGTTCTTGTTGCGCGGCGATCTGCCAGGCGTGATGCTGGTAGGCGGCGTGATCTTGCTGTGGATCGGATGGCAACTCGCAACCGACGAGCACGATCCGCATGACGACGTGCAAGCCGCGGGTTCGATGGGTGCCGCGATCCGCACGATCCTGATCGCCGACGTCGTGATGAGCGTCGACAACGTGCTGGCGGTCGCTGCCTTCGCCAAGGACGACGCGTGGCTCGTTGTGTTCGGGTTGCTGATCTCGATCCCGATCGTGATGGGCGGCGCGTCGGTGCTGCTGCGGGTGATCGACCGACTGCCGATCGTCGTCTGGCTCGGTTCGGCGCTGATCGTGTACGTGGCGGTCGAGCTGATCCTCAAGGACCCGCTCGTGCACGATCTGCTGCCGCACGCATTGGAGCCCACGTGGACGCACCGCGTGATCGGCCTCGCCGTGGGCTTCGTGCTCTCCACGATCGCGTGGCGACGACGCGGCGGTGACCTGCCGATCCATCATGAAGCGCACGAAGTCGCCGCGGAGCTCGAAGCCGACCACGACGCCTGATCGCGAACCTCGACTCATGGTCGAGGGTCCGACCGCCGATGCGTGATCCATCGCGTGGCACGAGGCCACGCGATCGCGGACCACGGACTGGTCCGCGCAGCACATGCCACGGACTCGGTCGATGGATGCTCCCCGCACGCAGCGCCGCGATCGCAGGCGCCCGCGCGCTCGCGACCGCATTCGCCTCGCCGTCATCGCGACGGCGCTGTGCAGCGCGCTGTGCTGTCTCGCTTGCGCGAGCACGGCAACAGCGGCCGCGGTGGTGAAATCGATTGATGCGAAGCCAAGCGCGTTCGTGCCGGATTGGGACGGTCATCACGATCAGAGCGTGATCCGCTTCACGCTCGGCCAGCGCAGCCACGTCGTCGTGCGCATCGTGGACGCGCGCGGTCGAATCGTCGCGTCGGCCGATTCTGGGGTGCTCGACGCAGGCACGCGCGAGACGACGTGGGATGGACGAGACGCGCATGGCCGCGTCCTCGCGCCCGGCGCGTATCGAGTACGAATCGATGCCACGCCCGCTTCGCCGGCGATGGCCCAAGGGAGAACAAACGCGGCACGAGCCACGTCCCGCGAGGTGATCATCACCTTGCAACGACCGACCGTGACGCTCACGCGAGTGCAGTTGAGCCGCACCGCCATCGGAAAGGCGACGCGCAGCGCGAGCACCAGCGCGCGCTTCACGCTGTCGCGTCGCGCGAGCGTCAGCGCCGCAATCGTCGATTCGAATGGTGCCGTGATCCGTTCGCTCGCAAGCGGTGGGCGTCCGGCTGGCGTTACGACCGTGTCATGGAACGGACGTGCCTCGAACGGAGCACGCGTCGCCGACGGCATGTACGAACTTGTCGTCGCGGCCACCGGCGGCGGTCGACCAACCACCACCAGTCGCGTGCCCGTGCGCGTGGACCTCGTGCCGCCAACCTTCGCTGGCCCGACGCGGGTCACCGCCACCGTCGCGGGGTCCGTGGTGACGATTCCGCTCGGCTTGCGCGCGAGCGAGGACGGCACCGTGCTCGTGCGGTTTGGACGCCGCACATTCACCGTCCCCGTATCGCAGGGCGCGAACACCGTGAAGCTCGCCGGAACCAAGCTCGGCATCGTCGCGACCGCAGCCGCACGAACCGTGTCCGTGCGAGTACTGCTGCGCGACGGCGCGGGCAACGCCAGCTCGCGCACCGTCGACGTCAAGGTCCCCGCGCGCGCTCGCGTGGTGACAAGCGTACCCCCGTCGACCGGGAGTGGCGGTGGCAGCGACAACGGCTCGACGACCCCCGCCAGCGGCAGCTGGCCATGGCCGACGATCGGCGTCGTCACCAGCGAGTTCGGCAAGCGTTGGGGGCGCATGCACGAAGGCGTCGACATCGGCGCCGCCACCGGCACGCCGATCCATCCAGCGATCGCCGGGACCGTGGCGTTCGTGGGTTCCTACGGCGGCTACGGCAACCTCGTGATCGTCGATCACGGCGGCGGCATCACCACCAGATATGGCCACATGTCCCGGTTCGGATCGTTCGCCGTCGGCACGCGCGTCAGCCACGACGACGTGATCGGCTACGTCGGTTGCACGGGTTCGTGCACCGGCCCGCACCTGCACTTCGAAGTGCGTGTGAACGACGTGGCGAAGAACCCGCGTGGCTATCTCGTCGCCTCGTGACGACCCGTTCCGCATGAAATCCGGATCTTGCGGCCGATGTGTTGGTTGGTGGCGCGGAATGCACCTGCCGTGGCGTGCTCGATGGGACAACTCGGTACGTTCGTGTCGGTTTCCGTCGGCGGATTCTATTGGTCGTTGCAGCAGGGAGTTGGATGAGCGCTGGTGCTGGAATCGGCCCGTTCGAATCGTTCGATGCCGACACGACCGCCCCGAATTGCCGGATGCGTTCCGGATACCGGTACCAATCCGGCAATTCGCCAGACTGGTCCGAATCGAATTGCCGGATTCGTTCCGGAATCCGGCAACAACCCGGCAAATCGGC
>JBDHZF010000035.1:0-22419 GCA_039811765.1 Thermoleophilia bacterium | reverse complement strand
CCCCACGAGCGCGTACTCCAAGCTGTTCGCAGCGAGCGGCTACTCCTTCAACGACGTCGTCGACCGCCTCATCCAGCTCGCCATCGAGCGCCACCGCGCCGCCAGCGAGCTGCAGCACTGAGGGCCGAATCCACCAGCCGAATCAGCCCTGGTGGCGCTGAATCCATTCAGCCAGGAACGGCTCAGCGACACGATACGTCGAATCGGGTGCACGTTCGAGCAGCTCGTCATTGGTCAAAGCTGCCAACGCTTTCTGGACGCTCGACGCCGGACCGAGGCCCATCCTGCTTCGAAACTCCTCGCTCAGCGGACGCGAACGAGGAGCGCGCGCGACCGCTGACAGCACGAGCTTCTGCACGCTCGACGCCTTGTCCCATATTCGCTCGAAGTGCGCGTTCTCCGATCGGAGCACCGCGTCCATGGCGCTGACGAAGTCCGTGGTGGTCGCGGCGGCGCCGTCATCGACCTCCTGCCAGAGGAAGTAGCTGAGCTGCTGGGTGGCATACGGATGACACCGCGTCGTGGTCAAGACGAGATCGAGCACCACGTCATCGATCTCGCGCCCCGTGGCCGAAAACCGCTCCTTGATGAACGACCTGAACCGCGGCTCGGGGATGACTCCGAGCTCGATCGACTTCGCGCTTCTCCAGAACGGCTCGTTCTCGTCGTTGAAGATGCGCTGCATCATGTTCCGCTTGCTGCCGAGGTAGATGTGCGACACGTCCGACTGCTCCTGAAACACCGAGCGAATCAAGGCAGGAAGGTTGGGGTCGATGTCGATGATCTCTTGGAACTCGTCAAGGATGATCACGACCTTGCGCCCTCGTTCACGAGCGAAGCGCTCGGGCAGCTCCAACAGACGTTCGATCGTCGCGTCGACATCGGCCGCACGGCGCCCGGTTTCGAATCCGAATTGGAGCGACCCATCCGCAGGGTCGACGGTCACCGTGGGCGTGATGCGCAGACCGGTCACGAATTTCGCAGCTTCCGCCGCTTTGAAGAGCCTCGTGGCAAGGTCCGCGTGGATGGTTCGCGCGAGATGGCTCGCGAGCCGCTCCTTGCTCGGCGTTCGCATGAGATCGATCCGTGCGACGAGCACGTCCTGCGCCTCGAGGTCACGGATCACCTTCTTCATGAGGGATGACTTCCCATACCGACGCGGAGCGAAGATCACGACGTTCTGCCCGTTGAGCGCATCGGCTGTCACCTCGCGAAGCTCGTCCTCGCGATCGGTGAACGTGTCGTCGGCGACAAGATCGCCGAATCGGAATGGATTGGTCGTCATGCGCGCCACATACCCATTACGCCAACCGGCGTAACGCCAACCGGCGTAACGCCAACTGGCGTACTCGTTGTGAGCGCAGGCCGTTCCTCTGCGTTTTCACCGCACGCCACACGCCATTCCGGGTAAGAGTCCTCCCACGTGGACCCGCTCGTGCTCGACCTCGCCCTGATCCTGCTGCTCGTGCTCGTGAACGCGGCGTTCTCCGGCACCGAGCTCGCCGTGGTGTCGCTGCGCCGCAGCCAGCTCGTGCGCCTGGCCGAGACCGAGGGCCGGCGCGGACGCACGCTGCTCGCCCTGAGCGAGGAGCCCACCAGCTTCCTGAGCACGATCCAGGTAGGCATCACCCTCGCCGGCTTCCTCGCCTCCGCCACCGCCGCCGTCTCGCTCGCCGCCCCGCTCGAGCCCGTCCTCGAGGGCGCTCTCGGCCGCGCCGCCAAAACCGCATCCATCATGATCGTGACGCTCCTGCTCACGTACGTCACCCTCGTGTTCGGCGAGCTCGTGCCCAAGCGCATCGCCATGCGCCGCCCCGAGCGCTGGGCCCTGCGCGCCGCCCTGCCCGTCGCCTTCATCGCCCGCGTCGCGCGCCCGCTCGTGTGGCTGCTCGCGCGCTCCACCACGCTCGTGGCGCGCCCCTTCGGCGCCGGCGACGACACCGCCTCCACTGACCTGCTCACCGACGAGGAGGTGCTCGACGTGATCGCCACCGAATCGAGCATCCCCGCCAGCCAGCGCGGCCTGCTCGAGCGCGTGCTCGAGCTGCGCGAGCGCACCGTGCGCGAGGTGCTGGTGCCCCGCCGCGACCTGTTCGTGCTCGACGCCGAATCCACCATCGACGACGCGATCTCCGGGCTCTCCACCAACGGCTTCACCCGCGCCCCCGTCGCCGCCGGAGCCGACGTGCAGGAGCCCATCGCCGTGGCGGTGCTCGGACACCTGCTGTGCCTCGCCGACCCGACCACCACCACGCTGCGCGACGCGCTGCGCCTGCCGCCCACGATCGTGCCCGAGAACGCGCTCGTGCTCGACGTGCTGCGCCTGCTGCAGCGCGCCCACCGCCAGGTCGCGCTCGTGGCCGACGAGCACGGCACGATCCTCGGCATGGTGACTGTGGAGGACCTGCTCGAGGAGATCGTCGGCGAGGTCTACGACGAGCTCGACCGCGACCTCGCCCCGGACGATTCACGCGGCTACCGCCTGCGCGACGACGGCTGGTTCGAGCTGCCCGGCACCTACCCCGTGCACGACCTGCCCGACCTCGGGCTCGACGTGCCGGCCGACTCCACGGCAGCCACCGTGGCCGGCCTGCTCATGGACGCGCTCGGCGCCCTGCCTGCCGAGGGCGACGAGGTGCGGTGCGGCAACGTGCGGCTCGTCGCCGAGCTGGTGGACGGCACGGCGATCGAGCGGGTGCTCGCGCGCCGCGTGTGACTGCATCATCGCGCGCGCGCCTCGCGGTACGCTTCCGAGACGATGCAGACGTTTCCGACACCGATCCTTCGCACCGCGTTCAGTTACGACCCGACGCCGCCCGTGCCGCCCGTCGGCAGCGACGATTGCGGCAGCCTGTACCCCTGCGGCAGCGCTCCGGTGCCCTCTGCGCCGCCCACGCCGCCGATCTACGCGAACCCGTGGCTCGCGCCCGACCCATGGATCTCGGGCCCGCCACTGCCCGGCACCGATCCCACGCTGTTCGGCTGATGCTGCTCGTCGTCGCCGCAACCGAGGGCGAACTCGCCGGCGCATCCGGGATCGGCGACGTCGAGCCGTTCGTCTGCGGCGTTGGCCCGGTGGACGCCGCCGCGCGAGTGGCTGCCCGGCTCGCGCGCGAGCCGCGCCCGAGCGCGATCCTGCACGTGGGCATCGCCGGCGCGCGGCGGGCAACGGGCTTCGAGCCCGGCACCCTCGTGATCGGCATCGCATCCACGTACGACGACACGCGCTCGCGACTCGTCCATCGCGAGCTCGCCGGTGACGAGGTCTTGCTCGCGAACCTGCACACCGCGCTGGGCGACGCGGTCGTCACCACGATCGGCACGAGCGCGGACGTGGGCGGCACCGCCGGTTGCGACGTCGAAGCGATGGAGGGCTTCGCGGTGCTGCGCGCCGCCGACCTCGCTGGCATCCCCGCGATCGAAGTTCGCGTCATCGCCAACGAGATCGAAGAGGACGATCGCGGCAATTGGCACATCGACCACGCGCTCGAAACGCTCGCCGCGGCGCTGCCGCACCTTGTGCGGGCGATAGTCTCCCCCCATGATCCCGACTGAGCTCGAGTTCGGCTTCTCGCCCTGCCCCAACGACACGTTCGCGTTCCACGCGGTTACGCACGGGCTTATCGACTCGCCCGTGACGCTCGTGCCCGCGATGCACGACATCGAGGAACTCAATCGGCGCGCCCACCACGTCGAGCTGCCGGTGACGAAGCTCAGCTTCGGCGCGCTCGCCCAACTGCGCGATCGCTATCGCCCGCTGCGCTCGGGCGCGGCGCTCGGACGCGGCGTCGGCCCGCTCGTGGTCGCGCGCGAACCAATGACCCTCGCCGAAGCCGCCGCGGGCCTGATCGCGATCCCGGGCCGCGACACCACAGCGTTTCTGCTGCTGGGCCTCGCCGCAGGCGACACGCTCGGCGAGACGGTCGAGCTGCGCTACGACGAGGTGCTCGGCGCGGTCGAGCATGGCGAGGTCGACGCCGGGCTGATCATCCACGAGAGTCGCTTTACCTACGTCGACCACGGCCTCGTGAAGGTCGCCGACCTCGGCGAGTGGTGGGAGCAGCGCACGAACATGCCGCTGCCGCTTGCCACGATCTGCGTGCGCGACGACATCGACGACGACACCGCCGCCCACATCGAACAAGCTCTGAGCGCCAGCGTGCAGCACGCCTTCGACCACCCCGCTGACTCCGCCGCGTGGGTGCGCGAGCACGCGCAGGAGATGAGCGAGGATGTCCAACGCCGCCACATCGAGCTCTACGTGAACGACTTCACGCTCGACCTCGGCGACGAGGGCATGGCCGCCATCGACGCGCTCCTCGCGACCGCGACGCCGGCGTAGCCTGTTGTTGTTTTCGCATTGATTTCACCAACACCACTGGCTACCATGTGGCCATGAAAGCCAACGAACAGCTGGAGA
This sequence comes from Thermoleophilia bacterium, assembly GCA_039811765.1. GTDB lineage: Bacteria > Actinomycetota > Thermoleophilia > Gaiellales > SKUG01 > JAGQUL01. Next base: position 17,999 of record JBDHZF010000035.1, on the reverse strand, counting down.
TTCTGCGCTCGATCGTGGCACTGCGCGTGGAGGGACGCAAGGTGCGCGAAACGATCCGTCGCGAGCTCGCTACCGTCGAAAACGCGCTTGGGAGCATGGTCGTTCCCCTCGTCCGCAAGACGGTCGCAGCTAAGCTGCTCGGCTGCTCGGTGCAGGCGATCGACCGCCACGTCTCAGCGGGCCGAATCAAGGTCGAGCCGATCGCCGAAGGCTCGACTCGCACGGCGATCCCACGCGAGCGACTCGTCGCAATCGCGTTCGAGCGGGAGCTGGCGGGATGCTCGCTGGCGGACGCGATCGAAGCAGCGAACGAACGACGCACGCGAATGAGTGAATTCCGGCAGATCTCGGAGCTGATCGAGGTTGGCACGCGCTTCGCACGACTCGTGAGCGAACGGGGAGCAGCATGACGGATATCCCCGATCTCAAAGTCTCCCTGCTCATCGGGGCACTCAACCAACACGATGTGGAATACGTGGTCATCGGTGGCCTTGCACTAATGGCGCACAAGGCACCTCGCGCCACCAAGGACATCGACATCGTTCCGGACCCGAATCCCGAGAACCTCGATCGCCTATGGGCCGCATTGGCCGAACTGGAAGCAACCCCACTCGGCATTGGCGATTTCGCAGCGAACGAGGCACCGCTGGACTGGTCCCGCGAGAACTTGGACTTCGGCGGCAACTGGCTGCTCCGAACCACGGCTGGCCGAATCGACATCCTGCAGTACGTTGCTGGAGTCGATGGCTACGATCAACTTCGCACGAACGCGGTCGATATCGTCGATCCCGACGCAGGCCGCATTTGGTTCGCCGGCAAGGACGACCTCATCGCGATGAAGCGCGCGGCCGGGCGTCCGCAAGACTTGCTCGACATCGAGCGGATCGAGCGCGGCGGCGATCCGCTCACCGGTTTCTGACTCGACGCGTCAGCGGTCCAGCCAGGACGAACCCAGCGGCTTGAGATCGGTTCGCAGGATCCCGTCGCCGTCGACCACCGCCACGACATCGTGGATCTCCGGCCGGAACAAGCCGCCGCTCGCATCCGAAGCTTCCATGCGCCCCGCGCGCAGGTTCTCAATCGTGTGGGGCGTTCCGAGCGGCGTCAGGAACAGCTCGCCGTTCGCCGCCTGCAGAACGGCGACGGCCTGCCGCTTGCCCCCCGAGCATTTCGGCTGCAGTCGCTGCTGCCACATCGAGCGACGACACCTTCCTGAAACCGACTCCCTGCCGATTCGCCGTGTCGCCACCCGGCAACGTCGCGTACAACGGTATGACCGTCGCACCAATCGGATTGAAGGCGTTGGTGATGTGACTCACCAGCTGCACGTCCTTCCACACGGCGCTCAAGGGGTCGAAGGACGGACGGGCAATGCTGGAGGTAGCAGCAGAAGCGTTCATGCGACGATCGTACCGACGTGACGGATCCACCTCGAACCTGGTCCATCGAACACGTGGCCGTTCGCCGCCAGCACGCCAGCCGGAAGCGCCTACGCCACCGCGCTGCTCGCGTCCTCGCCCGCGGCCTTCGCCTCGTCTCGCCACTTGGCGCCGGGCGAGCGCGGATCGCGGCGATCGATGTCGCCGATCGCCCAGCTCGCGTCGTCGCTCGACGTGCCCTCGTGACCGAGGCGCGGTCGCGGCACGGTCGCCTCGCGCGCCAAGCGCACCGGCGTGGTGTCCGCCACCGCATGCACCTCGCCGTCCGGCTCGATCTCCAGCGCGGGCAGCTCGCCGCCGCGCATGAGCAGCTCGAACTCGTCGCGCTCGATCGTCTCGCGCTCCACGAGCACGTCGGTGAGTCGCTCCAGCACGCTCTTGTGCTCGATGAGCACTTCCTGCGCCATCAGCTTCGCCTCGCCCACGATCGCGTCGATCTCGGAGTCGATGCGCGCCTTCAGCTCGTCGGAGTGCGCGAGCAGCTGGTCGTGGTGCACCAGTCCGCGCAGCGCGAAGTTGTCGCTCATGCCCCACTGCAGCACCATGCGCTGCGCGATCGCGTTCACCTTCTCGAGGTCGTTCTCGGCCCCGGTCCAGATCTCGTCGAACATCAGCTCCTCGGCCATGCGCCCGCCGAGCGCCACCGCCATCTGCTGCATCAGCTCGGTGCGCGAGCGCATCACCTTGTCGTCCTCGCTCAGGCTCACCATCAGGCCGAGCGCGCGCCCGCGGCTCACGATCGTCACCTTGTGCACCGGCTCCGTCTCGGCCATCTCGTGCGCCACGATCGCGTGCCCGATCTCGTGCGCGGCGATCATCTTCTTCTCGCTGTCCTTGAGCAGGCGGTTCTTCTGCGGGCCTGCCAGCACGCGCATGATCGCCTCGTCCAGATCGGCCGGCGTGATCTCCTTGCGCTCGCCGCGCGCGGTGAGCAGCGCCGCCTCGTTCACGAGGTTCGCGAGGTCCGCGCCCGAGAAGCCCGCGGTCTGGCGCGCGATCACGTCGAGGTCCACGTCCTTGCCGAACGGCTTGCCCTTGCCGTGCACCTTGAGGATCTCGCTGCGACCCTTGCGATCGGGCGCGTCCACGATCACGCTGCGATCGAATCGGCCCGGTCGCGTCAGCGCCGGGTCGAGGATGTCGGCGCGGTTGGACGCCGCCATCACGATCACGTTGTCAGTCGGCGCGAAGCCGTCCATCTCCACGAGCAGCTGGTTGAGCGTGTTCTCGCGCTCCTCCTGCCCGCCCTGCGAGTTGCCGCTGCGGCGACGACCCACCGCGTCGATCTCGTCGATGAACACCACGCACGGCGCGTTCGACTTCGCCGCCTCGAACAGCTTGCGCACGCGGCTCGCGCCCACTCCGACGTACATCTCCACGAAATCGGAGCCGCTGATCGAGAAGAACGGCACGCCCGCCTCGCCCGCCACGGCACGCGCCAGCAGCGTCTTGCCGGTGCCGGGCGGCCCGTAGAGCATCACGCCCTTGGGGATGTTCGCGCCCAAATCGCGGAACTTCTCCGGACTCTCGAGGAAGCCCTTGATCTCCTGCAGCTCCGCCACGACCTCGTCGCAGCCGGCGACGTCGTTGAACGTCACCGCGACCTCGCCGCTTTCCATCATGCGACCCGGCGCGCCGGCCGCTTGCTTGGCGGCCTGGTTGCGATTGCGGTTGAGCATCACGATCAGCACGACGAACCCGAGCAAGCCCACGAGGATCAGCCACGACGCGCCGCTGGACTTGCCGGTGTTCGACACGTCGAACGGCACATTCGCCGCGTCGAGTCGCTTCGCCACCTCGTAGTCCGGCGAGTACGTCGCGCTGAACTGGTCGCCGTTCTCGAGCACCCCGAGCACGCGCTGCTGCTGCGTGTAGACGCGCGCCTGCTCGATCTTGCCCTCGGAGAGGTAGGACGAGAACTTGCTGAGCGGGATCTCCTTCGGCGCGGACGCGCTCTTGGACGTGGCCAGCGCCGCGGTGACGCTGAACGCGGCGATCGCGATCAGCGCGAGGATCACGAAGGTCTTGTTGCCGCGTCCGGTCGGCGGCTGCTCGTTGCTCGGCATTCCCGAATTCCCCTGTTCGCCCGTGAATGGGTCGTAGTGGTGCATCGGACCGCCCCCGAACCACTTGACCCTGCCGCGGGCACGCTGGAAACACTGCAACCGAACCCTGCCAAGAACATCCACGGCCCGAGACATAACCGCTCGCGAACGGGATACAACGGAGAGGAACGCTCCCCACGCGCGAGGCCCACGATGCACGAATCCCGACCCGCAGAATCGCTCGATCCCCGCCGTCGCCCACGCAACGCGCGGCGGCGCGACTGGGCCTCGATGTCACGCACGGTGACGATCCCGCGCATGCACGAGCTGCTCGCGCGCGTGCTCGTTCGGCTCGGCTTGGCGCGCTGATCAGCGCACGAAACGCTGACGGTATCGAACGGCGCGCTCGATCGCGTCGCGCGTGAACGGCGCGGGTCGCACCTCGCCTCGCCGCCACATCGACACCTGATCGGCGTAGTGCGGACTCGCAGGGTGCCCGCTCTGGCCGCCGCACAGCACCGCGACGCTGCGATCGGGATCGGCGAGATCCACCACATGTCGATGCCCCGGCCCGACGAGCGCGTGATCGTTCAGCGGGTTGTTGAACTGCGATGTCTGCCACACGGTGTCTGGATCGCCGGGCACCGAGAACGGCCCGCGATTGGCGATGCGCGAGAGTCCCGGAACGCCCCCGAGCGGGTGCCGAAGCCGCAGTCGGTGCAGTCGCCTGCGCGCAGGCAACCGCTCCTCGATGCGATCGGCGATCGTCGCGGCAGCGGCTCGCCCCGCGCGCGTCACACCGCTCGGATTCGGCAGCGCGCGAGCGCTGCCGAACGCCTCCGAATCCTCCGCGCCGGAGTACCAACGCCCGGCGCGATCGAGCGCGGCGCCCAGCAGCGAGCGCCAGTCCTCGTGCGGCGTCCATCCCTCGAGCGGCTCGGGCAGCTGCGACTCGCCAGCGGCGCGACGCTCCACCACGGCCGCCGCGGCCCGCAAGATCGTGCGGTCGTCGCTGTCGATCGCGTCCAGAATCCGTGGCGTGGACCGACCGAACATCGCCCAGAATCCGTTGACGCCGCTGCGGCTGTAACCGAGATACCGCGGCATCAGCTCGCCGAGGAACCCGAACGCCTCGTCTTGCACTGCTCGCTGCAGCAGCCGCCACGCGATCGCCTGATCGTCCGCGGCGCGCAGCTCGCCGTCCCACGCGAGCAGCTGGCGCAGCACCTCCGCGCCGTCGCTCGAGCGAGGGGAGGGATCGAGCCGCTCGATCAGCCCACGCATGCGCATGCCAGGGATTGAATGCACGTCAGTTTGGATGCGCACCTGGTCGCCGACCGCGTGGCGTTCGATCCCGTCGATCAGCGTGCGGATGCGCTCGCCGCGATACCCGTTCATCCATTCGCGGCTCAGGAAGTACGGATAGTCGTCGCCAACGAGGCGGTCGTTCGCGGTGACGATTCGCGAGCTCGTGGGGTTGTACGCGAACGGCAGATCCTCGAACGGGATCGTTCCCGTCCACTCGCCGGCCGGGTCGTCGCCGCGTCGCGGCACGCTGCCGTCGTTGCCCTCGGCGCGGATCGGCACCTCGCCTATGTGCTGGTAGCCGATGTTGCCGCTCGTGTCGGCGTACACCACGTTCTGCGCAGGCACGCGCCAGCCGCGGCATGCGTCGCGAAACGAATCCCAGTCGTCTGCTCGGTTGAGCCTCCACACCGCCTGCGCCGAGCGCCCCGGGCGGATCGCGTCCCAACGAAGGGAGACTGGGTCGCTGATGTGCGTGCTCGTCGCGACGTCCGTGATGATCGGCCCGCGGCGCGTGCTACGCACCACGTGCTCGACGTCGTCGCCGCCCTTCACGCGAATCCGTTCGGTGCGAACCTCCAGCTCGCGCCAGTCCCCGCCGACGTCGCGATATCGCGTGCCCGAATCGTCGAGCGACTCCACGTAGCAGTCCTGCACGTCGATCGACGAGTTCGTGAACCCCCACGCAATGCGGCCGTTATGGCCGAGCACCACGCCGGGAACGCCCGGGAACGTGAAGCCGCGCACGTCGAGATCGCCTCCGCTGAGACGCTGCTCGTACCACACGCTCGGCATCTGCAAGTCGAGGTGCGGATCGTTGGCGAGCAGCGCGCCGCCGCTGCGGGTGCGGCGCGGTCCGATCACCCAGTTGTTGGAGCCGATGCCGCCGGACCCGCCGAAGTCGCTTGCTTCGCGAATCGCGGCGACGAGTTCGCCGAGCACCGTCTCCTCGAGTTGCGCGGGCCATGCGCGCACGTGGTCGCCGGATTCGATCGCGTCGACCACGTCAGTTCCGAAGCGCGCGATCAGTTCGCCGCGCGCGAGCTCGCTCTCCCAGTTGCCGCACAGCCCGAGCGCCATGAGGCGCGACATCACGAGCGATTCCTGTGGACGCCACGCGTCCGGGCGCGTGCGCAGCAGACGGTACTCGAGCGGCGTGCGCCGACGCACGCGCGCGAAGCCGGCGTTCACGCCCTCGGCGAACGCTTCAAGCGCGGCGCGCGAGTCATCGTCCAACTGCTCCCACTCCGCCTCGACATGCTGCGCGAACCCAAGCGTGCGCACCAGTCGATCGGATGCGATTCCCGCGTCGCCCACGAGCTCGGCGAGGCGGCCCGTGCCCACTCGCCGGATCATGTCGATCTGGAATGGCCGATCTGTGGCGTGCAGATAGCCTTGGATCCGGTACGCGTCGGCGCTCGATCGCGCGAACACCGCCGGGATGCCCCACTCGTCGCGCAGCACCTCGGCGGGGGCGTCGAGCATGCGCAGCGACACGGTGCCGCTCCAGCTTGGGACTGCTCGCCGCCCGGACATGTAGACGGCTGCGCCGATGCTCGCGATCGCCGACAAGCCGATGCCGACGGTGGTCTTCGTTCGTGACATGCGCCGAGCATATCGCCCGATCCATGGAAGACTCCGGCGCGGAGGCGGCGAACCCCGGATGCGCGCGTGGCGCTGTTCGCCTCCTCCGCGCCGAAGCAGCGGTTGTCTTGTCGAAACCGATCGCGAGGATCAGCTGAGCAGCTTGAGCACGGAGCTCTGCTGCGTGTTCGCCTGCGCGAGCATCGCCACGCCGCTCTCCTGCAGGATCTGCAGGCGTGTCATGTTGGCCATCTCGTCTGCCATGTCCACGTCGCGGATCCGGCTCTCGGCGGCCATCACGTTCTCCTGCGCGATGCCGAGCGCGCTGATCGTGTGCTCGAGCCGGTTGGAGACAGCGCCGAACGTGCTGCGCATCGTCGAGATCGACGTAATCGCGGTGTCGATCGCGGTGAGCGCGGTGGCCGGCGGCGCGGTGCCCGCGATCGGCATCTGCGTGGCGAGGTTGAGCGTGGTCATCACCGTGGTGGCGTTCACGGACGCGATCGACATCGTGTCGCCGGCGTTGGCGCCCACCTGGAGCGTGAGCGCGGCCGCGCCGTTGAGGATCGCCACGCCGTTCCACTGCGTTGACGTGATCGTGCGCGTGATCTCCGCGCCGAGCGCCTGCGCCTCGGTCGCGATCGCCACGCGAGCGTTCGTGTCATTCGTGCCGTTGCTGGACTGCACCGCCAGCTCGCGGATGCGCTGCAGCATGCTCTGGATCTCGTCCAACGCGCCGTCGGCGGTGTTCGAGTACGAGATGCCGTCCTCCGCGTTGCGCTGCGCCTGCGCCAAGCCACTGATCTGGCCGCGCATGCGCTCGGAGATGCCAAGGCCCGCAGCGTCGTCCGCGGCGCGGTTGATGCGGAAGCCCGACGAGAGCTTCTCCATCGACTTGCTGAGCGCGGACGCGTTGCGAGAGAGGCTTCGATGCGCGTTGAAGGCATCGATGTTGTTGTTGATGCGTAGACCCATAGCGGGACCGTCCTCCGTGATCGGCCGAGGGGAGCGAGGCGTCGAGCGTGCTCGACGCGAACCCTGTTCGGCTGTTTCCATGCCGCGCACACCCCACCCTGGGTCGTGCGCCATTTGTGTCATTCGCGAGCGACCACCCATGGGCTCGCAAACCGATCATCGGCACACTTCTGCAAACTCTTTAGAGGATATGACCAAAAAGCAGGAGTGCGCCGCGAGGGTAGGCGGCGAACCTAGGAAAACCCGCATGAAACCGTGGTTCTTGCGAATCCCCAACTTGGTCTTGCCAACACGCAATGCCTGTCGTACGTTCGATGTGTAGCCGCTGAGCACTCCCCACCGCTCGGCAGGAACGGATTCCCCCAACCCCCCAAGGATACGAACGAATGAGCTTCAAAGTGATCCAGCAGGGCATGCCGCTGCGTTGGCTGTGCCCCCACTGCGAGATGGAGATCGAGGCGGAGATGCTCTCCGAACCGGATCCCAACCGCGCCTACGTCTGCTTCTTCTGCGGCTGGCGACGGAGCCTCGCGATGATGGAGTACTACGGATTCGTTCGACCCGCCACCGTTGGCGACGTCGAACCGGTCGAATCGTCCTGAACCAGCGATTTGAACCACATGGGCAGCAGCGACCCCCGTCGGAAGGGCAACCGACGGGGGTCGCGGCATCTTCCGGGCCCACTGCGCGTCACTGCGCGGCGAGCTCGAGCAGTTGCTTGGCCGGAGTGGCTGGGCCGACGTGGCGGGCGAGGTCGAGAATGCGCAGGAGCACGTCCGGATCGGGTTCGCCGCCGGGTGAGTTGGCGAGGCCACGCGAACCAGACACGCGCGCGTCGCGCACGAGCACGGGAACGGCGTGCTCGTCCACGCCGAGTTCCGCAAGGGAGCGGCGCACCTGCAGGTTCGTGGCCATGCGAGCGAGCTTGGCGAGCACCCCCTGGATCGCCACACCCGGCTTGCTCGCGCCACGCACGTCGAGCCACGAAGCGAGTCGCACGAGGTTCGGCGTCTCGGCGATGCGATCGGCGAGCGTCGCGATCACCGCACCCTCGATCGCCGCGACCGCTTCGCCGTGGCGCGCGTCGAGCCGCGCCGAAACAGGATGCGCGAGCGGATGGGTGACGATGCTGCCAGCGAGCGTCAGCGCCTGACCGGCCAGATTAGTCGCCCACCAGGCGCGCATGAGCGATTCGAGACGCTGCTGCGGCTCGGCTTTCGCGTCCACCGGCAGCTTGCCTTCGCGAACCAACGTTCGAATCGCAACCTCGGCAAGCGCGTCGGAGGCGATCGTCGCACGCGACGAGAGCGTTGCCTCGACCGCATGGCACAACCCGTCCATCAACCCTGGTCCGAGCAGCGCTGACGGCGCGTCCACCAGCAGGACTGGGTCGAGCAGCGCGATGCGCGGCGCCGCGAGATCGGAGTGCGCGCTGAGCTTGCGGCCCGTCTCGTCGTCGGTGATCACGCTCGTGCCGTTGGTCTCGCTGCCCGAACCGGGCAGCGTGGGAATCGCGATCACGGGCAGCGCCCCGTCCACGAGCAAATCCGCCGATCGGCGACCGGAGAGATGATCGGCGAAACTGCGAACGCGCGAGCTGCCAACCGACGTCGCGATCGCTTTCGCGGCATCGATGACGCTGCCGGCGCCAAGCGCGACGATCACGTCGCTTCGCTGCGCGCGCGCGAGCATCGCACCCGCGTCGATCGCCGCGACGCTTGGATTCGGACCGATGCCCTCCAGCAGCGTCACGTCGAGTCGCGATTCGACCAACGCCGCCTCGACGCGCGCGAGCAGTCCACTCGCACGCGCGTGTTGCTCGCCAACGATGACGAGCACGCGCTGGCCGTATCCTTCCGTCCAGCGCCCGACTCGATCGACCATGCCGCTGCCCGCCACCACGTGCGTGGTCGCGCCGGCGTGGAACTCCGCGACGATCGCGCCGTGGTCCGGCATCAGGCCTTCCGTCGACCCCAGAACCACTCGGCCAGCGGAGACTCGAGCTCCTTGCGCAGGAACGGCGCGCAGTCCGCGTCGATGCCGTCCTGCTCGGAGGCGGTCACGTCGTCCTCGAGCGCACCGTTGGCCGCATCCAGCGCGTCGTCGATCTCGAAGCCGGAGAAGACGTAGTCGTGCTCGCGCGGCTCGGCGAACTCGCGCTGGGTGAGATCCGACGCGCGCCCCACGGCCCAGGAGCCGTCCTCGGGGCGGTGCTCGATCCAGATCAGCACCGACTCCACGCCGCGCTCGTCTCCGTCCGGCATCGGGATCGTGCGGGTCGCATACCAACGCGCCTGGACTTCGCTTGTTGACTTCACGGGGCCTCCGGATCTCGCGCGCCGGCATCGTGCCGGCACCTGCTGCTCCCTCCCACCTACCCGCCTCGGTGCAGTGGCGAACCGGGTACGGCCGTCCCGTCGCGCGGGACCGCGCACTGCTGCAAGCCTCGGAGCACCGGTGGTAGACTCCGAGATCCGAAACGATCGGACATCCACGGAAGGATCCACGATGCAGGTCACGCTCACCACTACCGCCGCGGCTGCGGCAACCAAGGCGCCCATCCCGCGCGTCGCCGAGCACGACCCCCTGTTCAAGTACGTCACGCGCGAGCGCGAGAGCTACTTCAAGGACGAGTTGAGCGAGACGATCTACGCCGCCTGGAAGGTCGGCGACCGGCTCGGCTACGCCACCGTCGACGAGGCACTCACAGCGGCCAAGCAGCTGTCGCAGCACGAGATGCCGGCCGTGGCGATCGTTCGCGACGGCGCGCGCTTCGTCCTGCACGGCACCGAGCACCGGATCTCGCCCGAGGTCCCGACCAGCTGGCCGTACTACGAGCGGTTCAACGAGTCCACGGCCGCCAAGGCGCTGCGCGTCACGTCGCTCAACCCCGCGCTCGTCGGACTGGTCGACGACACCTGGAACCTGCGGTTCACGCCCAGGAAGCAGACCGTGAAGCTCTGAGGCGCATCACATCTCGCGTAACGACGAGGGGCACCCCGTGGGGTGCCCCTCGCGATTCCGATGCGCGTCGCGACGCGCGTCAGACCTTGGCGGCCATCACGTCGACGAGCTCGCGCACCGCGCTGGCGGAGTTGGCGAGCTGGTCGCGCTCGTCGTCAGTCAGCGAGACCTCGTGGATCTTCTCCACGCCCGCGCGGCCGAGGGTGACGGGAACGCCCAGGTACAGGCCGTTCACGTCGTACTCGCCGGTCAGGTACGCCGCGCAGGGCAGGACGCGCTTCTGGTCGAGGACGATCGAGTCGACCATCTCCACCGCGCCCGCGCTCGGGGCGTAGTACGCCGAGCCGGTCTTCAGCAGCTTCACGACCTCGGCACCGCCGTCGCGCGTGCGCTGCACGATCGAGTCGATGCGGTCCTGCGGCAGCAGGTCGGTCACGGGGATGCCGGCGACGTTGGTGTTGGACACGACGGGAACCATCGTGTCGCCGTGGCCGCCCATCACGAAGCCGGTGACATCGCGCACGGACGCGCCGAGCTCCCACGCGAGGAACGTGCGGAAGCGGGCGGAGTCGAGCACGCCGGCCATGCCGACCACGCGCTCGGACGGGAAGCCGGAGGCGTCGAGCGCCACGTGGCACATCGCGTCGAGCGGGTTGGAGACGACGACGATGACGGCGTCCGGGGACTGCTCGGCGGCGGCCTTCGTGACCGAGCCGACGATCTCCATGTTCTTCAGGAGCAGGTCGTCGCGGCTCATGCCGGGCTTGCGCGCGAGGCCCGACGTGATGACGATCACGTCGCTGCCGGCGGTGAGCGAGTAGTCGCCCGTGGACCCGGTGACGGTGGGCTCGTAGCCCACGACCGGGCCGGCGCTGTTCATGTCGAGCGCCTTGCCCTCGGCGAGGCCCTCCACGACGTCCACGAGGACGACGTCGGCGTAGTCGCGCTCGGCGAGTCGCTGCGCTGCGGTGGCGCCGACGTTGCCGGCGCCGATGACGGTGATCTTCCTGCGGCCGGTAGCCATCAGATGCTGCTCCTGAGTCAGGGGGAAAGTAGGACGCTCGCGAGCCTACTCCTGCAGGCCGGATCGTGCATCCGCAGGTTCCCGCAGCATTGTCAGTCGCCGGGCAGCACGTCGAAGCCGGCGCGCGCGAAAGCATCGTCGAAGGCGAATGCCGTCATGTCTCGCAACCATGCCCCGGCACGATCATGAGCGCGTCCGCCAGCTCGTCGTCGAGTGTCACCTGCGTGCGGATCATCATCGCTCCGGCCCGCGTCAACGTCGATGTACGCTGATCGCGTCAGGCCGGAACGGCCGCCCCGAGCTTCGCGATGATCGCATCGGCGAACTGCGACGTGCCCACGGCGGTGGGGTCGTCGCGGTCGGCCTTCATGTCGTAGGTGACGTCCGTGCCCTCCGCGATCACGGCGGCGATGGCGTCCTCCATGCGCTTGGCGGCGTCGTGCTCGCCCAAGTGGTGGAGCATCATCACGGCGCTGAGCATCTGCGCGGTGGGATTCGCCTTGTTCTGGCCCGCGTACTTCGGCGCCGAGCCGTGCACTGGCTCGAACACGTGCGCGGAGTCGCCGTCGTTGGAGCCCGGTGCCATGCCGAGGCCGCCAACGAGACCAGCGACGAGGTCGCTCAGGATGTCGCCGTACAGGTTCGGCGCGACGATCACGTCGTACAGCTCCGGCTTCTGCACCAGCTGCATGCACATGTTGTCGATGATGCGGTCCTCGAACTCGATCTCGGGGAACTCGGCCGCGACCTCTTGGCTCACGCGCAACCACAGGCCGTCGGAGTGCTTCATGATGTTGGCCTTGTGCACGCTAGTGACCTTCTTGCGGCCGTTCGCGCGCGCGAACTCGAAGGCGAAGCGCACCACGCGGCGCGTGCCCTCTTCGCTGATCGGCTTCACGGAGATGCCGACATGCTCGTTGAAGCGGAAGCGGTCGCCCTTGCTCTCCACCCACTTCGTAAGCTCGATCGCCTCGGGCGAGTCGGCCTCGTACTCCACGCCCGCGTAAAGGTCCTCGGTGTTCTCGCGAATGATGATCAGGTCGATGTCGTCGTACTTGCTGCGCACGCCGGCATAGCTCTTGCCGGGGCGCACCTGCGCGTACATGTCGAGCTCCTTGCGCAGCGCGACGTTCACGCTGCGGAAGCCCGAGCCGACCGGCGTGGTGATCGGGCCCTTGAGCGCGACGCCGTTCGCGCGGATCGAGTCGAGCACCTGCTCGGGCAGCGGGTTGCCGCCGAACTTGTCCATGACGTCGGCGCCGGCTTCCTGCACGTCCCACTCGATGTCCACGCCCGTGGCCTCGACCACGCGCCGCGTCGCTTCGGTGAGCTCCGGTCCGATGCCGTCGCCGGGGATGAGTGTGACCTTGTGCGCCATGTCAGTCGCTCCTTGGGGGAAGGGTTCGCAGCGAACCTATCGCACGGCGAGCGACGGGCGGAGCGTCAGGCCTCGGGAAACACCGCGTCGCCTTCCACCACGCCGTCCTTGCCGCCCATCATCACGAGCACGGCCGGCTCGACGCTGGTGACGCGCACCACGTGCGGCGTGTTCGCGTCGATCACGACGATGCCGCCCTCGCCCACGGTGTGCGACGTGCCGTCGCCGAACGAGACGTGGATCTCGCCGCGATGCACGAACATCACTTCCTGCTGCTCGGTGTGGTAGTGGTTCTTCGACGAGCTCGACGGCTCCATCACCTTCACGTTGATGCCGAACGCGGTGACGTTCAGCTGCGGCCGCACGCGACGGAACATCCCGTCGCCGAGCGCTTCCAGCGTAGGCGCGATCGCCCAGCCGAGCCCGAGCTGGATCAGCGGTTCGTCGTCGGTGCGCGCAGTGTCGGTCGTCATGCTGGACACCCTACCGGTCCGCATGAATCGCGCGCAGCAACCGAAGCGATGTAATCAGAATCGCTTTCAAACGACGTTTTCCCTGCAAGGAAGCGATTACCTGAACGGGATTCTTCGAGGTGAAGGATGTAATCGAAGGGCACCGAGGGATTCCCCAGCGCGGGCGAGTAATCGCTGTCACGCGGCCGCGTTGGACGCGTGCGCGCTGTTGATCGTGCCTTGCATGACGCGGTCGATCCACACGAGCGCGAGCGCGCTCGCCACGAAGGTGAGGTGGATCAGCGTTTGCCACAGCATCGTCTGCGAGGTGAGGTGCTCGGCGTTGATGAAGGTGCGCAGCAGGTGGATCGAGCTGATCCCCACGATCGACATCGCAAGCTTCACCTTGAGCACGTTCGCGTTCACGTGCGACAGCCACTCGGGCTGATCGGGGTGCTGGGACAAGTCGATGCGCGAGACAAAGGTCTCGTAACCGCCGATGATCACCATGATCAGCAGGTTGGCGACCATCACCACGTCCACCAGCCCGAGCACGATCAGCATGATCGATTCCTCGGTGAGGTGCGACAAGTCGCTCACCAGGTGCCACAGCTCGCGCATGAACTGCCACACGTACACGCCCTGCGCGACGATCAAGCCGAGGTAGAGCGGCGCTTGCAGCCAGCGGCTCACGAAGATCGTGGCGCCGATCGATCGGGCGAAGGAGCTGCGGGTGGGTACGGGCGAGTCGGCGGGAGCGTTCATCGCCGCGCAGACTAAACGATGCGGCAAGCTACGCCAGCTGAAGCGGCGACAACGCCGCCAATGTCTCGAAGTCGCGATCCGCGCTGAGCACTGGCGTGTGCGTTCGAATCGCGACCGCGGCGATCAGGCAGTCCATGAGACCCCGGACCCGGGTTCCCGCCCGGCGAGCCGAGGCGTACAGGTCGGCGGCGGCTAGGAAGTCCTCGTACTCGCATGGGAGCATCTCCGCGCGTGCAAGCGTGGCGCGCAGCGCGTCGCGCTCCCGATCCGTTCGTGCGCCGGCCACGAGCTCCATGAGCACGGGTTCCGTAGTGGCAACTCGTTGCTCCGGGATGAGCTGCTGCAGCAGCTCATCCTCACGCGAATCGGTGGCACGCAGATACTGGATCCACGCCGAGGCGTCCACGAGAATCACCGGTCAGACAATCCGGGCCGATGCCACGCCTTCATCTCGTCGAGGTCGCCTTCCCACCCCGTGCCGCGCATCGCGAGCGCCTCCTCGAGGGTCGCGACTCGCACGGGGCCGGCCACCTTGCGCAGCGCGTAGTTCACCGCGTCGCGCTTCGTCTTGAGCCCGTACCGCCGCATGACCTCGGCGCAAGCTTCCTCGTCGATATCGATGTTGGTGCGAGCCATACACCAAGCATACACCACATGGACGAGGCTGAGTCCGCCCTTGTCAACGCGCTCCTCCAGTTGAGTCTTGGCCTGAGAACGAGCCGCAGCTACTGCGCGTCGATTCCACGGACGTCGAATCCTGTGACGCGCGGGAAGCGAGCGTCGTTGGTCAGGATCGCCGTGGCGCCAGCGTCGATCGCCGAGGCCACGACTTCGGTGTCGTACAGCTGGTTGCCGACAGGTTCGATCGCGTCGAGGACTCGATCGAGCACGGCCGCACGCCGCACCGATCCGCCCCAGCGAACGCCAGACACGACCAGCAGGTCGTCGAGAAACGCACGCGCCACGCGCAGTGGCGCGCTCGGGTTCGCCAAGCGCGGATGCGTGACGACTCGCAGAAATTCGATAGCGACGATCGGCAACACCAGCAACGTGTCGCCGCGGCGAAGGTGCGCGGCGAGCGCGTTCGTCGCCAGCGCATGCTCGGCGACGTCCGAACGGAACGCGTAGACGAGCACATTCGTGTCGATCGCAACCGTCGTCACGGCGCATCGTCCAGCGCGTCGTACATCGCCGCGCGATCCGCGACGTTGACCGACAGATTTCCATTGCCGTGGAACGTTCGAAGGCGAAGCGCGCCGTCATGTGCCAGTGGCGCGGTGCGCTCGCGCATCGCAAGCTCGAGGCCGCGCTCGATGAGTCGACCCAAGGTCGTGCCCTCGTCCACCGCCTGCTTCTTGGCTGCGCGTAGCAGGTCGTCGTCGAGATTTACTGTCGTCTTTGCCATATTTACATATTACCGTATATATGTCTCACATGCTTGGCGTGTGGACGCACACGGGATGGGCTCTAGCATCAAGGACGTTCGGGACCCGGCCGATACGGGGCCGGTATGTCGAACCGTACCGCCAGCATCGTCGCGCTCGTGCTCGGCTTGGCCGTGGCGGCCGTGCTTGCCGCCTCGGTGATGATCGCGATGCACACCGACGCGCCCACCCGCGCGAGCCGCGCGGCGATCCACGCAGCGGCGGCGGCCCGCATCGATGCTCGCCACACCGAAGCCGCCGCGCATGACCGCGCCTACGATGCCGCGTTCGATCCTGCGATGGTGCGCGATCGCGTGGAATGGCAGTGGCAGGGCGACGCGAAGACGCTCGACCTGACGATCGTCAACGCCACCGATGGCGCCGACCTGACCCGCGCGGCGCGCGACTGCGCTCGCTGGGGCCACAAGCAAACCGGGCTGCGCACGCAGTGTTACGCGTTCGCCTCGTCCGAGGCGTACGACTACAAGAACATCACCGGCGATCTCGACGCGGCAACGCGCAAGACCACGGCCATCGTCAACCTCTGCTGGCGCGCGATGGCGACGATCGAAGCGAGCGAAGAAACGCCGTCCACGATGGTCGACATGCGCGATGCGCCCCAGACATGGGAGGCGCAGCAGTGTCCCGAGAGCTGGACGGGAGGGGACGCCTGATGCCGCGCTTGATCAAGCCGCGCCGGCCCCGGCTGTTGCTGGGAACGCTCGCGGCAACGCTCCTCCTGACCGGCGCCGTGCTGGCCGTCCTTCAGACGAGCGCCGGCGAGCGACTCGAGCAGCGCACGGTGGACGCGCGCTTCGCCGAGCGCGGGCGCCTTCCCGCGCCGAACGACATCGTCGTGGTCGCGATCGACAAACATCAGTCGACGTACAACAACCAGTGGCCGATCAGCCGCGACCTGTGGGCGATGGCGATCAACCAGCTCGACAATGCGGGAGTCGCCGGCATCGCCGTGGACGTGCCGATGGAGTGGAAGGCGACCAATCCGACCGAGGACGCCACGTTCGCCAAAGCCGTCGCCGACGCGCACGTGCCGGTCGTGCTCGCTCGCCGCTCGGCGCACGATCGCGCGGGCGCCGCGATGGGTGACGTGATCGAGGTGCCTGCCGCGACCCACGGAGTCTCGGCGCGCATCCCGGCCGCGGACGGCGCTGTGCGCCGTTACCCGGTGCGCAGCCGCTGGAACGGCACGCGAATGGACGGACTCGCCGCCGCGCTCCTGCGCGCGACTGGCGCGGGAAACGCAGTGGAGCGCGCCCCCGACGACATGCTGCTCAACTACTACGGTCCCCGCGGCACGTTCGAGCAGGTCGGCTTCGCCGACGTCGCGTACGGCCTGAGCGGCATGCGCGACCTCGCGGGCAAGCTCGTGCTGATCGGCCCCACCGAGGACATCGGCCGCGACGACCACGACGTGCCGGTGGGCAGCGCGATGCCGAGCGTGGAGATCCAGGCGCAGGCGACCGCCAACCTGCTCGACGGAAGCTGGCTTCGCGAGTTGCCCACGTGGGTTGGATGGGCGACAGCATTCGCGATCGCCGTCGCGATCTGGGCATTGCTGCTCACGCTGCCGCTGCTGTTGGCGGTCCCAGCGAGCATCGCGCTCGTCGCTGGTTGGGGTTACGCCGCGACGCAACTGTTCGATCGGGGCCTGGTCGTGCCCGTGGTCGCTCCGATGCTTGCAGGCGCAGTGGTCTTCACCACGCTCGCGCTCACGCTCGTGACGCTCGCGGTTCGCGAGCGAATCCGCGTGAAGGGCTTGTTCGCGCGCTACGTCCACGCCGACGTGGTGCGCGAGCTGATCGACGGCGAGGACCAGATCTCGCTGACCGGCGAGGAACGCGAGATCACGGTGCTGTTCAGCGACATCCGCGGCTTCACCACGCTGTCCGAGCAGGTCGAGCCGGCGGCAATGGTGGCGCAACTCAACGAGTACTTCGAGGCGATGGTGGACGTGGTCACCGAGCACGACGGCGCGGTCGACAAGTTCCTCGGCGACGGCCTGATGGCGATCTTCGGCGCACCCGTGCGCTGTGAGGCGCACGCCGAGCGGGCGAGCGCAGCGGCCCTGGCGATGGTGGATCGACTCGAGCTCGTCAACGCCGATCGCGCTCGTCGCGGACTGGCGCCGCTGCGCATCGGCATCGGGCTGCACACCGGACGCGCCGTGGTCGGCAACGTCGGCTCGCCGCCGTTCCGTGTCGACTTCACCGCGATTGGCGACACCGTGAACCTCACCGCACGCCTCGAGGCGATGACCAAGGAGCTCGGCGTCACCATCGTCGCGAGCGGCGCCACGGCGGACGCCGTCGACGCGAGCCATGGAACGGGCAACGACCCGCTGACGTTCACCGCGCTCGGCACGGTCGTCGCACGCGGCCGAACCGAGCCGACGCACGTGTTCGAGCTGTCGCGCCGCGCAGTCTCCACCACGCAGCGCGACGCGGCGTGATCCGGGCCGGCGACTTCTCGGCACGTTCGTAACGGTTTCCGATGGCGGATTCAATTGGTCGTTGCAGCAGGGAGTTGGATGAGCGCTGGTGCTGGAATCGGCCCGTTCGAATCGTTCGATGCCGACGCGACCGCCCCGAATTGCCGGATGCGTTCCGGATACCGGTACCAATCC
>JBDHZF010000034.1:0-23240 GCA_039811765.1 Thermoleophilia bacterium | reverse complement strand
AATCGTCTGCGCCGTTGGCGCGGTCGGATCCTCTGGGTCGTCGCGGCGCTCGTGCTCGTGATCGGCAGCGTCCTGCGCTTCTGGGTGGATCTGCTCTGGTTCGACGAGGTCGGCCACCGCGACGTGCTCGTCACCCGCCTGCAGTGGGGCCTCGCGATCGGCATCGCGTTCGGGCTGTTCACGTTCGCGGTGCTCTACGGCAACTTCGTCGTCGCGCGTCGTGTCGCGCGCAACGACCTGTATGTGCCGTTCCTCGCGTTGGGCGCCGATCCCGAAGCGCCGCAGCAGCCGGTCGTGCCGCATTTCGTGCTCAAGCCGATCCTGTTGGGAGTCGCGGCGATCGGCGCGGTGCTCGGCGGCGTGGTGATGAGCTCGCGCTGGGAAGTGGTGCTGCGATTCGTCGGCCGCAGCGACTTCGGCGTCACCGATCCGCACTTCCACAAGGACGCGAGCTTCTACGTGTTCACCATGCCGCTGCTGGAGCTGATCACGCGCTCCTTGCAGGTGCTCGTCGTGCTCACCGGCCTCGCGGTGATCGCGGCATACGTCGCCGTGGGCGTGATCCGCTACACGCCGGTTCCGCGCGTCGCTCGTGCCGCGATCGTGCACCTGTCGTGGCTCGTCGCCGCGTTCCTGCTGATTTCCGCAGTGCAGTTCCGGCTCTCGATTTGGGGCCTTGCCACGTCCACGACCGGGGTTGTCGCCGGCGCGGGATGGACCGCAGTGCACGCACGAATTCCCGGACTGTGGCTGATGCTGCTGGCAAGCCTCGTCTTGGCGGTACTGGTGGTGATGTACGCGCGACGCGAGCGATGGCGCGTGGTCGGCGGCGCGGTCGCCGGATGGGTCGCCGCCTCGATCGTGCTCACGGGCGTGGTTCCGTCGATCGTCCAGAAGGTCGTCGTCGAACCGAACGAGCAGGCGCGCGAATCGAAGGTGATCGCAGGCAACATCGCCAACACGCGCGCCGCGCTCGGGCTCGACGCGGTGAAGACCACGCCGTTCCAAGACGAGGCGGACCTCGACTCCAGCGCGCTCTTGCGAGACAACCGCGGCACCACTGACAACATCCGCCTGTGGAGTCCGTTCGTGCTCGGCAGCGTGCTCAACCAGAAACAGTCGATCCTGCGCTACTACAAATTCAACCAGCCGGACGTCGACCGCTACACGATCGGTGGCGACTATCGCCAGGTGATGGTGAGCGTGCGTGAGCTGGATCCGGACGCGACGCGCCTGTCGCCGGGTTGGACCAACGAGCGACTGGCCTACACGCACGGATACGGTTTCGTCGCGACCCTTCCCAACGCAGTCACCTCGCAAGGCGAGCCGGAGTACCTCGTGCGGGGCCTGCCTCCCCGTGCCACGAAAGACGGCGCTTCCTTCGAGCTCGAACGTCCCGAGATCTACTACGGTGAAGAAACTCGCGACTTCGTGATCGCCGGCACCAAGCAGCGCGAGATCTCCGGCACGGACGACGACGAGAAGTCCGGCTCTTCATATGCCGGCGACGGTGGGATCTCAATCTCCAGCCCGATGCGGCGCATCGCGTTCGCCGCGACCTTCCGCGATCCACGCATCCTGTTCAGCGACCAGTTCACGTCGAAGAGCCGCTTCATGTTCCGCCGCGAGGTGAACGATCGGGTGACGTCGCTCGCGCCGTTCCTGACCACAGACTCCGATCCGTACGCCGTCGTGATCGACGGACGCATCAAGTGGATCGTCGACGCGTACACCACCAGCGACCGCTTCCCGTACGCCAACTCGGACGAGCGATCAGACTCTGCTGCGAGCTCGGCCGCGACCACGGCAGAGGAGACTGATCTGGTGCACGCCAACTACGTGCGCAACTCCGTGAAGGCGGTGATCGACGCTTACGACGGTGAGGTCACGCTCTATGCCATGGACGAAGACGATCCAATCCTCGGCGCGTGGCAGCACATCTTCCCGCACCTGTTCACACCGCTGGACAAGATGCCAAAGCAGTTGCGCGCGCACCTGCGCTACCCGGAGGACCTATTCGACTTGCAGTCTTCGCTGTGGCGCCGTTACCACATGACCGACGTGTCCGACTTCTACCAGCGCAAAGACGAGTGGGCCATTCCGACATTGGACAACGCCGCGATGGAGGCGTACTACGTGCTCGCGAAAGTCCCGGGCGAGGACGAGGCGGAGCTGTTGATGATCCGCCCGTTCACCCCGCGCGGCAAGAACAAGAACATGGTCGCGTACATGGTTGCGCACAGCGATGGCGACCGGTACGGCGATCTCGGCACGTTGCAGTTGTCGACCGAGGATTCCACGTTGGGGCCATCGCAGGTGCAGGCGCTGATCAAACAGGACTCTGACATCTCCGCGCAGGTGCGCGAATGGACGACCGCGAACAACCAGGTGGTATGGGGCAACCTGCTCGTGCTGCCGATCGAGAAGAGCCTGCTCTACGTGCAACCCGTCTACCTGCAAAACAAGGAAGCCGAAATCCCAGAGTTCCAGAAGGTGGCGCTCGTGCTGGGCGACACCGTGGCGTGGGGCGACGATTATCCGGCCGCGGTGGAAGCGCTGCTTGCGGAGCGGGGCGAGGCCGTGAACGCGGACGTCGACGAGGGCACGTCAGGCAGCGACGACGTGCCGACGCCGAGCACCGGCGATTTGGCGGGCCTGTCGCGCGATCAGGCGATCGAACTGCTCGAGCAAGTGGACGCTGCATATCGCGCAGCCGATTCGTGCCAACGCAAGGGTGACACCGTCTGCTTCGCCGAGCAGGTCGAGCGCGTGCAGCAGCTGCTCGACGACGCGCGCGCGAAGCGCTGACGAGCTCCCTCTTTCCACATTGGATTACCCGTCGTACAGTGGTCCGGGGAAACGTGGAAGCTTGACGCCTTCGGGGGGACGATGATCGCTGCTGCGCTGCGCACCGACGCGCTCGCGAGCGGCACCGCAACGACCACTACCGCGACCGCCGCGACGAACGGACCATCGTCGGGCGCGTCAACTGCAGGTGGTGGTGGACCGGTGGCCGCGCCGACGAACCAAGCCTATCTGGGCGAAATCACGCTGCCTGCGCCGGCCGGCGAGCCACAGGCGTTGCAGCTTCCGGACGGCTCGATTCTCGTGCCTGTGGCGCGGGTCGACGCAGCGGGCAATCGCGTTGCCCTGACCGGCGGCGCAGGATCCGCGCAGCTCGCGA
Source organism: Thermoleophilia bacterium (assembly GCA_039811765.1). Classification (GTDB taxonomy): domain Bacteria; phylum Actinomycetota; class Thermoleophilia; order Gaiellales; family SKUG01; genus JAGQUL01. The sequence goes on along the minus strand of JBDHZF010000034.1, from coordinate 20,056 downwards.
CGTCCACAAGCGGTGGAGGCAGCGCCAGCGCAAGCGCCTCGTCGGATCCGGTCAGCTTCCTGCTCGACGGCGTGTATTACAAGCAGTACTTCCCCGGCGGCGGCATCGACACGTCCAATGTCGCGAGCATCCGCGAGCGCGCGATCGAGTCCACGTACAAGTACCTGCTCGATCGCGAGCCGGGCGTCGACGATTTCGGCACGACCGACGTGTCCGTGCGCGAGGTCGACGCGACCGCCGATCGCGACTTGCTCGCCGTGAATCCCGGCGCCCGGTACGTGATCGACGTGCACGGAGTGCAGAGCGACGGGGTGCGCCGATCGATCCCGTCGGTGATGAACCACGACGGCGCGACCTACACCGATCCGCGACTGTCCAAGGGGTAGCGCGGATGGACGGACGTCAACCCATCATCCAGGAATCGGCCGCGTTCCTAGCAGCTCGAGGCACCAGACCACGAGCCGTGATCGTTCACGGGGCGCCCGGAATCGGCAAGACCACGATCCTCGACCGACTCCACGTCGAGGTCCTTGCCGCCGGACGCCACGACGTGATCGTGATCGACGACGCGGAGGAACTGGATTCCGCCGCCATCGACGTGCTTCGTGCACGGGTCGCGGCCGACACGCGCAGCACGTTGCTCGTCGCGCACGACGGAACTGCGGATGAGCTCGTGCGCTGGATCGAGCGCACGTGCGAGCGGAGAATCGTTGAAATTGCGCCGCTCGCCGAGGACGATGCTCGCGCGCTGCTCGATTCCCTCGGATTGCAGCCGTGGACCGTTCACGCACGGCAGTTGCTGAACGACGCCGGTGGGGTGCCGCGGGCGCTGGTGGACGGAGCGTTCGCATCGATGAGTCCCGACGCGTTGCCGGATCACGACGCGAGCTTCGACGGGTCGCTCTGGGGCGACGGACTCGCCCGCAGGCTTCAGCTGACGTTCGCGAGCGACGTCGTCGCGCTCGAGGAGTTCGTCGACGATTTGCATCGCAAGCACCGGGACGGCACGGCGTCCGTCGACGACTTGGTCACGCTGACCGAGGTGCTCTTGGTCGAGCATGATCTCGAACGGGTCGTGCAGATCGGCGAGATGGTTTCCGTTCTCGACGGCATCGACGAGCAGCTTCGAATCATCGCGTCCGCCAACGCGAGCGCCGCTCGCGCCGTTCGCGGCGAGCCGACCGCGATGCTTTCTTTGCATGCGCTCGCGGGGCGCGCGGCACGCGCGGGAATGCCGATCGTGGAAGCGTTCACGTGGTATTTGATCGCGTGGTGCGCCGGCGTATTGGGCGACGTCGCAACGTCCGAGCGCGCCGTGATTCGCAGCATCGAGCAGTTCGACCACGAGGGGGCGCTCCTGCTGGGGTTGCGCAGTCGAGTGATGCTCGCCGAGTTGCATCTCGCGGCCGATCGCGCGGCCGCGGCGCGCGAGTACCTCTCGGAGGTGGTGCTCGTCGCCGATGCTCGCGCGCTGCACCGACTACGCATCACGGCACGCACCGGAGAAGCCCGAGCATTTCTCGCGATGGGCGAGCCGGCGCGCGCGTCGAAGCTCGCCGACGAGACGCTCGAACTGCTCATGCAGGCGAACGTGTCGCGCATGGACGCCGTCAACTCCGCGGTCGTCGCCGCGCGAGCGTACGCCGCAACGGGATCGGCGCAGCTTGCGATCGCGCCGCTGCAGACGCTCGCGATGCAACTCGGCGATTCGCACTCGCCGGATTTCTGGGTGGTGCTCGAAGCAGTGCGCATCCTGGGGCGATCCGGCGCCGATCCGGCCGCGTTCAAGCTCTGGCTCGAACGCCTCTCCGTGTTCGACGCGGACGGGCATGGCGGGGCGCTGCGCGCCGCGCACGCCGAAGCCGACGCGTGGCGAGCCGCCGTCGCAGGTCGCAGCGCCGAAGCGGCGCGGCTTGCCGAACGCGCGCGACAGCTGTGGGTCGTCGCCGAGTGCCACGACGAGCTGCCGCTCACCGATCCGATCATCCAACAGGCGCCGCTCGCGCACGGGCCCCGCATGTCGCTCGTCGGGCGCTCGACGCGTCCGATCACGATCGCCGACGATCCAGCCGCGTTCGCGGCGCTCACCCGTCGCGAGCGCGAGATCGCTCGCTACGTCGCGGGCGGGCTCACCAATCCGGAGATCGCCGGCGAGCTGCACCTCAGCCCACGCACGGTTGAGCATCACGTCGCGAGCATCCTGCGCAAGCTGGAGTTGCCGAATCGCCGCGCGCTCGTTCGCGGCCACGTGTGACGCAGCCGGCTAACGCGGGTAGCAGGTGCCCGTGCGCATCGTGGTGAAGATCGGCTCGTCCTCGCTGGTGGACGATTCCGGGCGTCGACAGGTTGGCCTGCTCGGCCAGATCGTCGACGACGTCGCCGCGCTCATGGCCGGCGGGCACGAGGTGGCGTTGGTGTCGTCCGGCGCGATCGCGACGGGATTGGGCTTGCTTGGTCGCACCGTGCGTCCAACGGAGCTGCCGCAGCTGCAGGCCGCGAGCGCAGTCGGCCAAGGCGCGCTGTTCGGCACGTGGTCGGACCTGTTCGAGCTGCGTTCGATCCGCACCGCGCAAGTGCTGCTCACGATGCACGACGCGGCCCATCGCTCGACCTGGACGAACGCCCGAGGCACGCTCGACCAACTGCTCGCGTGGGGCGTGGTTCCGATCGTCAACGAGAACGACACCACTGCCACGGACGAGATCACGTTCGGCGACAACGACACGCTTGCAGCGCAAGTGGCGGTGTCGATCGGCGCGGACGCGCTCGTGCTGCTCACCGACACGGACGGCCTCTACACCGCGCATCCGAACACGCCTGGCGCGACGCTGATCACGACCGTGGACGACCACTCGCTGCTGCATCGCGTCGACACCGCGGAGTCCGGATCGCATTGGGGCTCGGGAGGCATGCGCAGCAAGGTCGTTGCCGCTGAGATGGCGGGAACCGCCGGAATCGTCACCACCATTGCGCGTGCGGGCGAGCCCGAGATCCTGCGACGCATCGTGCGTGGCGATGCGGTCGGCACGCGCATTCACGCCCACGAGCGCTCGGGATCGTCGTTCAAGCTGTGGTTGCGGCACGCAAAGCGCGCAAGCGGCTCGGTCTCGGTGGACGAGGGCGCGATGTCCGCGATCGTCGATCGTGGCGCGAGCCTGCTGCCCGTCGGCATCGTGGCGGTCGACGGCGCGTTTCATCCGGGGGACGCGGTGGACGTGCGCTGCGTCAAGCACGCGGGCGGCGCGGCGTTCGCGCGAGGCATCGTCGAGTACTCGAGCGACGAGCTGTCGCGGCTGCTCGCCAACGACGCGGCGGATCGTCGAGGCGCGCTCGAAGCCGTGCACCGCGACCAGCTCGTGCTGCTATGAGCGAGCGCACCACGATCACGTGGATCGGCCATGCGAGCGTCGCGATCGAGCACGACGGCGTCAAGCTGCTGTTCGATCCGGTCGTGCGATGGCGCATGGCGCACCTCAGACGGCGCACGTCGGTTCCTCGCGCATCGATCGCGGAATGCGATGCGGTGTTCGTGTCCCACGCGCACCATGACCACCTCGACTTGGGTTCGCTGCGACGCGTGCGACGCGCCGCCAGCAACGACGTTCGCTGGTTCGCGCCCCGCGGTGCGGCCACGGTGCTGGAACGCGCTGGCTTTCAACCCGTCACGCGAATGACCGTTGTGGACGAAACCAGGGTCGGCGCGTTGCGGATCATCGCGGTGCCCGCCGCGCATGGCGGCGATCGCAGTGGCCTGCGTCGCGACGAGGCTGGAGCGGAGGCGGTGGGATTCGTGGTGGAGCGATCCGACGGGCTGCGAATCTGGTTTGCCGGCGACACCGATCTCGACGCCTCGCTCGAAGGCGTGGGATCGGTCGACGTCGCGCTCGTGCCGGTCGGCGGGTGGTGGCGCACGCTCGGCCCCGGCCACATGGACGGCGAGCGCGCGGCGCGATCGCTCGAACTCGTCGGCGCGCGAATCGCAATACCGATCCATTGGGGCACGTATCACCCGATAGGCCTCTATCGCGCAATGCGACGGGTCTGGCACGATCCCGCCCGTGCGTTCGAGCGCGCGGCCCCGCTGGGTGTGGACGTTCGTGTGCTCGACCCGGGCGAATCGATCACGATCGGCGCGTTGCCGTCACGATGACGGTTCGTCTTCCAGCATCGGCATCGCCGGCGTGAACAGGTCCGGCAACTCCACGTCCTGCGTGCCCTGTTCGACGATCACCTGCCGCGCGACGATCTGCAGCACGCCCGCGAGCGGCACCGCGAACAGTGCGCCGAGCACACCGAGCAACTGCGAACCAACGAGCACCGCGCCGAACACGATGAGCGGCGACAGCTCCGCTTGGCGGCCCTGCACGCGCGGCTGGATGACGATGTTCTCGAGCTGCTGGTAGCCGATCACGAACGCAAGCATCACGATGCCCTGCGTGACGCCGCCGGCGACAAATGCAACGATGACCGCTGGGATCGCGCCAATCGTGGCGCCGACCATGGGGATGATCTCGAGCAGCATCATCCACAGGCCGAGCGGGAGCGCGTAGGGCAGTCCGAGCAGCGCGGCGACCACCGCGAGGCTGGTGCCGCCCAGCAGCGCGATGATGATCATGCCGCCCACGAACGCGGAAACGCCGGTGTACGTGCCCTGCACCACCGACCACCACTTCGGCTCGGTGAGCTTCGGCGCGAGGCGTACGATTCCCCGCGCGACTTGCGCGCCACCGAGCAGCAGGAAGATCGTCAGGAACAAGATCGTGAGTGCGCCGAGCACGCCCGACAAGAGCGTTCCAACGAGCGATCCCAGTTGATCGCCGACGATGCCCGGCAGCTTCTCCGCCTGCTCGGATGCGCGATCCACAACGTGGAAGCGCTCGTCGATGCGTTCGTACCACGAGCTGTGGCGAACGTCGTCGATGATGCCGGGAGTCGCGTCGACCAGTCGGTTGCCTTGTTTGACGAGCGGCGGAATGAACACCGACAACGCCGCCGCCAAGATCAGGAACCCTGCGCTCATCACGATCAACACGCCACCGACGCGTCCCATGCCGCGGTGTTGCAAGCGGCGCACGACCGGATCGGCGGCGATCGCCAGGAAAATCGCGATCGACAGTTGGATCAGCAAGCTGCGCAGCTCGACGATCACGCTCACCGCCAGCCAGCACAGCGCGGCGACGACGAGCACTTTCACCACGGTGCGTGCCTGCACCTCGAGCACCGTTCGGGTCGTCTCGGCGTGCTCGGTGCGCACGGGAGTGGTGAGCGTCGGATCGGATGTGCTCGTCGAGTCAGCCATCGTGTTCCACCCCTGCGATCTCGTTTCGCTCGCGCGTCGCGATCGCGGCGATCCACCACGCCGCGCCGACAGCGAGCGCTGCGAGCACCAGCTTCATGCCGACGCGAATGCCGTCCAACGCGGGAACGATCGAGATCACCAACCATGCGAGCGCGGCGGCGAGGCACAGCGCGAGCGGTCGTCGATCGACGAGGATCGGCGCCGCGGCGCGTCGCGCCCGCACCAAGAACGACGCGCCGCCGGCGCTCCACGCCACGAGCGCGGCGAGCAGGCCCACGACGATGCCGGCACGCGACGAGTCGCGCAACAGGTCGGAGATCGCGTCCCACGTGGTCTCGATCGCGGCACGCCATGTCGTGGTCTGCGTCATCACGCCCGACAACACGGGACCAAACGCGCCGCACGCGTACCCGATGCCCCACGACGCGAGCGCGAGCAGCATGCCGATCCAGATCCACGCCCGGCGTCGGTCGCCGGCGAGCCACACGCCGAGCAGCAGGAGCGGCAGCGCCACGCACGAGACGATCGCGCCCCAGCGATCGAGCACGCGCAGCGCTCGCAGGCCGCGCTCGATTCGCTCCGGATGCTTCGGCTGCACCGTGGTGATCTTCTGCGGGATCGCGTCCACCACCGATTCGCTCACGCCGATGTACTGCGCCACTTGCTCGAGCACTGGGCGCAAGTCGAGCAGCACGCCGCCAGGACCTTTGACGACGATCGGTTCATGACCTTCGATGGCGCGCTTGAGACGTTCGTGCGCGCGACGGTTCACCGTGGCCCACGCGTTCTGCACGCGGGGTTCCGCGAGCGCCCGCTCCGCGACGTCGTAACTCTCCACGCGCACGCGCGACACGAGCGGACCAGACAAGAATTCCGTGCCCTTCGGCAGCACCGAATCGAGCATGTCCTCGGGCTGCACGCGATCGAAGAGCTGATCGACGGTCCACGTGGCGACCGCCGTCTGGATCGCGGGATCTTCGATCACCGTGCGACTCGTGGCGACCCATTCGTCGGTGTCGAGCACCTGTGTGCGAAGCCACGCGGTGACCATGCCGACGGCGATGCACAGCACGCCGAGCACGATCAGCAGCGCGGCTGCCAGCGAACGCCACCGACCGTGCGCGCGCGGCTCGCTGGACATGCTCGACATCGACTGCTCCTCGAACGCGGGACGAATGATCCGTCGATGCTACAAGCGTGGGGCGACGACGGCCAACGCGGTGGCCGCGCGCGGCTCGCCGACCCGACATGAACGCTCGTGCTCGCCGACCTCCTCGACGAGCAGTCGACATGAGCGTTCTCACAGCAATCCTTCCACGATGGCAACCGTTCCCCGGTGGCGTGCCAACGCCGCCGAACGCGTGGGTCGAAGCCGGCGAACTGAACACAGTCCGCCAGCTCAACGCCGCGGCGAACGCCAATCCGCAGGCCGCGAATTTCACCAGCTACCTCGCGCAGCACGGTGGATTCGACACGTGGATGGACTTCGCGCGCCAGTACCGGCGTGTCGCGGGGTTCACGCGTGGCTGGATCGGCACCGGGGTGATGCTTGCGGCGATGGGCGCGGCGAAGCTGCAGACCACACTCGCGAAGACGGGGTATCGCCGACTTCGTCCATTCCAAGTGGATGGTTCGATCCGTCCCATCGGCAAACTGCCGCGCGACGCGAGCTACCCGTCCGGCCACACGAGCAGCGCATTCGCGGCGTCCACCGTGTTGGGCGCGCTCTGGCCGGCGCGCGCGAACGAATTCGGTTGGTGGGCGCGACAGGTCGCGCTCAGCCGCGTTCACGCCGGCGCGCACTTCCCGAGCGACGTGCAGATGGGCGCGCAGATCGGCGTTCGCGCCGGCCTCGCCGCCGCCTCGCTCGTTCGCTAGCCGCGCGCCGCGCGCACGTCCACGCGCGCGGGTAAGGTTGCTCCATGACGAGCGACGCGACCACGACCGAGGCCACCGCCCACGCCGACGAGGGACGATTCCCCGCCTACGAACCCGCGGTGCTCGAACCGAGGTGGCGCGGCGCGTGGGAGCGCGCGCACGTCGCCTCGAGCGAGCTGCCGCCGGCGCAGGACGGCACATACGTGCTCGAGATGCTGCCGTATCCATCCGGTCGTCTGCACATGGGGCACGTCAAGAACTACACGATGGGGGACGTGATCACCCATCATCGTCGTCGCAGCGGCGAGGTCGTGCTGCACCCGATGGGCTACGACTCCTTCGGCCTGCCGGCGGAGAACGCCGCGATCAAGACCGGCGGCGATCCGCTCACGGTCACCGAGACCAACATCCGAGGCATCGAAGAAGACTTCGACCACTTGGGCTGGTCGATCGATTGGACTCGCAAGCTCGCCACGCATCGTCCCGATTACTACCGCTGGACACAGTGGCTGTTCCTGCGCTTCTTCGAGCAGGGACTCGCCTACCGTAAGGACGCGCCCGTCAATTGGTGCCCCACCGATCAAACGGTGCTCGCCAACGAGCAGGTGGTCGACGGCCTGTGCGAACGCTGCGGCAGCGTGGTGGAAAAGCGCGCGCTCAACCAGTGGTACTTCCGCATCACCGACTACGCGCAGCAGCTCCTCGACGACATGGAGGAGCTCGAAGGGCAGTGGCCCGAGCGCGTGCTCACGATGCAGCGCAACTGGATCGGTCGCAGCGAGGGCGCGACGATCGGTTTTCACCAGCGCGATCTCGACGCGACGATCGAGGTGTTCACCACCCGACCCGACACGCTCCACGGCGCGACCTTCTTCGTGCTGGCTCCGGAGCACCCGCTCGTCGGCCCGCTCACGCGCGGCACTGGCAACGAGCAAGCAGTGGCCGACTACTGCGACGCCGCGGCGAAGCTCTCGTCGATCGATCGCTCGAACGCCGAGCGCGAGAAGACCGGGGTGTTCACGGGACGCACGATCACCAACCCGGCGAACGGGGAGGAGATTCCGGTCTGGGTGGCCGACTACGTGCTGCCCGACTACGGCGCCGGCGCGCTCATGGCGGTTCCCGCGCATGACGAGCGCGACTTCGCGTTCGCGCAAGCGTTCGACCTTCCCGTGCGTCGCTCCGTGCAATCTGTGCCAGGGGTGGAGGACGAGCTTCCGTACACAGCGAAGGACGGCGTGCTCGTGGAAGGCGGCCATCCGATCGCCGAAGGTGCCCGCACGATCGTGGAGCAGGTCGGCGGCGAATTCACCGTCAACTACCGCCTGCGCGATTGGCTGATCTCGCGCCAGCGCTACTGGGGCTGCCCGATTCCGGTGGTGCACTGCGACGACTGCGGCGTGGTGCCGCTGCCCGACGACGCGCTGCCCGTGCTACTTCCCGAGGTGCACGACTACCAGCCGAAGGGCCAGTCGCCGCTGGCTGCGGCGGAGGACTGGGTGAAGGTGCGCTGCCCGCAGTGCTCGAGCTGGGCGCGGCGCGAGACCGACACGATGGACACGTTCGTGGACTCGTCGTGGTACTTCCTGCGCTACTGCGATCCGCAGAACGGGCACGCGCCGTTCGATCGCGAGGTCGTCGATCGCTGGATGCCGGTCGACCAGTACATCGGCGGGGTGGAGCACGCGGTGCTGCACCTGCTGTACGCGCGCTTCTTCACGAAGGTGCTGCACGACCTCGACATGGTCGGCTTCCGCGAGCCGTTCGCGAACCTGTTCACGCAGGGGATGATTTACAAGGACGGCGCGAAGATGTCCAAGTCCAAGGGCAACATCGTGGAGCCCTTGCCGCTCGTGGAGCGCTACGGCGCCGACACGCTGCGCACGTACGTGCTGTTTCTCGGCCCTCCCGATCAGGACGCCGAGTGGCAGGACACGGGCATCGGCGGCACGCGCCGGTTCTTGGACCGCTTGTGGCGCTACGTGCACGGCGTGGCGGCGCTCGACGGCGCTGGCCAAACGATCATCGCGTCGCCCACCGTGGACGAGCTTGCTGACGATCCGAACGCGCGCGCGCTCGTTGCCGCCGCGCACGCCGCGATCCGGCGTGTGAGCGATGACATCGGTCCGCGCATGCAATTCAACACCGCGATCGCCGCGTTGATGGAAGCCACCAACACGGGTACCAAAGCACTTGGCGAGCGCGCGGAGGATGCGACCGAGCTCGTGGATCGGGCGCATCGCTTCCTCGCGCAGACGATCACGAGCCTCGTGCAACCGTTCGCGCCGCACATCGCGAGCGAGCTGTGGACGGTGCTTGGTGGCGAGGCCGTGTGGAGCGAGCCGTGGCCGGAGTTCGACGAGGCGTTCCTGGTGCAGGACACGGTGACGCTCGCGGTGCAGGTGAATGGCAAGCTGCGTGGGCAGATCGAGGTTTCCGCGGACGCCGACGAGGCCGAGATCGTCGCCGCCGCGCGCGCCGACGAAAAGGTTGCCGCGGCGCTCGAGGGCATGCAGCCTGTGAAGCAGATCGTCGTGCCTGGCCGTCTCGTGAACCTCGTGGTGCGCCCCGGCTGAACGTGGTGGGTGATGTGTGGCGGGTTCCGGTCGCTCAGCGGATGGAATCCACCACACATCGTTCCAATTAGAAGAATCCGCCGGCGCGCATGAATTCGTTGCGCACGTTGCCGACGCCGCGAGCGTCGGGATCGACGTCTACTCGTGGCGCGATCCAGTCGCCGGCGTCGGGCGAGTAGGGGCGGGCGACGTAGCCGGCGTTCGCGATCGCGTGCTCGAATCGCGCAGTCACCCCCTCGCGATAGTCGAGTCCGTTCACGTGGCGCAGGAATCGCTCGCCGACGGTGCCCGCTGGCGGCCCTGCGACGTCCGTTCGATCGAACACCGCGGCGTGGATCGCGCGCAGGCGGTCCGCGCTCGTGCGCCGTCGCAGATACTCGATCACCGCCGGGTCGAGGTCGACGCGGCCACCGTCGTCGCCAGCCTGGAAGCGTCGCAGCGCTGGCTCGAGCACCGTGCCGCCGTTCTTCGCGAGTTGGCCGCGTCCGGCGTGGCCCTCGTCGATGAACGAGAACGCCCCGGTAACGGCGTCGTGCAGCGCGTTGCCGCCGTGGCGATCGTTGTTGGCGATCAGGTAGTCGAAGAACTGGAGCAGCTGTCGATCGACTCGTCCCGCGCGCGCGGCCTGCGCGGCGTTCAGGCCAAGCGTTGCATCGTTCGCGTACGATTTCGCGAGCACGGCTTCGAGCGAGCGTGCATCGTCAATGCCGTGCATGTTCGCCGCGACTCCGGGGCGCAGCTCGATCCGGGCCGTGCCGTCGGCGCGACGCGCCACTGCAGCTACGAGATAGTCGATGCCCAGCTCGCGTGCGATGCGCCAGCCGAACGCTTCTTGGGCGGCCTGTTGCGCGGCGGTTTTTTCAACGGCCTCGACCGAGCGGGCACCGTCGAGCACATCCGTGATACGCACCTTGGTGAGCACGCCGTTCATGCCGCTGCCCACGGGCGTGCGCGAGGCCTCGTCGATCACGCCGGTGGCGAGCACGCGTTCGATGTCGTCGAGCACGGCGGCCGAGCGCGTGCGCAGCAATGCGCCGCGAGCCATCGCGTCGTCGATCGTCCGAACAACAGTGGTCGTGAGTGCCGTCATCGTCCCCATCCGTACTTCGAACGGGGACGACGCGGCGTTGCAGCCTCGGGCAACGCAACGGGACTGGTTGGAGTTTGCGACAAATAGTGTCGCAAACTCCAACCAGTCCCGAGGGCGTGGAGCTTCGTGCGTGCCGGATCAGCCTGCGCTGCCGGGTGGCGGTGGCGCCGCCGCGGCGTTCGCGGTCGCGCCGGTCTCGTTGGAGATGGCGCCGCCACCAGTGGTGGTGGTCGGAGCGGTGGGCTGCGCGCCCGCGGCCGGAGTCGTGGTCGAAGTCGCTGCGGCCGTGGTGGTCGCGGCCGCCGTCGTCGTGGACGGCGTGGTCGTTGTCGATGTCGTCGTCGGCACGGTCGTCGGAGCCGTCGTGGCGGTGGTCGCGCCACCCGCGATGACACCGCCTTGCTGCAGCAGCGCGACGAGCTGATTGAGGACCGTCACGAGCTGTTGCAGGACGCTCACGACTTGGGCCTGCTGCTCCGCCGTCAGCGTCGTGGCGCCGCCGCCTTGCACGGCTGCTGCTCCGGCGCTGGCGGTCGCCACCGCGTTCGGATCCGTCGACGCCACTGGAGCAGTGGTTGACGGCGCGGTCGTGGCCGTGGTCGCAGCGGCCGTGGTTGGAGTTGTGGTGGGCGCGGTGCCCGTCGCGTCGGTGGAGGCCGTCGGCGTAGCTGTCGTTGCCGCCGCAGGCGTCGCCGTGGTGGCGCCGCCCGCGGATGTGGTCGCGGCCGTTGCGGCGGAGTTCATCCCCGCAACTGCCGTGGACAAGTTCTGGATCGCGCTCTGCAACGGTGGCAACACGGACGCGAGCGTTGCCGCGCCTGCAGCTGCGTCGCCGCCGCCGCTCGCGCCGGCAACCGACGTCGTCGCAGTTGGAGTCGTTGCCGTCGTTGGCAGCGCGGTGGATGGGGTGGACGTCGTCGACGTCGCGGTTGCAGGGCCGCCTCCCTGCGCTGCTCCCACAGGAGCCATCATGCAGCACATACGTGTCTTCCCCTCGGTGCGTCTACATCCCGAACGGGGGAATTCGGGATCCCACGAATCCAGCGAACCACTGCAGCTGTGAACTCGCAAGGGGGATCCGTCAACGCCGCGATGCGTGCTCGTGCAACAGCACGTCGACCAGCTCGAACCGGTCGACGTCCACATAGCCGCGATCGGTGAGCTTGAGCGACGGAATCACGCTGAGCGCGAGGAACGACAGCACCATGAATGGAGCATCGGGGGACACGCCCATCTCGATCAATGTGGCGTGCAGCTCGTCCATCGTCGCCGCGACGTGCTGCGGCGGGGCGTCGGTCATCAACCCCGCCACGGGAAGCGCGAGCTCGCCGACGACGCGCCCTTCCCTCGCGACCGCGATGCCGCCACCGAGCGCTTCGAGTCGATCGACGCAGGCAAGCATCGACGCGTCGTCCACGCCGACCACGACGAGGTTGTGCGCGTCGTGCGCCACCGTGGACGCGAACGCGCCATCTCGAAGGCCGAACCCATGCACGAATCCGAGGCCGATTCGGCCGCTCGCGGCGTGACGCTCGAACACTGCGAGCTTCGCCACGTCCTGCGACGAGTCCGCCGTCACCGCGCCGTCGACCACGGGCAGGTCCCGATCGAGCGATTGCGTCAACAGTTGCCCATCGAGCGCGCCGATCACGCGAACAGATGCAGTCGCTTCGCTGCCGCCGGCATCGATCCGCAGCGAGTCATGGTCGCGCGGCGCCAAACGGACCGTGCCCATCACCGAATCCGGCGACTTCGTGTTCAGCGGCTCGACCAGCGACCCGTCTTTCGCCACGAGCATCCCACGACTCCACACCTGCTGAGGCAGGAACGACTCAAGGTCGGCGAGCACGTTCACATCCGCATGCGCGCCCGGAACGAGCGCGCCATGGTCGCGCAGATCATGTGCAAGCGCCGGATGCAACGTTGCGAGCAACAACGCGGTTACCGGATCGAGGCCCTCCGCTACGCATACCCGAAGCAGGTGGTCGATGTGGCCTTCGTGCAACAGGTGGTCCGGTTCGCGATCGTCGGTGCACAGCGCGCAGAATTCGGGGCCGTGCTCACGAACGAGCGGCACGAGATCGCGCAGGTTGCGCGCGTTCGACGCTTCTCGCAGCAGCACCCACATCCCACGCCGACGCTTCGCCAGTGCTTCGTCGACCGTCGTGCTCTCGTGGTCCGATCGAATGCGCGCCGCGGCATACGCGTCGAGCGATCGGCCGACGAGTCCAGGTGCGTGGCCGTCCGCATGACCCGAACCAATGGAGCGTCGCTTGTCCAGTTCATGCGCGTCGCCCGCCACGATCGCCGGGAAATTCATCAGCTCGCCCACGCCGATCGCGCGCGGATGCTCGAGCAGGCGCTCCATCGCCTCGATGTCCAACTCGGCGCCGGCCGATTCGAATGCGCTCGCCGGAACACAGCTGGGCACCATGAACCGGCAGTCCAGGGGCAACTCGTCCGCGCTGTCCATGAACCAGCGCGTGCCGTCCACGCCGAGCACGTTGCCGATCTCGTGCGGCTCGGTCACCACCGTCGTCGTGCCGCGCGGCACCACGACCGACGCGAATCCCGGAATGGTCAGCTTCGACGACTCCACGTGCACGTGCGCGTCGATGTAGCCGGGAACGAGCCAACGACCGGTGGCGTCGACCGTGGTGGTGGCGAGCGGTTCCCCGGAGCTCGCGTCTCGTTGCACCACGCTCGCCACGCGCCCGCACGCCACGAGCAGGTCGGCGTCCAGCCACTCGCGCGTGTGCACGCACAGCACTCGACCGCCGACGAACGCCAGGTCCGCGGGTTCGTCGCCCCGCGCCACAGCCGCGAGTCGCTGTTCGTCCCAGTCCGGCCTTCGTGGCATCCGTCCTCCGTTCGCGCGCGTCCGTGTAGCGTAGGGTGGAGGCATCCTACGCTGGCCATTCTCGACCAAGGCACCTCATGTTCGCTCGTCCCGCACATGCTCGCATCGCCGTCGCGTTCGCGGTGATCGCGTTTGCCGCGTCGCCGACAGTCGGGACCGCGATGGCGCAGGACGTTCCCGACTCAATCGACGACCCCATGGAAGCGGTGCTGCCACCGGCCGCGCCCACGCAGGCCGACGAGATCGTGGTCGCGATTCCCGCGAAGCGTGAGACCGTGCCGGTCGCGACAGCGTCACATGCATCGCGTTCTTCGGTCGGATCGCTGCCGTTCACGGGGACGGATCCACGTCAGATCGCGTTGCTGCTGGTCGTCGGCGCGGTCGTCGCATGCGGCGGTGTGGTGTGCGTCTCGTGGGCGCGAGCCGTCGACGCGTCGATTCGCTGAGCGAACGATTCGCGGAGCTTCGAACCTCCAACCTGCACGGCCACTCGGCCCACTGGCCTGCTGCAAGCTTTCCAGCAAGCACGAACCTGCTCAAGCATGACGCGCCGTGCGGTCGATGGGACCCCGACGGGTCGGCGCACCAGGTGCAGCGCCGACGAATGGAGGGATCGACCGACCGCATGGCGCACAGCGCCCCCCGACAGCTTCGCCGCTTGCTCGGCATCGCCGGCTGCCTGATCGCAGCAGGCGCGTTGGCGTGCGCGTCGCAGGCCGCCGCGGGCACGAATTCGTCGAACGATTCGTCTTCCCAAGCGGTGAATTCGCTGTCCAACGCGTTCGACCGCGCGTACGTGAGCGCGCTGCGCGGACGCATCCCCGGTGCCCTGCAGGCTCGCGTGATCGCCCCGGCGGAGGCCGCAAGCAGCACCGAGCCGTGGGCCGCGCTGCCCGACGACATCGGTGGTCGGGTTCGGCTCGGCGCGAACGCCGACGTCGCGCCCAACGCCCGAGCTGGCTGGCGCATGCTCGACGTGGACGATTCCCAACGCGTGGATCTCGCGCGCGGCGCCGCGTACGTCGGATCCGAGTGGGATTTGTTGCAGTCGGTGGACGAGGACCGCCTGCGCGAGTACCTCGTCGTTCGCAAGCACCAAGGCGCGCGCACGTGGCGCTGGCAGCTGTACGCCACGCACGCGGGCACGCAGCCGAAGCTGCTCGACGACGGCCGCGTGGACCTCGGCGCCGGCTGGTACATCGAGCGACCGAAGCTCTACGACGCGGCGATGAAGCCGCTCGACCAGCACGTTCGCTGGGCGCTGCGCGGCAGCATCCTGTCGCTCACGTTCGACGACTCCGACCTCGCGCTTCCGTACGTGATCGATCCGGACGCCTCCAAGGCGATCGTCAACTTCGTGCAGTGGACCGAGAGCAGCCCGGACGCGTACTACAACTCGGCGAACGACATCTCCAAGCTGTGGTTCAGGCCCGGCGGATCGGGGTCGGCCACCGCCACCGTCTCCGCGTCGGACCCGGACAGCGGCATCTCGTTCGTGACGTGGCCGACGCCGCCGAGCGGCTGGTCGCCGGCGGGCGGCACCGACAGTTCCGCGGTCGCGTCCGCGGGACTCATCGGCACGTACTGGGACAACTCGCAGGCGAACACCTACCCAGGCACGAACTTCACGGGTCCGAGCTTCACCCGCATCGACCCGAACGTGGACTTCAACTGGGGATCCGGCACACCGTACGCGGCGCTCGGCGTGGACACGTTCTCGATCCGCTGGGTCGGCAAGCTCGTGGCGCCGGAGACCGGCACGTACTATTTCCAGACGCGCAGCGACGACGGCGTTCGCATGTGGGTCAACGGCACCGAGGTCGCCAGCCGCTGGGACGACCACGGCGCCACGGAGTACTCCAGCTGCGGCGGCATGTCGCTGATCGCCGGCACCAAGTACGACATCATGATGGAGTTCTACGAGAACGGCGGCAGCGCCGAGGCGCGCATGCGCTGGCTCAAGCCGTCGGACGCGCTGAGCGGAACGTACCAGCTGCCGACGAACGCGAGCTGCAACGTCACCGCGTCGCCGCCGCGCAACCACAACACGGCGTGGTCGGGCAGCGGCTCGCAGACGTTCCCGGCGATCCCGGCTTCCGTGCTCGAGACCGGCGGCGGCACCTACACGCGCACGTTCTCGTGGTCGGGCGCCGGCACGACGGGCACGGTGAACGCGACCGCCGACCACGGCGATCCCAACCCGCCGTCCGCGCTCACGAGCGATCCGGCGCCGTTCACCTTCCAGGCGGACACGACCGCGCCGACGCTCTCGAGCGGCAGCGTCGACATCCAGACGCCGGGTTGGGCGACCACGGCGACCAATCGCATCGACTTCCCTGCGGCGACGGCCTTCACCGACACGGGATCCGCGGCGAGCGGAGTCGGGTCGATCCATCGCTGGCTGCAGCGCCGGCAAGGCACGCCCGACGCCGCCGGCGGCTGCACCTCGGGATCGACGTGGGCGGACATCGTCGAGGCGCCTGCCGGCACGAACTTCTACAGCAACAACGCGTACGTGAACGTGCCCACGGCGAACACCTGCTGGGAGTACCGCCTGCGCGTGCTCGACGAGGTCGGCAACGCGCTCAACCTCTACGCGAGCGGATTCAAGGGCTGGGACAACACGCTCCCCACCGGCACGGTGAGCATCGCCGAAGGCACGAACCCGCAGTACCAGAAGGCCGTCGGTTCGACGATCTACGTCAACACCAACCAGGCGGGCACGTTCACCGTGACCGGCGCGCCCACCGACGCGCAGTCGGGACCCTCGACGGTTCGCTTCCCGGCGATCAACCCGAGCGGCAACTGGGTCTCGCCGCTCGCGCAGGTCGACGTCGCCGATCCGGGTCCGTACACGCAGGTGTACGAGTGGACCGCGGGCGCGGCGTCGCCAGGCGTCGAGCAGATCCGATTCCGCGACTACGCCGGCAACTGGAGCACTGCAGTCAACAACCTCACGATCACGGCCGATACCGCGGGACCGACCGGCGGAACCCTGACGTACGGCAGTGGCACGCTCGCATGGGCGAACACGCCGAGCATCACGGTCAACCACACGGGCGCGATGACCGACGTCGCCGGCGTGGCGCAGTACCAGCTCCAGCGAGACGTCGCGCCCTGGACCGCCACTGGTTGCGGCACGTTCTCCGGGCTATGGACGCCGCTGGGCACGCCGTCGATGGGCGATCCGGCGCCCGTCCTGGGCTCGTTCGCCGACACCACGGTCACGAGCGGCAACTGCTACAAGTACCGCGTCGAGGCCACCGACCACGTCGGCAACGTCAGCATCTCGCTCGCGCCCACCAACGTCGTCGTGGTCGACGACACCGACCCAACCCTCGTTCTCAATGCCACGCCCGCTTCGGTGAGCACGACGGTGACGCTCGCCGGCACTGCCGCCGACACGCTGAGCGGCATCGCCGTGCCGAGCGGCGACACCGGCGCGCGCTCGCGAACGTTGCGCTTCTGGTACGAGGATCTCGACACCGCGCCCGGCACGAAGGTGCAGATCGTCGCGCCGTTCACGAACGACTTCTCAACGTACACGTACGCGTGGAACACGAGCGCGCTCAACGGCCACTTCCGCATCCACATGGACATCGTTGACCGCGCCGGCAACGATGTGATCGATGCGGTCACCCGCGACATCCTGATCGACAACGCCGTGCCAACGATCACATTCGACGGCTGGGTGGTCGGCACCAACCCGAGCTGCCAGTACATCGATCCGCTCGACACGAAGAAGGCGTGGATCCGCACGGCCGGCCCAGCCACCACCTGCGCCACCAACGACGGCTCGATCATCGCCACGTTCACGCCGAGCGCCCCGTCCTCGGGCATCGCGAGCATCAACGTGCAGGGCGGCGGCACCGGCTGGACTCCCGTCGCCAACCCGACCACGATCCTCGATCCCGGCCCGTGGCAACAGTCGTACGCGTGGACCAGCGGCGCGGCCGGTTTCACCAATCGCAGCGCCACCGCCAAGAGCAACTCCAACAAGGTCTCGACGCCCGTCAACTACACCGTCGTCACCGACAACGCCGCGCCGGCCGGCGGCGGGCTGTCGATCACGTCCGTGCCCGCGTCCACGTGGTTCATCAACCCGTCGATCCCGCTCACGATCACCAATTACGGGGACGGCACCGGCGCGGGCGTGTACCACCAGGCGATCTACCGCGACCAGGCCGATCGCACCACCGTGAACAACTGCAACGCCAGCGAGGCATGGGTGGGCTACTCGGCCACGCCGATCCTCGAGACGGTGGCGGGCGACGCGAACCAGACGCTCGCGACCAGCTTCAGCGACACGACCGTGAGCGCGAACAAGTGCTACCGCTACAAGCTGGTCGCCGACGACCGCGTCGGCAACACGGTGAGCGTGGTGAGCGCGGCGGTGAAGACGGACTTCGTGATGCCGACCGCCACGATCAACGCGACCACGCCGGCGTCGCCGATGAGCGGCAACCTCACCGGCGCGAACGCGCTGCAGGGCACCTACGACGACGGCCCGACGGGTCCCAACTCGCAGGTGAATCAAGTGACGGTGCACTGGCTGAACCTCGACGACATGGTCACGACGGGCACGATCGGCAACGCCACGCGCACCGCGGGCACGTGGACGCTCAACTGGAACACCACCACGCCGGTCGTGCTCGACGGCCACTACCGCGTGTTCGTCGACGTGTACGACACCGCGGGCAACGTGGTGACCAACGTCGCGCAGCGCGACGTGCTGATCGACAACAACCCGCCGACGATGACGTTCGACGGGTGGGTCGAGGGCACGAACCCGAACTGCCAGCATGTGGATCCGCTCGACCACACGAAGGCGTGGGTTCGCACCACGGGCGCGGCCACCACGTGCGCGACCAACGATGGCTCGATCATCGCGAAGTTCACGCCGAGCGCGCCGTCGTCGGGCATCGCGAGCATCAACGTGCAGGGTGGCGGCACCGGGTGGACGCCGGTTCCGAACCCCACCACGATCGCCGCGCCCGGCCCGTACGAGCAGGCCTATGCGTGGGTGAGCGGCGCCGGCGGCTTCGGCGCGCGCAACGCGACCGCGCTCAGCAACTCCGGCAAGGTCTCCGCGAACGTGCCATACACGCTCGCCGCCGACAACGCCGCGCCGACCGCGGGCAACCTCGTGATCACGCCGCCGCTGCCCACGTCCACGTGGTTCACGACCGCCTCGATCCCGCTCACGATCACCAACTACACCGACGGCACGGGTTCGGGCATCTACCACCAGGCGATCTACCGAGACGAGGCCGACCGCACCACCACCTACAACTGCAACGCCAGCGAGGCGTGGGTGGGCTACTCCGCGACGCCGCTGCTGCAGACGGTGGCGGGCGACGCCAACCAGACGCTCGCCTCGTCGTTCACCGACACCACCGCCACCGCCAACAAGTGCTAC
Source organism: Thermoleophilia bacterium (assembly GCA_039811765.1). Lineage (GTDB taxonomy): Bacteria > Actinomycetota > Thermoleophilia > Gaiellales > SKUG01 > JAGQUL01. The sequence goes on along the minus strand of JBDHZF010000034.1, from coordinate 934 downwards.
CGCTACAAGCTGGTGAGCTACGACAACGTGGGCAACACCGCCAGCGTGCAGAGCGCCGCGGTGAAGACGGACTTGATCGCGCCGAGCGTGACGATCAACTCGACCACGCCCGCATCGCCGATGAGCGGCAACCTCACGGGGGCGAACGCGCTGCAGGGCACCTACGACGACGGTCCGACCGGCCCCAACTCGCAGGTCTCGCAGGTGACCGTTCGTTGGCTCAACCTCGACGACAATGTCACCACCGGCACGATCGGCAACGCCGCGCGCACGGCGGGCACGTGGACGCTCAACTGGAACACGGTGTTGCCGGCGGCCACGGGGGTTCCGGACGGCCACTACCGCCTGTTCGTGGACGTGTACGACACCGCTGGCAACTCGGTGATCGGGATGGCGACTCGCGACGTGATCGTGCAGAACTCCGGCCCGACGATCAACCTCGTCTCGTTCACCGAGGGACCGAACGCGGACTGCCAGCACTGGACGGGGCTGCCCAGCCTCACGTTCTACTTCAGCAACACGGGCGTGGGCTGCGCGCCGATCCCGAGCTCGCACGACCAGCTCGACGTGGAGGTGAGCGCGTCGGATCCGCTCGCGGGCGTGGCGAGCGTCAGCTTCCCGGCGCCTGCGAACACGACGTTCGTGACCGCGGACCCCGCGAGCAACGACGTCAACTTCCACAACGCCGATCCCACGCGCGCGAATTCGGTGGTGACCACGCCGCCCTACAAGGCCACGTACCTGTACCACAACACCACCGACAACCCCGCGCTGCGGGCCGTCACCGCGAACGGCGCCTCGGGCAAGACCACCTACCTCAACACCTACTACCTCAACGACACAGGGGCTCCGAACGGCTACTCCTACGACCCGCCGGGCGACATCGCCAACCCGAGCTGGTGGAAGAATGCCGACCCGGTCATCAACTACGACA
>JBDHZF010000033.1:0-23574 GCA_039811765.1 Thermoleophilia bacterium | reverse complement strand
GGCCGTGTCGCGATCGAGACCGAACGCCATCAGCCCGCGCCCCTTGCCGCGCCCGAAGTAGCGCAGCTGGTGCGTTCGTCGCACGCTCCCCGACCCGAGATCGAGCACGTGCACGAAGCCCCCTGCGAACGCGAGCAAGCGCTGCTCGTCGAGCGGCAGCGCCTCCACGAGCTCTTGGTAGCCGAACAGCGAGCGCAGCGAGCGCAGGTACCCGCCCCACGCCTCGCCGCGCGGGGGACGAACCTTGGCGACTCGCTTGAATGCGGCGCCGTCGACGCTGCGATAGATCGAGTAGCCGCGCGTTGCCCACACCGCGTGCCCGTCGTCGTGCTGCAGGACCAGCCCCTCGGCGATCCAGCCGGGCGTTCCCGCGTGCTCGACCTCGTCCCATCGGACGGTGCGCGGGGTGTGCACCTGCCATGCCAGCGCGAGCGCGGCGAGCAGGACGAGGGCGAGCATGATGAGAGCGAGCGTGGTCACGTCCCGCGACTGGTACCCGCACGCGCGCGAGCGCAAGCAGGCGCGCGCGGCACGTCAGCCGAGCGGCGTGGAGTCGGGATCATCGATGCGCAGCACGTACATGTCCACGCCGGAACCGGAGTCGTGGGTGTAGTCGGCGAGCGGCGCGGCGATCGCGCCGTCCATGTCGCGCACCGTGCCGATGCGGGTCACCGATTGCGTCACGCTCGTGCCGACCGCCAGATCCGGGTCCGCGTCGAGGTTGCGCAGCACGACGATCGTCTGGCCGTCGCCGGTGGGTTGCAGCTGGATCAGCACGCCGCGCTGCTCGCTGTCGAGCACATAGGGCGTGATCGCCTCCACGCTGCCGTCGATCGGCGCGTACACCTCGGTCTCCGGCAGCGCGCCGACGGTGACCATCTCCGGCGCGCCGTCGCCAAGCCGGTACCAACGCAGGTCGCCCGCGGGGGTAGTGCTCAGGAAGCGCTGCGTGGCGCGTCGAATCCACGACGTGTTCGCGCGTGTGCCGGAGGGCTCCAGCTCGATCACGTCGGGCTGGTTGCGTGGGCCGAACCCGATGCCGGTGACCGCCTCGCGCCGAATCGGCAGCTGCAAGCGAAGCGGCGCCTCGCCCTTCTCCTCCACGGCGCTCGCCAACGTCTGCGGCGTGGGCGCGCCGGTCTTCTCGACCGCCGCGGCCACGCTCGTGCCTCCAGTCGCCGCGGTCGCGTCGACGGGATCGCTCGCGACGACTTCCTTGCCGAGCAATCCCACGAGCCACACGAGCATCACGATCGCCGCCACCACGACCACGCTTGCGATCGCCACGAGGCGCGCAGTTCGGTGGCGACGTCGTTCTTCGTCGAGCGACGGACCCATCGATTGCAGGGGCGAACGCATCGGCCGGTAGGCCGGCAGCGTGGAACGGCCGTGACGGTGGTCGGTCATCACATGGATCGTAGGCCACTGCGGGCCGAGCACGCGCCGGTTCGCGGACGCATTGGCGCCTGCGGCCACGAACACGTGCCGAGGACGGCCACCGGCCGGTAGGGTACGAGCGGTGGATCCTGCCACGGACACGACCGCGCGCCTGACTGCCACGGGCATCGTTCGCGGCTATGGGCGACGCGAAGTGCTGCGCGGCGTGGACGTGCGCATCGACGCGGGCGAGGTAGTGGCGCTGCTCGGACCGAACGGATCGGGCAAGACCACGCTCATGAAGGTGCTGGTGGGGTTGCTGCCGCCGCGCGCCGGCCGCGTGGACGGACCGCGCGGCGCTCGTGCAGGGTGGGTGCCACAAGGGGGCGCCACGTACGCGCGGCTCACCGTTCGCGAGAACTTGGAGCTGTTCGCGCGATTGCTCAAGCTTCCAGGTTCCGCGCGCGAGCATGCGGTCGAAGCGATTCGACGCGGCGACCTGCAGCCGTGGACCGACACGCCGGGCGCCGACTTGAGCGGTGGCCTGCGCCAGCGTTTGAACGTCGCGGTCGGGCTGCTCGGCGATCCGGAGTTGCTCGTGCTCGACGAACCCACCACCGGCGTGGATCTCGTCCATCGCACCGCGATGTTCCGGGTGCTGCGCGATCGCGCGCGCGCCGGCACGAGCGTGCTGTATTCAACCCACTCGATCGAGGACGCGTCGGTTGCCGATCGCGTGATCGTGGTGGTGGAGGGCCGGATCGCGTATGCCGGCACGCTCGAAGCGCTCGCCGTTTCCGATGCGGACGCGGTGCGTGAACGCGGCGGGCACCTCGCCGAGCTCGATGCCGTCTCGCTCGGACTGCTGCGCCTGTGGCACGCGGAGGGCGCGTCGTGATCAAGCCGTTGCTGCTCGCCCGCAAGGACGTTCGGATGCTCGCCCGCACGCGTGGATTGCTCGCGTTGCTCGTGCTGTACCCGCTCGTGGTGGCGCTGATCGTGGGCGGCGTGCTGCTCGATCAGGGGCCGCCAACCATCGCGTTCGTCAACGAGGACCTGACCGGCGACGCGGTGAAGATCGGCGACTCGGAATTCCGGATCTCCGACTACGTGAAGCAGGCCGAGAAGAACGGCGTCGACGTGATCGAGATGTCGCGCGAGCACGCCGAGCGCGCGCTCGACGACGGGCAAGTCGCGGGGGTGCTGGTAATTCCCGGCGGGACCGTGGCGAAGCTGAACACGCAATTGTCTGGCGCGGACTTGAAATTCATGGTGGGCGACAACCCGCTCGGTTCGGTGGTCGCGCAGCGCATGAAGGGCGTGATCTACAACATCAACCTGCGCATCAGCGACGCGTTGATCGACGCGAATCGCGACTACCTCGACAAGCTCGTGAGCGGCGGCGAGGTGAGCGTCGAAGGCGAAGACTTTGACTTGTACGGGCTCTCGCCGATCGAGGAGGACCTGCAGGAGGCACGCGACCAACTCGAGGAATCGGGGGCGGACGAGGACCTGTTGGACCGACTCGACCGCGCGATCGAGTTCGCGCACGATGCGGGTTCGGCGATCGGGCTCGCCGACAACGCGCTCGAGGCGACCGCGGCGCCGGTGCGCATCAAGGTGGAACGCGCTGAGGGCAAGAGCCCGCTGCTCACCGCGCAGGCGCTCGGCTTCGCGCTCGCCGTGTCGATCGCGTTCGTGTGCGTCGTGCTGGTAGGCGCGTCGCTTGCAGCGGAGAAGGACGACGCGGTGCTGGGGCGCCTGCTGCGCGGCTTGGCGCGACCATGGCAGGTGATGGCGGGCAAGCTCATGCTCGGCGCGCTGCTCGCCGTGGTGTTCTGCGCGGGCTTGTTCGTGGTGTTCGGGGTGCTCGAACCGCAGGCGTGGACGCGGCTTCCGCTGCTGCTGGGCGCGGTGATCGTTTCCAGCTTGGTGTGCTCGGCGATCGGCGCGCTGATCGCAGTGCTCGTGCGCGACGCGCGCACCGCCACGCTCGTTGGCATCCTGCTCGTGCTGCCGCTCGCCCCGCTCGCGCTGGTGGGAACCGACGGCCTCGTGGGCGCGATCGAGCACTTGCTGCCGGTGGCGCCGTCGCGAGAACTGTTCAACGCCGTGCTGTTCGAGACCAACCCGTGGGACGTGGTGGTCGAGCAGGGCACGCGACTGCTGTTGATCGCAGCGGCGCCGGCGATCGTCGCCACGCGCATGCTGCGACGCCTGGCGTGACGGTCAGCCGTCGAGGCGCACGCGAAGCACCTCGGAGGCGAGCTTCGGATCGTCGGGGTCGGTGACGAGCACGAACTCGTCCACAGGCGCGGTTGGATCGAGCGCGCGCGCGAGTTCGATCCCTTCGACTTTGCGCGCCGGGCCAGTGAGTGGTCGCAGCGACTGCACGTTCAGGTCGTGATCGAGGATGCCGACCACCGAACCGAGGATCGGGCCGTCAGCGTCGTTGATCGGCGCTCCCTCCGCACTCGCCACGAACACGATTCGTCCATCGGCGAGCGTCTTCGCGTCGGCGAATCCGAGCGGCGCGCCACCGAGCGTGCCAAGATCGATCGCGACGCTGCCGAGCACGAGATCCTTGCCGAGATCGTCGCCGTGCTGAAGCGCGTCGACCGCGCGCGCCGCGTCGAGCCGGAAGATCGTGTTGTGGTCGCCAGCGAGCTGGCCACGATGGAACGCGAGCAGTTCCGGACCCTGCGCCGCGTCGCGCAGCGCGAGTCCTTCGATGTTCACGCCGTGGGGCAGGTGCTTGCCGAGCGACGAGTACAGGTGCTTGAGGCTCGCGCGCTGGGGCTTGCCAACGGCCGTGCCGGTCGCGTCGACATGCTGGGCGAGCGCGGAGTCGCGCGTGCCGTCGTCGGCGGACCCGGAACCGAACGCCACGAGCAGCGATCCGCCATCGGCTTGTGGAACGCGCAGGAGCGATTCGAGGTCGGGCTTTCGCTTCTGGTGCGCGAGGCCCGGCAGCAGCTGGCCGGCGGCGTACAGCGCGTCGAAGCGAACCAATTCGCCGTACTCGTCGCTCACCACCCACGCAGCGCCGCCAGCGGCGGCCAAGCCGGACGCGGCGCTCACCCACGTGCGCGCAGAGCGATCAGGCGCGCCAAGCTGCAAGCGCCCGCCCGCTACTGGATCGAGCGCGCGCCGATCGATTCCACTCGTCGTCTCCGCGATTCGCATGCGGCGATTCTCGCGCACGCGCCGGGCGCGCGCGTGAAGCGTTCGTGAAGTTGCAGCAGATACAGTGCGCACATGGCTTATCCCGCGACACGCATGCGACGACTACGGCGAACCGGCGCGCTGCGCGACTTGGTTCGCGAAAACCGCCTCCATGCGGCAGACCTCGTCCTTCCGATGTTCGTGGTGCACGGATCGGGCGTGCGCCGCGCGATCGACGCGATCCCCGGTCACGCGCACATGTCGATCGACGTGGCGGTGGCAGAGGCCGAACGCGCGGCGAAGGCCGGCCTCGGCGGCGTGTTGCTGTTCGGCTTGCCCGCTGAGAAGGACGCGCGCGGCAGCGAGGCGTGGGACGACGAGGGCGTCGTGCAGCTCACGGTGCGGGCGATCAAGGAGCGCTGCCCCGAGCTGATCGTGATCACCGACGTGTGCCTGTGCCAGTACACCGACCACGGCCACTGCGGCGTGCTGGACGACCACGGCTGCGTGCTCAACGACGAGTCGCTGGAGCTGCTCTCGCAGGTGGCCGTGTCGCATGCGCGAGCGGGCGCGGACGTGGTCGCGCCGAGCGACATGATGGACGGGCGCATCGCGCATATGCGCTGCGCGCTCGACGATGCCGGATTCGAAGAGACGGCGTTGCTCAGCTACTCCACGAAGTTCGCGAGCGCCTACTACGGGCCGTTCCGCGAGGCCGCCGAATCCGCCCCGGGCAAGGGCGACCGCCGCGCCTACCAGATGGATCCGGCCAACGGCGACGAGGCCGTGCGCGAGAGCGTGCTCGACATGCACGAGGGCGCGGACATGCTGATGGTGAAGCCGGCGCTCGCCTACCTCGACGTGGTGCGTCGCATCAAGGACGAGACCCGCATGCCGCTCGCCGTCTACAACGTGAGCGGCGAGTACGCGATGGTGAAGGCCGCCGCCGAGCGCGGCTGGATCGACGAGCGCGCCGTGCAGCTCGAGACGCTCGTTTCGATGAAGCGTGCGGGCGCGGACGTGATCATCAGCTACGCGTCGCTCGAAGCCGCCGCATGGCTGGCCGAGACTGGCGACTGACGCACGAGCTGCACGGGGCGGCGTACCATTTCGCCCATGAACATCGCCGCAGAGCTTCCCCTCCCCAAGCAGTTCATCGTCGTTCGCGGCACGGAGCCGTTTCCGGACGCGAACCGCATCGACATCGGGATCCTGAAGCCCGGCGGCACGTCGGTTGCTGTGGACGTGAAGGTCACGCCGGACGGCGTCAAGACGGCGCTCGGCCATGTCGACCAGGTGGAGGCCCCCGGCCGCTCGCTGTCGCTCACGCAGTTCTCGAACGCGACGACGCAGGCGCGCGCGGCGCTCGACCAGCTCGAGTCGAACATCCCCGACTTCTCCTCGCTCGGCGCGCTCATGCCGACGATCCGCAAGGGCGACGTGGTGGTGCTGTACACGCGCGACGCGCAATCGCCCGCGAAGTTCTTCCGCTACACCACGGCAACGATGCCGCAGGCGCTGCGCGACGTGGTCGCGGGCTGGGATCTTGCCGTCAGCCGCTGGCCGCGCGCCTGATCATCCCTCCACCGGGCGGAACATCGCCGCGGCGCTCGCGAGCACGCGCGCGGCGACAGCCAGCTCATCGTCGTCGAACGTGGCGAGGCTCGCGTCCCATCGCTCGCCGAAGCCGGCGCGCAGCGCGTCGAGCGTGCGCATCCCCTGTTCGGTGAGCTGCGCGTGCACGATGCGTCGATCCGTGTCGCTGCGTTCGCGTCGCACGAGGCCCGCGTTCTCGATGGGGCCGAGCGCCTGCGTGAGCGCCGCGGGCGTGATGCCAATCGATTCGGCGTAGCGGCCCAGCGGCAGCGACGTGCCGTCCAGCGGCAGGTGAAACAGCAGCTTCACCTGCGCGAACGAGAGCTGCGGCTCGACGTCGAGCGGCAGTGGCTTGCCATGCAGCGATTGTCGCTGCTGCATGAAATCGATCATCGACTGCGCGAGCGCACGAGCTCCCGCGCCGCGGGCATCGTCGTCCGCGATCGCGCGCAGCGGACCGCCGCTCACTCGACCGGCTCCCCGGTGGTCGCCGCGGCGATCGCGTCGGCATGGCGCAGCTCGTCGTCGGTGGCGTGATCCGGATCAATCGGCGCGGGCGTGGCGCCGGACACGCTGGCGGCAAACCGCTCGCGACGCGCCTGGCGCTCCACGCGGGCAAGCAGCGCCGCCGGGATCAGCACGATCACCGTGCCACCGAGCACCCACCAGAACGTGTCGCCGAACGCGTGCCCGAGCGAATCCAGCACCTGCGGCGGAATCGCGCCCGATGCCGAGCTCGACGCCGAGCCCTCCGCGCCGATGCTGCCGCCGTGCCCGCCAGTGGCGCTGTCGAGGTTGGACTGCAGGATCGTGGCGAGGATCGCCGAGCCGACCGCACCGCCGAGCCGCTGCATCACGTTGAGCTGCGGCGTGGCGTGGGCGATGTCCTTCGGTTTGAGCGTGGCGTAGGCGGCCGCCATCGACGGCATCATCGTGGAGCCGAAGCCGATGCCGCGCACGAACATCGCGGTTTCGACGAACCAATACGAGCTCGAACCGTCGAGCTGCGTGAACGGCCAGGTGCCGATCGCGAGGATCGCGAGGCCGGTCATCGTGACGATGCCGCCGCCGTAGCGATCGGCGAGCCGCCCGCTGATCGCCATGCCCAGGCCGGCGCCGAGGCCCTGCGGCGCGAGCAGCAGGCCCGTGGTGAGCACGTCGTCGCCGCGCACGACCTGGAAGTAGAGCGGCAGCAGGATCATCGAACCGAACAGGAACGCACCGAGCGAGAACGAGGTGAGCGTGGCGTACGCGTACGACGGCTTGCGGAACAGGCGCACGTCGAGCAGCGGCTCGGACTTGCGGTGCAGCGCGTGGAGCACGAACCACGCGGCGAGCACGAGGCCGACCACCACGGGCAGCCACGTGCGGGTGGCGCTGAAGCCAGAGCCGGCGGCGTTCGCGAGGCCGTACACGATCAGCGGCATGCTCGTGGACATCAGCGCGAGCCCGCCCACGTCGAGCTTGCGGTCGGTGCGGGCGGCGCGATCGTCGGCGGGCAGCAGCTTGAGCGCCACGAAGAAGCCGATGATGCCGACCGGCACGTTGACCAGGAAGATCCACTCCCACTCGAGGTACTTGAGGATCAGGCCGCCGAGCACCGGACCCAGCACCGGGGCCAGCAGGATCGGCACGCCGATCACGCTCATGACTCGTCCCATGCGGTGGGGGCCCGCGGCGCGAACGAGGAGGATCTGGCCGGCCGGCATGAGCGCGCCGCCGGCGACGCCCTGCAGGACACGGAACGCGATGAGCGAGTTGAGATCCCACGCGAACGCGCAGAGCACCGACGAGATCGTGAACAGCACGAGCGAGCCCATGAACAGGCGCTTGCCGCCGAGCCGCTCGCTGGCCCAGCCGGTGATCGGGATCACCGCGGCGACGGCGAGCATGTAGCCCGACATGATCCACTGGATCTGGTCGAAGCCGGTTGCCCCGAGGTCGTGGCCGATCTGTTCGAGCCCGACGTTGACGATGGTCATGTCGAGGATCGACATGAACGCGCCCAGGACGATCGCGATCGCCACCCGCCATACGTGCGGATCGAGCTTGTCTGACGAGGGTGCGGGTGCGGCGCCGGCCGCTGCAGGAGAGGAAGCCATGGATCCTATGGTACCTAATCTTTAGGTACCAAACAAGTTCACGCAAATTGCTCGAGCACGAGCTTGCGCGCGCCCATCGGCTGCTTGAGCGTGCGGATCACGCGCGTGAGGTTCGGGCACTCGGCCTCGCCGTGGTCCGGTCCGAGCGTGCATCCGGTGCGATCGCCCTCGGTGCGCCGCGACACCGCCGCGATCCGCACCTCCGTCTTCGATTCGCGCAGCATGATGCGCGGACGCTGCCACTCCTCCTTGCCAACCATCGTGCACGCCGGCGTGGCGGGATCGTCGTCGTCGAAGTAGAGCCAGCCGTAGTCGAACGGCCCTTCGGCATCGATGCTCAACGATTGCTGCCGGCGAAACGACACGGCGAAGAATCGTCCAACGCCTCGAATGCGCACGAACTGGCTGATCTTGGGACGCGTCGACACCCAGCTGTCGTCCACGCCCCACGCGCTGCGGTCGACGGTTCGCAGCTCCGAGCGAATCAGCTGGCGCTTGTTGCCGTCGATCGGTCCGATCGTGCGGATCGGAATCACGCAGCTCGCGGCCACCGCGGGCGCGAGCACGAGCATCGCGAGCAGCACGGCGATCGGCGCGAGAACAGGATGAGGTGCGTGACGCATCGAGACCGATATCGGCGGGCGCCCGCGCCGATATGAGCGTCGACGCATAGGATCGCTCCCATGCCCGACACCGCCGCACGAACCACTGAATCCGCCGAGCTGTTCGAACGAGCGTGCGTGGTCACGCCGGGCGGCGTGAACTCTCCGGTGCGCGCGATGCGATCGGTGGGCCGCAGCCACCCGTTGTTCTTGGCGCGTGGCGAGGGTTCGCGCGTGTGGGACGCCGACGACAACGAGTACGTGGACTGGGTGCAGAGCTGGGGCGCCTTGCCACTCGGGCATGGGGACGCGGACGTGGTCGCGGCGATCCGCGCGAGCGCGGGAACGGGCACGTCGTTCGGCGCGCCGACGGCAGCGGAGGTCGAACTCGCCGAGCTCGTGGCGAGCGCGGTGCCATGCGCCGAGCAGGTGCGCTTTTGCTCGAGCGGCACGGAGGCCACGATGAGCGCGCTGCGCGTGGCGCGAGCGGCGACTGGCCGTGACGCGGTGATCACGTTCGCCGGCAACTACCACGGGCACGCCGATCCGTTCCTCGCGACAGGCGGATCCGGACTCGCCACGCTCTCGATCCCGTCGAGCCCGGGCGTTCCAGCGGCCACCGCCGAGCTCACGCTGCAGGCCCGCTACGGCGACATCGAATCGGTGGAAGCGCTCGCCGCGGCAAGCACGGAGGACGGACACCCGATCGCCGCGATCTTCATCGAGCCGGTCGCCGCGAACATGGGCGTGGTCGTGCCGCCAGTGGAGTTCCTCGAGCGGCTGCGCGCGCTGTGCGACCAGATCGGCGCGCTGCTCGTGTTCGACGAGGTGATCACCGGGTTCCGCCTGGCGTGGGGCGGCGCCCAAGAGCGCTTCGGCGTGACGCCCGATCTCGCCACGTTCGGCAAGGTGATCGGCGGCGGCCTGCCCGTGGGTGCGTTCGCGGGACGGCGCGAGCTGATGGAGCTGCTCGCGCCTGTGGGGCAGGTGTACCAGGCGGGCACGCTGAGCGGCAATCCGCTCGCTATGGCCGCCGGCATCGCGCAGCTCACCGCGCTGCGCGATCGCGACGCGTTCCGCGCGCTCGACGAGCGCGGCGCGCGCCTCGAGCGCGTACTCGAGCAGGCGGTGGCCGAGTCCGGTGCGCACGCGGTGGTGTCGCGGGCAGGGTCGCTGGTGACGCTGTTCAACCTGCCCGAGCAGGCCACGCACGCACCGCGCGACTTCGACGACGCGCGCGAGCTCGACACCGAACGATTCGCGCGCATCCACGCGGCCGCGCTCGCGCACGGGCACCACTTGCCGGCGTCGCAGTTCGAGGCGTTGTTCGCGTCCACGACGCACACCGACGCGATGATCGACTCGCTTGGCGAGGTCGTGGCCGAAGCGCTGCGCGCATGAGCGAGGCGACCCCACGCCCTCCGCTGGCGACCGTCGCGCAGCGACTCGCGGACGTGTCGCCCGCCTGGGCGGCTGCCGCCGTCAACGCCGACGAGACGCCCGAGTCCTCGATCGACGCCGGCACGCGTGATCGAACCATCGGCGTGGAAGCGATTCGCGAGGGCTGGCTGCTGCATCGCGACGCGTCGCGTATCGCGCCAGGCGCGGGCGAGAACCTCTCGCTGCTGCTCGGCGACTGGAGCTACGCCGAGGGCCTGTGCACGATCGCCGATCACGGATCGCTCGACGACGTGGCCGATCTCGCGGCGCTGATCGCAGACGCGTCCACGCGCTCGAGCGAGCCCATCGACGCGCTCGACGAGCGCTGGAATGCGACTTTGGCTACGATTCGGAAGCGATGCTGACCGATCGAACGCATTCTCGCGGTACGGAACACGGCCCATGCTTGGATCGAGCCGGCGAGGCAATTGGGTTCGCTTGGGTCATCGACGGGGCAACGCCGAGCGATCAAGGCGACGCCGAGCGAGTAGCACGTTGGGTCGATCTCCTCGATGCCAGCATCGCCGCCAGCGACCGTGGCGACGAGCATGACGCTCGCACGGTGCTTCGAGAAGCAATCCACCGCGCCACACGCAATGCGCGATCCATGACGGACGTGCGTGCTGCCGTGGGTCTGTGCATCGCACATGACGACGGATCGATCTCGTGGGCACTGGCCGGAGACTGCATTCTGTGGTTCGCTACGAATCCGCACGACGTGTCGATGGTCACCGATGATCGACTCGGTCGAGTCGCGACACATGAGCGCGCGCGCTATCGGTCACGTGGCCGCATCCATGGATCAGTCGAACACGAAACGCTCGTCGCGAGCGAGTGGGCGGCGTTGGAGCGCGGCGACTGGGGAGCCGCCTGGCCCGACGTGAGCGCTGCGGACGGCGTGATCGGCGGCCGTCGCCATCATGCCCAACGCGCGTGGCTCGCCACCGACGGCGTCCTGCAGCTGATCGACGATCCGGACCGCATGTCCCCAGGAGATCTCGATCACGCGATGGAATTGCTGCCCACGCTCGACGCCCACGCCCTTCGTGACGACATCGCGATCGTGTCACTCGATCACCGGGATCGCTGACGTGGATCCCAAGCCCGCCCTCGACTTCTTGGCGTACGCGATCACGATCTGCACGATCATCGGTGCAGCGTGGCGAACCATCGCGTTCCTGCGTCGACGGCGCGTCTTGCGCATGCTCGTCGGCTCTGATCACGACATCGATGTCTGGATTCCCGGTCGTGCCGCGGGACGACGCAACACCCTGGTCGCGTCGGAAGATCTCCAATGCGCGCTCGAACTCGCCGCATGGTTGCGACGGTGCGGATCCAAGGCCCGCATTCGCACGATCCGCCCCGAGGGCGGACTGCGCTTGGAGGATCGAGCCTCGATCGTCGTCTGCGGTCCCGCATCGAACCAGGCGGTCGCGCGAATCATAGAACAGGACGACGTGCGATCATTTGCGATGGACCACGAAGTCGAGCGTTGGTTCGTCGGCGTGGGCGATCGCCGATTCACATCCGGAATCGACGCGGAACCGAGCATCCACGAGGACGCGGCTTGGATGGGCGTCGTTCCTCGCAGCGACTCCGATCCACGATCGATCCTCGTCATCGCGGGAATCCACGCGATCGGCAGCTTGGGAGCCGTGCGGCACTTGGTCGCGGCGGGCGGAGCTCGAGCCCTGGCGAAGGCCGCTCGGGAATCTGGCTATGCGTCGATGATCGTGCGCGCGGGTTTTGACGACGATCCTCCGACGATATCCAGCGTCGGACCGATCGACGGCCCGTCCCCTATCCTCGAGAAGGCTTCGCTTTGATGTCCACCCGCCGCACCCCCGTCGATCTTCGGGACTTCATCGAGCGGCTGCGCGCAGCAGGCGAGCTCGCCGAAATCACCGTGCCGGTTTCCAGCGAGCTGGAGATCACCGAGATCACCGATCGCGTGAGCAAGGAGCGCGGGCCGGCGCTGCTGTTCACGAACGTGGACGACGGGGACGTGCCCGTCCTCACCAACCAGTTCGGTTCGGCCAAACGCCTCGCGATCGCGTTCGGCGTGGACGACATCGACGAGGTCGGCGCGCACATCACCGACCTGCTCAAGCTCACGAAGCCACCGAAGGGGTTCGGCGCGAAACTCGCGACGGCGCGCAAGCTCGGCGGCGTCGCGCGATCGGTTCCGCCGAAGGTGGTGAAGCAATCCAGCGCGCCGTGCCAGCAGGTCGTGAAAACCGGCGACGACGTGAACCTCGACGAGCTGCCGATCCTGACGTGCTGGCCGGAGGACGGCGGGCGCTACGTGACGCTGCCGCTCGTGTTCACCAAGGACCGCGAGGGCAATCGCAACTGCGGCATGTACCGCGTGCAGCAGTTCGACAAGAACACGTGCGGCATGCACTGGCAGATCCACAAGGACAGCGCCGACGACTGGCGCCACATGCCGCCGAACGGCAGGCTCGAGGTGGCGGTGGCGATCGGCACGGATCCGATCGTGACCTACTCAGCGAGCTGCCCGTTGCCGAAGGACATCGACGAGATGGTGTTCTCCGGCTTCGCGCGCGGGCGCCGCGTCGAGCTCGTGCAGTGCCGCACCGTGGACGTGCAGGTGCCCGCGAACGCGGAGGTCGTGCTCGAAGGGTACGTGGAGCAGGGCGAGCTGCGCACCGAGGGCCCGTTCGGCGACCACACCGGTTACTACTCGCTCGCCGACGAGTACCCCGTCTTCCACGTCACCGCGATCACGCGCCGACGCGATCCGATCTGGGCGGCGACCGTGGTGGGCGTGCCCGACCACGAGGACAAGTGGATGGGCAAGGCCACCGAGCGCATCTTCCTGCCGCTGCTGCAGATGGTGCAGCACGAGGTGGTGGACTACGACCTGCCCAGCGAGGGCGTGTTCCACGGCTGCTGCATCGTCGCGATCGACAAGAAATTTCCCGCGCACGCGAAGAAGGCGATGCATGCAGTGTGGGGCACGGCGCTGCTGAGCCTCACCAAGACCGTTGTGGTGGTGGACGCCGACGTGGACGTGCACGACTACCCCGCGGTCGCGCGGCGCGTGCGCGAGTGCTGGGATCCGGCGCGCGACACGATCTTCGGCGAGGGCCCGATCGACGTGCTCGACCACGCGCCCACGCACATGGGCGTGGGCGGCAAGCTCGGCATCGACGCGACGAGGCCGTGGGCGAGCGAGGCACGCGCCGAGCGCGAGGCTGCCCAGGTCGACGCCGCGGCGTTCGCGGCCCTCGTGCACGGCATCGCCGAGGCGACCAACCATCGCGTGGTCGCCGAGGCGGGCGTCGCGATCGTGGCGCTGCGCAAGGAGCGCGGCGGGCAGGGTCCCAAACTGCTCGAGCGGCTCATGGGCGACGAGTCATGCCGCGGGATCGGCCTCGTGGTCGCGGTCGACGACACGGTCGACGTCGACGACCTCGCCCACGTCGCGTTCCGCGCGTTCGGCAACAGCGATCCGGTGCGCGACTCGGTGCTCGGCCCGCATGCGCTCGGCATCGACGCCACCACGAAGGTCGCGGGCGACGGCTACGCGCGCGATTGGCCGGCCGACATCGTGATGACCGAGGCGATCAAGCAGCGCGTGGACGATCGCTGGAGCGAGTACGGCATCCCCACGCCCGGCGCGCGCACCGCGCCGGTTCGAGGCCTCGCGGAGGGCGAGCGGCGCATCGCGGCGACCGACACCGCGCGCGGCACGGACGGAGCCGGCAACGCCGAGATGATCCGCGACGGACGGGGCGCCTGACATGCGACTGACACCTGGAATCGAGGATCCGTGGATGGTTCGCGTCGCCCGTTCCGTGGCGACCGGATCTGGGCGCGGCGAGGTCGATCGCTGGACCGCCGTCGACCTCGATGTGGACGATCCCACGCCCGGCGCGCACCCGTGGACGTTCGAGCACGGGCTGATGGCGCGCGACGCCACGACCGGCGCGTGGCTCGTCGATCGTCGCCGGATCGAAGCCCGCAACGACGAGCGTGCGCGGGATGCCATGCAACGCGCCTACGACGCCGCGCTCGCGTTCGCGCGAACGGCCAGCACGCCAGACGCGCCAGGATCCACGACCGCGCTCGACCGTCCAGGATTCGTCACGCTCGAGATCGGCGACGATTCGTGGACGTTCCCTGAAGCCGCGACGCCAGCAGGCGTGCGCGCGGTGCTGGACGCGATCACCACGCTGCGCGACGAATGATCCCGATCCGGTAGCATTCCCCCGAACCGTTTCCGATCGTCATGGAGGACGAATCATGGAGCTCGCTCCCGGCAAGGTGCTCGATCGCTTGCAAGGCAAGCCCGCGACATACGTGTCGATCAACTGGGATCCGAACTTCTTCGGTCGCGACCGCGGCGTGGGCTTCGCCACGAACCCCACGGCCAACGGCGAGCAGGCGATCGTCGCTGCGTGGAGCGCCACCGACTTCGCTCCGGACACGGTGGTCGCCGACCTCGCGAAGGCGGACGACTACCAGAAGGCGCTGGCCTCGGTGTTCGCAGATGCAGTCGCCCGCAACGAAGCCGCCTTGGCGGAGCTGAAGTCCAACCTGGCGATCGACGCGACGTACCAGCCGCGCAACGGCACGTTCGATTTCACGTTCGATCGTCCGGGCACGGCGAACGATCTTCGCTACGTGGGGTTGATCCAGGCCGCGCCCGCGCCGATCAAGGCGATCTTGGACGCAGCCACGGGCTTCCGCCGCCACTTCTGACCAACCATCGCGGCGGCAGCCGAAGGTTGGTAGACTTCCCCGAGCATCGTTTGGTGCTCACCCCGCGCGCGTAGTTCAGGGGATAGAACGTCGGCTTGCGGAGCCGAAGGTCGGAGGTTCGATTCCTCCCGCGCGCACTGGCTGGTCGAGGTGTTCACGCACCAGACGCCAGCTTGAAAGCCCCGGTCTCGCCACCGGGGCTTTTGCTTGCCGGCACGCGTTCAAGCACTGGCGCGTCCCGGCCGATGCGAACTGCGACTACCTGCACGCACCAAGGAATCGCATGTCTCGCCGTACCAGAACCATCGCCCCGTTCATCGGGGCGCTCGCGCTTGCCGCGCTCGTCGCCGCGCTCGGTGGCGTCACCACCACGCAAGTCGTGACCACGGAGGGCGTGCGGCTCACCGTTCCCACCGTGCCGCTCACGAACGCCGAACCGGCGACCGTCGCCGCTGGCGATCCAGGCTTCGAGACCGAGGACACCGGCACGATCAGCGCGCCGACCACGACGACGAGCACGCCGCTTGGCACGTGGAGCACCACGCCCGTGAAGCTCAAGAACTCCGCCGGCAACAAGACCAAGTGCGGGTCGATCTATTCGGGCGGAATGGACGCCGCCGGCAACGCGTATCACGCGTGCTACGACAACAACATCCACATCCGTTACTCGTCCGGCAAGATCAAGTCCGCGTTCGACACGGCGGAGACACAGAACATCGGACGGCGCGACACTGCGCCCACCGCCGACGGCACGACGATCTACTACTCGATCGGCGATCGCAAGGACACCGGATTCACCGCCTCGCAGCTCAAGAGCGGCTGGGGTTCGATCCATCGCATCGCGTGGAACGGCAAGAAGTGGGTGCGCGACACGAAGTTCGCGTACGGCCCCTTCGCGCTCTACGGCGGAGCGCCGTGGTCGGCTCGCTACATCAGCGTCGCGCCGGACGGGATCCTGTACACCTCAGTGAACGCGTTCGTGTTCGCGATCGACCCCGCCACCGGCAAGGTCCGCGCGGACGAGTACGGCCAGTACGACGCCACGGGCACGCGCATCGGCGGTCCGATCGCAGGTTACGACAAGGTCGGCGTCGCGCCGGGCTTCAACGTGGTGGAAGGCATCTCGATCAGTCCCGACGGCACGTACTTGTATGCCGCCGAAGAGGACTACGATTTCGTCGCGCGCTTCTCCCGAAACAGCGCCGGCGCTTGGGTTCCCGACAAGCTCGCCGGCACGCTAGGCACGGCGGGGTGCGCGTCGTCGCAACTCGCGGCGCCGTACGACGTGCAGGTACTCGCCGACGGCAACGTGCTCGTGGCGAACACCACCTGCGGCGAGATCCGCGTGTACGACGCCAACCTCGCGTATCGCCAAGTGGCGATCAAGCTCAGCAGCGACCTGCCGCACGGCTTCGCAGCCGCCGGAAACGGCTCGTTCGCGCTGCCGTGGCGCAACGAGATGTACGTGCGCACGAAGTAGGCCTGATGTGAAACCAAACGGGCTGGTCATCCGACCTACGCACTGCTCGTGCTCGTAGCATTCGTGCTACTCGCAGCAGGCAAGTCGCAGCTCAAAAAACCGGCGACCCCGTGACTTCTTGGCAGGACGATCGGGGTCGTCGTCTTGTTTCACTGTAGCGCATCGGCGGGCCGGCGCAACGGCTTGAGCGCCCCCGCGTCACCCCACCCGCATCGTTCCGGTCTGCTGGAAGCGCTCGTGCCAGCTGAGCGCCTCGTGCAGCAGGTGCGGGGTCTGCATGGTCCGGGCGGCACGGCAAGCGTGCTCGGCGCGGTCCACGTAGTCGTGCAGCTGGGCGCGGAAGTCCGGATGCGCGCAGCGATCGATCACCAAGCGCGAGCGGCGGCGCGGCGGCAGGCCGCGAAGATCGGCCACGCCCTGCTCGGTGATGATCACGTGCACGTCGTGCTCGGTGTGGTCCACGTGCGAGACCATCGGCACGATCGACGAGATCGCGCCACCCTTCGCGGTGGACGCTGACACGAAGCACGCGAGGTATGCGTTGCGCGCGAAATCGCCCGACCCGCCGATGCCGTTCATGATCCGACTGCCCATCAGATGGGTGGAGTTGACGTTGCCGTAGATGTCGGCCTCGATCATGCCGTTCGTGGCGAGCAACCCCAGCCGTCGCACCACTTCGGGGTGATTGCTGATGTGCTGTTCGCGCAGCAGCACCCGATCTCGATAACGCGCGACTTCGTCGTTGAACTTCTGCGAGCGCTCGGGTCCGAGCGTCACCGCGCACGCGGACGCCACCGTGATCACGCCCGCGTCGATCAGGTCGAGCATGCCCTCCTGGATCACCTCGGTGTATGCGGTCATCTCCCCGAACGGGGCGTCGCGCAGCCCGGCGAGCACCGCGTTAGTGACGTTGCCGATCCCGGCCTGCAGGGGAAACAGCCCGTCGGGCATCCGTCCTCGCGAGCGCTCATGGGCATACAGGTCCAAGAGGTGTCCCGCAATCTGCACGTCGTCGGGAGACGGTTCTCGCGGTGCGGTGTTCTCGTCGGGTTCGTCGGTGAGCACCACCGCCACGATCTTCTCGGTCGGGCACGGGATCGTGGACTCGCCAATGCGATCGCCTGGCCATGAGATCTGCAGCGGCGCGCGGCGCGGCGGCATCTGCGGGCCGAGGTAGATGTCGTGCATGCCAAGCCAGTCCGGGCTCTGCCACGCGTTCACCTCGATGATCACGCGATCGGCGAACTCGATCCATGCGTGGTTGTTGCCCACCGACGACGACGGCACGAGCCGCCCGTCCTCCGTGATCGCGCTGACTTCGATCACCGCGGTGTCGAGCGCGCCGAAGAACCCCTCGGCCACCGATTGCGCGACGTGCGACAGGTGCAGGTCCACGTACTCCATTGCACCCGAGTTGATCTGCTCGCGCGTCACCGGATCGCTCTGGTACGGCACGCGCAGGTCCACGCCGTGCGCCGTGGCGAGCGCCCCGTCGAGCGACGGCGCGGTGGACGCGCCCGTGAACACGTTCACTTGAAAATGCGCGCCCGCCTCGTTGGCGGCGGCGATGCGCCGCGCGAGCGCGTGCGGCACGGCCTTCGCGTGCCCTGCGCCCGTGAAGCCGCTCATGCCCACGTTCGCGCCCGGGGGAATCAGCGCTGCCGCGGCGTCCGCGTCCATCACCTTCGCGCGCAACTCGGCGGAGCGCACACGCGACATCGCGTCAGCCGACATGCGGATCCTCAGTCGAACCCACAACCGGAGCCGCGATCACCGGCGCGGGCTGCTCCGGCGCGCGCCGCCACGGCGGGTCGTTCGCCCACTCGGGCGCTGCGTCCGGGGCTGTCTCGCGAACGACGACCGTCGACGAGACGATGTCGTGCCACGTGCGACGCTGCGGCTGGTCGAGCATCCACAGCACGCCGAGCCCGAGCGGGGGCAGCGACAGCGCGACGAACGCGAGCGAGCGCACCACCGCATGCACGACGCGCACGCGCGTTCCGTCAACGCTCGTGACCCGCAGCCCCGCGAGGCGCTGCCCGATCGTCCCGCCCTCCACCACGAACGCGACATGGTGAATCACCAGCCACATGCAGAACGGCGCCGCGGACTGCTCCGCGCCGCCGACGATCGCCACGAGCACGCTCCACACGAGCAGGTCGACGAGACCCGTCAACAGGAACGCCCAGAACCGTCGACCCGCGCTGGCGTAGCGGATCATCAGAGCACCGCCCGGTATTCGAGACTGGCGATGCCGCTGCTCGCATGCGTGGGAGCCTCGCCGCGCAGCGCGCCCGCCACGTCCCCGATCGCGCGCACCGAATCGAACGCGGATCCGGCGTCCGCACCCAGCGCTTCGAGCAGACCATACGATCGCGCGAACGACGTGACCTGCAAGTCCGCGCCGTCCACGCCGTGCTTGTCGATCAGCTTCGCCATCGCGTCGTAGGCGTCCTCGCGAAGCCCGAGCTCGTCCACCAATCCGAGTTTCTTGGCCTGCTCGCCCGTGTAGACGCGTCCGTCGCCGATGCGTCGAACCTCGTCCTCGTCCAAGTCGCGACCCTTCGCCACCACGCCCACGAACTGGCCATACGCCTGATCGATGATCGTTTGGAACAGATCGCGCTCCTCCTGCGTGGGCTGGCGCATCGGGTTGCCGATGTCCTTGAGCTTGCCGCTCTTGATCGTGACCGAGCTCACACCCACCTTCTTCGCGAGACCCTCCACCACGTAGTACTCGAGGATCACGCCGATCGACCCAGTGAACGTGTTGCGCGACGCGACGATGCGATCGGTTCCAGCGGATACGTAGTAGCCGGCCGAAGCTGCGGTGCCTCGCATCCACGCGAGCACGGGAATCCCCTCGTGCTGCACGCGATCGATCGCCGCTGTCATCTCCTCGCTTGCGAGCACCGACCCGCCGGGCGTGTCCAGCTCGAGCATGACGCCGTCCCACGAATCGGAGTCCTCGGCGATCGCGTCGAGCATGCGCACCACATCGTCGGCGCCGGTGGAGCTGCCGTCCGCGGACGAATCCCCGTCCACGATCGTGCCGGTGATCGGCACCATCGCCACGTGCACGTCCGAGTCGCCGTCCTGCTGCGTGGTGCCGGAGTACGTGACGCCGTTGCGGCTGAGCGGCGCGGAAACGCTCGCCGCGTCGGACGACGAAGACGCTCCGACGGCAATCAGCACGACGAACACGATGAGCAGGAACATCCAGACGACGAGGCGGCGAGTCATGGCGCGAACCTATCGCACCCGCCGTTCGTGTCAGGCGCGGGGTGCGAGTTCGGGCAAGGTGTCGAGCTCGTCGAGCGCTTCGATCGCGAGCGCCTCGGAGAGGTCGACGTCCACCTCGTCGATCGGCAAGTTCTCCACGATCTCGTGGGCTGTCTCGATCGCGCGCGCCATGCGCTCCTGTCGCGTCGCGTACGCGAAGAACGACACGCACGCCGCCAGCGTCGCCCACAGCAGCTCGCTGTAGTGGTTCGACAAGAACAAGCACGCGCCGAGCAACCCGATCGCCGCGGCCACGACGCCGCGGCCGAGCCGAACGGCGCCTGGATCGCCAAGCCGGCGCGCGATGCGCACGCCGCGCATGCCGAGCAGCACGCAACCGAACGCGAACGTCCCGAACGTGACGAGTCCGAAGATCCCGAGCTCCGCGGCGATCTCGAGGTAGGAGTTGTGCGTCGTGCGCGGCGCGACGCTGTTCACCAACTCTGTGTGCTCGGTTTTCTCGGTGACGAAGCGCGGCGCGAGCACCGGGAAATTGCCGAGGCCCACTCCATGCGAGGGTGCGCTCTGGAACTCGAGAACGGCAATGCGCCACAGATCGCTGCGTCCACTGGAGTCGCCGTTGGTGATGCGTTGCAGCGACTGCTGGCCGGTGGGCGTGAGCATCAGCACCGACACCCCCGCGGCGACCAACATGAACGACACGCCCATGAGTCGCACGCGCTCGCGCCCGCGCGAACTCAGCACGATCCACATGCCGGCGAGCGCGAGCGCGACCAGACCACCGCGGCTTTGGCTCTCGAGCACGCCCCATGCGCACACGAGCATTCCGACCACGCACATGCGTCGTCCCCATGGGGTGCGTGCGGCGCCGAGCGCGCCGTAGCCGAACCCGACCGACGCAACCATCGCGGCGGCGTACTCGTTGGGATCGGTGAACGTGCCCACCATGCGTCCGAACTCCTGCGCGCCGAGCAGCAGGCCGATGAAGGTGGACGCCACGCCCGCGAACAGCACCGTGCCGGCGACCAGCCTCAGCTGCGATCGACGAAGCAGGAACGTGCCGATCGCCAAGAACGCGAGCACTTCGGTGGCGAGGCGAGTGGTGAGCGTGCGCACCTGCTCCTCGTCGATCGCCCAGCTGATCGAGGCGACGCCCACGACCACGTACCCAACCATCGCGGCGACGATGATCGGATGGCCGAACCACGACGGAGCGGGCTTGCGCGAACCATGCCGCGAACGCGTCGCCAACTCCAGCACGGCGATCAGCATCAGCGCGCCGCCGCACACCTTGACGGGGCTGAGCGCCGGGCTGCCCGTGTACTCGGTGACGATCTCCAAGTAGGTGCACGCGAAGAACGCGCACACGCCGAACGTGGCGCTCTGGAAGAAGCCCACCGCCAGCGCGATCGTCGCCGCTGCGGCGATGCCCAGCACAGGATCGATCACCGCCAGCATCGCAAGCGCTGCGGCGAGCATCGTCCCCAACGCGCGCACGAGCATCGCGCGATGCGCGCCGGGAGCCACTCGCGTGGCGACGTGTCGGGGGCGTGCTGGCATGTGGGCAGGACGTGGCGAACCGCTGATCGGCCGCTCTGAAGGTTCCTCGGCATGCACGCCGCCGCGCTTGAGCCACGCAGCGCGCCAGCGACGGGGCCGATCGTCTAGCATCCGGAGCATGGCCAACACGACGAGCACGACTCCGGTGATGATGGAAGAGCACGTGGGACACCACGATCCGTTCGCGGAGGTGAACTCCACCGTCTCGCGCGCGTGCGAGATCGTGGGATTGCCCGACGACGTTCGGCAGATCTTCTGCTCCACGTACCGAGAGATCAGCGTGCAGATCCCGCTGCGTCGGCGCGACGGATCGATCACCGTGTTGCGCGGCTACCGCGTGCAGCACAACGGCGCGCGCGGGCCCTACAAGGGCGGCATCCGCTACCACCCGGAGGCGTCGATCTCCGAGGTGCGCGCGATGGCTTCGCTGATGACGTGGAAGTGCGCCATCGTCAACCTGCCGTACGGCGGCGCCAAGGGCGGCGTCATGGTGGACCCCAAGACGCTCAACGAGAGCGAGCTCGAGCAACTGACGCGCCGCTTCACGCTGGCGATCAGCTACGTGCTCGGCGTGAACCGCGACGTGCCCGCGCCGGACGTGAACACGAACGCGCAGATCATGGCGTGGATCATGGACGCCTATGGCTCGCGCTACGGCCACCAGCCGGGCATCGTCACCGGAAAGCCCGTGGAGCTCGGCGGCTCGCTCGGACGCGAGGCGGCCACGGGTCGCGGCGTGGTGAACGTGGTGGCGGAGGCCGCGCACGACTTGGGCATCAAGCTCGACGGGGCACGCGTGGCGATCCAAGGCTTCGGCAACGTCGGCTCGCATGCCGCGCGCTTGGTGCGCGAGCTCGGCTGCGTGGTGGTGGGCATCTCCGACGCGTCGGGCGGCGTGATCAACGACGGCGGCATCGACATCGAGGAACTCGCCGCCTACACCGCCGAGCACGGCGGCGTGGCGGGATTCGGCGGCGCGGACACGTGCACGAACGCCGAGCTGCTGACGATGGACTGCGACATCCTCATCCCGGCGGCGCTCTCCAACGCGATCACCGAGGAGAACGTTGCCGGCGTGAAGGCGCGCATGGTGGTCGAGGCCGCCAACCACCCGCTCGACGAGGCCGCGGACGAGGCGCTGCAGGACATGGGCGTGGCGGTGGTGCCGGACGTGCTCGCCAACGCCGGCGGCGTGACCGTGTCGTACCTGGAGTGGGTGCAGAACATCCAGCAATACCGCTGGACCGAAGATCACGTGAACCGCGAGCTGGCGAGCGTGATGAAGCGCGCGTGGGGCGAGGTGTTCGCCTACTCGCAGGACCACAAGCTGCCGCTGCGCGACGCCGCGATGTGCTTGGCGGTCGCGCGCGTGGCGCGCGCGGCGAAGCTGCGCGGCTACATCTGATCGATGGCTGCGCGAGCTGCCGCACCCGGCCCCCGAGGCGTTGCGCTCGCGCGGGCGATTCGCAGGCTGGTCGCCGATCCGCTCGCGGCTCTGGACGAGCTGCATGCGCGGCATGGGGACGTGGTGGCGTTGCGCGCGCCCGGCTTCTCGATGCTGCTCGTCTGCCATCCGTCCGACATCGAGCAGTTGCTCGTTGGGCATGCACGCGCGACGTGACGGTGCATGCGGCGCGCACGATCGAGCGCGCCGAAGTCGAAATCCGCCCGATGGGTCGACGACGAGGTCGTGCACATCGACGAGGCGATGGATCTGCTCGCGCTCGACGCGATGGCGCACGTGATGCTGGGCGACGTGCATGGCGACGAGGCGGCGCGACTGGCGCCGCTCGTGCACGACAGCGTGGCGATCACGCCGCTGCTGCTGGATCCGGCATATCGGCTCAAGGCGCGGTTGTGGCCGCCGCACGCACGCCCGGTGACCGACGTGGTCGCGCGCTGGGACGCGCTCTGCGACGAACTGCTCGCGCGCGCACGCGCGCACGATGCTGCATCCGAAGCGCGTGGCGCATCCACAGACGTGCTGCATCGGCTGCTCGACGGGTTCGGCGACGACGACCAGGCTTTGCGCGAGGAACTGCGGGGGCTGCTGCTGAGCGCGCACGAGACCACCGCGCTCGCGCTGTCGTGGACGCTGCACGAGCTGGCGCACTCGCCGATCGAGCTCGCGGCGGTGCAGGCGCAGTTGGACGAGGTCCTGGCTGTCGCTCGTTCGCGCGGCGTTCGAGGAGGCTCTGCGTTTGCGTGGCGGCACGTACATCGTTCGCGGCGCGCTCGAGGATCTGCCGCTCGACCATTCGGGAGTGACGATTCCGAAGGG
>JBDHZF010000032.1:0-24035 GCA_039811765.1 Thermoleophilia bacterium | reverse complement strand
GCCGCCGGTGGCCTCGATCGCAGCGCGCAGCTCGCGCCCGCGCCGGCTGCGCCGCACACCCAAGCGCCCCGCCGCTGCGCCTCGGGCGCCCGCGTCGGTGATCTCGCGATCCGGCGCGACGAGCCCCGTGTTGCCCTCGCCTTGCACCACGTGCACTTGCACGCGCGGTCGAGTTCGCGCGAGCACGTCAGCCACCGCGATCGCGGTTGCGCCGCTCGTGGCGAAGATCACCAGCGCGTCCACCTCGTCCGGCAGTTCCTGCGCGAGCTCTTCCCCCAGCGACGCATACCCCACCAGCGCCGCGTCGCTGGTGGACGGGCGCAGGTTCGGCACGCGAAGCTCACGCGCGAGCAGCTTCGCACCGTTGATCGCGCGCTCGGTCACGACTACGATCGTGGTCGTGCCGTCGATCGACGCGAGCTTCGCGGGATCGGTGGCCGGGTGCACGAACACCACCGCAGGCAACTCGTGCAGCGCCGCATACCGGCTCGTCGCGATCGCCGCGTTTCCGCTGCTGGAGATCGTCACCGCCGCGTCGCCGTGCGCGGCCGCGCTGGCCAGCTGGTACGCCGCAGCGCGGTCCTTGTGCGAACCGGTGGGGTTGCGATCCTCGCGCTTGAGCCACAACCGCGGATCGGCGACGCTGCGCTCGAGCGGCGTTCGTCCCTCGCCGAGCGACAAGCGATGCTCGGCGGGCACGTCGCTGCCCGCTGGCGTGGGCGATGCCCAGATGCCGTCGCCCGAATCCGGCAACGTAGCCCTACTTCTCTTCTTCTTCCCACTCCACGAGCGTGAGCGGGTCGAGCGACACGATCTCGACTTCGTGTTCGCAGCTGGCGCAGACGACGACTTCGCTCAATTCCACGTCGTCGTCGAGGTCGATGTCCTCGTCGCAGACGGGACAAGTGGCGATCAGGGTCATCGGGCAGCTCCTCCGGGCACGGTCGCGCGACGACGGATCAGGCTGCGCAGGGACTTCGCGCCTTGCAGCTGGCTCGTCCAGAACCCCGCCGCCGCGGGGGAGACGATGACGCAGTCGCCGGACGCGGCCAGCTCGAACGCCCGATCCAACGCGGTTTCCAAGCCATCGACACGCTCGAACGACGCGTCGTTCGCTGCGTTTTCGCGCACGGCGATCTCGAACTCCCGCTCGAGTTGGTCGGTGGCGCTGCCGGGCACGGCGAGCACCTGCACGCCCCGAGCAACCAGCGCGACCGCGAGCCGCGAGTAGTCCAAGCCCTTGTCGTCGCCGCCGCACACGAGCACGATCCGACGATCACGCCCGAGTGCCTCGATCGCCGCGAGCGTCGCCTCGGGCGTGGTCGCCTTCAAATCGCTCCACACCGACACGCCGTCCACGTCCTCGAGGTGCTGCAGGCGCAGCGCCTTGCCCTCGAACGAGCGAAGCCCCGCGGCGAGCAGGGACGGATCGGCGCCGCACGCCAGCGCCACGGCAACCGCCACGGCCGCGTTGCGACGGTTGTGGTCGCCTGGCAGCTTCAGATCCGCGTCGGAGGCGATGATCACCGGCCCGCTGCGACGCGATCCGTCGTACACGGGCATGTCCTCGGCGATCAGCACGCCGTCGCGCCACAGCACGCTCGGCGACCGATGATCGCCCGTTCCACAGCGCACGAGACGATCCACGCTCACCGGGGACGCCGGCTCCACCACCGCCAGCGCGCGCGCGTCGTCGGCATTGACGATCGCCACGTCGTTGCCGCCTTGGTGGGCGAACAATCGCGCCTTCGTCTGCTCGTAGCCGTCCAGCCCCTCGTGCTCTTCCAAATGGTCTGGCGTGAGCGCGGTGATCGCCGCCACCTGCGGGCTGCGCGAGGTCTGCAGCAGTTGCCGGTTGGAGATCTCCAGCAGCGCCCACGTGCCAGGCGCGATGTGGGCCACGTCGGGCAGGAACTGCCGGCTCGAGCGCTCGTTGCCCGCGGTTCGATGCGCAATGCCCGCCGCGTCGAGCAGGTGCTCGGCAAGCGCGGAGGTCGTCGACTTGCCGTTCGTGCCGGTGATCGCCGCGAACGGCCCGCGATGCAGCGCGAAGTACAGGTCGGTCATGCTGGAGACGCGAGCTGCGGCGGGAACGGCGTCGACGATTCGCGCGCGATTGTGCTCGTCGAGGTACCACCCTTGGCCGAGCACCACGAGCGCCGCGTCGGCGATTCCGTCGAGGTACTCCTCCGCGTATCGTCCCTCGTCGAGCACTGGGCGAAGCTGCTCCCAGAGCTCGTCCTGCTCGGTGCGCGAATACGCGCCGTGCGTGGTGCGAAACGCCTTGCGCAGGGTTGCTCGCTCGCGCATGTCGTGCACGGTCACGTGGGTGAAGCGCAGGTCCTGCAGCAGGCGCACCACCGCCACGCCTTCCGCACTCGCCGCGCCGATCACATGAACGGGCGCGTCGCGCAGCGCGAGCAGTTCGTCGCGGCTGATGGGCAGATCGGTGACGAGGCCGTGGCTCATGCGGGATCCTTCGGTCCGATGCGACGCACGCCGAGGATTCGGTAGCGCTCGCGCAAACTGGCAAGGGGTTCGCGCACGACGCGCATCGCGTCGCGGCTGGCGTGCAGCGCCTCGTCCGTGCTCAGCGCGATCGCCACGTGCATCGGGTGCGTGTCGGCGGACTTGGGGTGACGCTGCAGCACGAGCACGTCCCCGCGCTCGATCTTCGCGGGCGCGACGCGCGAGCCGATCTGCAGCATCGCGCGCGAGTGACGTGGCACGCGGCAGCCGCCATCCGCGCGATGCGCGGCACGCATCACGAGGCCCGAGCAGTCGACGCCCGATTCGGTGGTGCCGCCCCACACGTAGGGCGTGCCCTCGAACGCGAGCGCCGCGCGCACGAACGATTCGCGATCGAACGCTTCGCCCGTGCACCAAGACGGATCGGGGTCGACGAGTTCCGCCAGCCCGAGGTCCGCGTCCGGCGCAACCCATCCGCGCGCTCCGTGCCATGTGTCGACGAGTGTCCATCCGTCGTGCTCGACGAGCACGTTCACGGGCATGTCCTCTTCGAGCAGGTCCGTGACCAGCTCGCCATCGGCGCCCGCCTTGCCGAACTGGCGCCACAGCTGCAGTCCGGCGGCCGGAATCGCGCGCGGGTCGCGTCTCACGTCGCCGAGTTCGCGCACGCGATCGGCGTCCGCGCCTGCCGCTTCGCGCGCCAGCTCCAGCGGCTTGCCGTCGAGCACCGCGACGCAGTCCTCGTCCTCATGGATCGCGACGATCGGGTGGTCATAGCGCGCCACGAGCGCCGCGCGAACCATGTCGGCCAGCTCGCCGAGCGCGCGCGTGGCCGCAGCCCCTGTCGTCGTCGAATCCATCCGATGCAGTGTAGCGAAGTCCGCGAACCTCGCCGCCCACCGCGACGAACCGTCGCACCACGCCACATTTCGTCAACGACGCGAGCTCACGAGCCGAACGGCGTATGGCGCGTGAGCTCCTTGCTCGTCGAGCGCGTGGACGCGGCGACGCTGCGCAGGAACGCTTCGAGCTCGTCGCCGGGATACAGCGTGCCAACGTCCAGCGCCGCGGTCGCGTACTCGGCCGCGGTAGCCATCGCGTCGGTGCCGTGCTCGAGCGTGATCTCGTGCAACACGATGCTCACGCGGTCGTGCAGTTG
Source organism: Thermoleophilia bacterium (assembly GCA_039811765.1). Lineage (GTDB taxonomy): Bacteria > Actinomycetota > Thermoleophilia > Gaiellales > SKUG01 > JAGQUL01. The sequence continues at coordinate 20,407 of JBDHZF010000032.1, read as the reverse complement.
CGACACGCCCTCGGCGGTGTCCGCGTCACGAATCGCATGCTGGGCGATCGCGAGGCGCACGATCGCCCGCACATGCCGATCGAGCACGCGCAGCGCGCCCGTGCTTCCAGAACCTGCCGCCGCGTTTCCCATCGTCGTCCCCCGCCCCCCACGCGCGCAACGCATGCCGGTAGCATGCGCGAATCGCCCGCCAATCGCTTCCCGAGAGGAATCTCCGTGTCCAGCTCGCCCGAAACCGTTGCCGCTCCCGTCGTTCGCCCCGCAGGTCGCGCGCACGACGCGCTGCGCCCCGTCCTCATCACGCCGGATTACGTGCGCAACGCGTTCGCGTCCGTGCTCGTGGAGTTCGGCAACACGCGGGTGCTGTGCGCGGCGAGCATCGAGGAGAGCGTTCCGCGCTGGATGCAGGGCCGCGGCACGGGCTGGGTTACCGCCGAATACGACATGCTGCCCGCCGCAACTGGCGAGCGGCGTCGCCGCGATTCGCGCAAGGGACGCCTCGACGGCCGAACGATCGAGATCTCCCGATTGGTGGGACGAAGCCTGCGCGCCGTGGTTGATTTCGAGGCGCTCGGCGAGCGCTTGGTGACGATTGACTGCGACGTGCTCGACGCCGACGGCGGCACGCGATGCGCCGCGATCACCGGAGGCTATGTCGCGCTGCGGCGCGCGATGGATCGCCTGCTCGCCGATGGCGTGGTGGAACGCGATCCGCTTACCGACAGCGTGGCGGCGATCAGCATCGGCATTCTCGGCGGCGAGGCGCGCCTCGACCTCGAGTACGTGGAAGACAGCACCGCCGACGTCGACATGAACCTCGTCGCGACTGGTTCCGGGCGGCTCGTGGAGGTGCAGTCCTCCGCAGAAGGCGCCACGTTCTCGCGCGCGCAGCTCGACGAGATGATCGACCTCGGCCTCGCGGGGTGCGAGCAGATCCGCGAGCTGCAGGCAGCAGCCGCGGCGAGCTGACCCCACCCGGTACCATGCGGCGCATGGACCGCGTGACGCCCACCGGCTCGGATGCAGTCGTCTGCACCGGCAACCCGCACAAGGTGCGCGAGCTTGCGATGCTGCTGCCGTCGCTCGCCCTTCGCGAGTTGCCGTCCGGCATCGAGCTGCCGCCCGAGATCGGCGAGACGTTTCTGGACAACGCGCGCATCAAAGCGTGCGCGGGGGCGGACATGCTGCCTGGCCAGTGGGTGATCGCCGACGATTCGGGGCTCGAGGTGGACGCGCTCGACGGTCGACCCGGAGTGCGCAGCGCCCGCTTCGCGGGCGAGGACGCCACGGACGCGCAGAACGTTCGATGCTTGCTCGACGAGCTGCGCGCGATCGAGGACGACGATCTGCGCAGCGCGCGGTTCGTGTGCGTGCTCGTCGCGATCGATCCGGATGGGGACGAATTCCACGCCACGGGCACGGTGGAGGGACGCATCGCGCACGAGCCAGCCGGCGAGCACGGCTTCGGCTACGACCCGGTGTTCGTTCCGAGCGGGCACGACGCGACGTTCGCGCAGCTCGGCGACCAGGTGAAGTCCGCGATGTCGCATCGGGCGAACGCGGCGCGCACGCTCGCGGCGATCCTCGACGCTCGCGAGGAGCTGCAGTGAGGCGCACGGCGCTGATCGTGGCCGTCGCGGTCGTCGTGCTGGGCGCGGTGCTGCCGCGAATCACGACGTGGGCGTTCGCGCGTGGCGACGTGGTGCATTCGGCGACCGATCTGCCGAAGCTCGCCGAGGGTGAGCACCGAGCCGCGATCGTGCTCGGCGCCGGGCTCGTGGGCGAGAAGCCGTCGCCGCTGCTGCGAGAGCGCATCGACGGCGCGATCGATCTGCTGCGCGAGGACCGCGTCGACTTGCTGCTGATGAGCGGCGACAACACAACGCAGTACTACGACGAGCCCACGGTGATGCGCGCGTACGCGATCGAACAAGGCGTCGCCGCCGACCAGGTCGCCGCCGACTACGCCGGGCGTCGCACGTGGGACTCGTGCGCGCGCGCGAAGAAGATATTCGGGATGGACGAGGCGATCGTCGTCACGAACGCCTTCCACGTGGATCGCGCGGTGCTCACCTGCAACGCGGCGGGCGTGAATACCACGGGGCTGTCGGTGTCGGACGCCAACCATCACCTGCTCAATCGCGCGAAGTGGCGCCTGCGCGAGCTCGCCGCCAGCGGGCGCGCGCTCGTCGACGCGTGGATCGTCAAGCCCGAGCCGGCGGTCGGCGGCGAGAAGATCGATCCGTGGGACCCGTGCCAGCTGCGCGACTCGCTCGCCCCGTCCGACGCGGCTCGTTCCGCGGACGAGTTCGCCAGCGCCGGCTGCAACAGCTGACGCATTCCGCTCGACAACCGGGTGATGCACATGCGGATCGGGGGGATCCATGAAACTGCCGTCGTTCACGCCGCGGAGACGCAGCTTGCCAATTTCTCGCGTGCAGACCTAGATACCAGCACGTTTCGGCGATTGTTCAGCAATCGTGTGGCGCAGGAAGTTGCAAGCGCCACGGAGCCCGAAGCGACCGTCGTTGAATATGATCTGAGTCGCTTCCACCCGAAGGACTTCAACGCAGCACTCAGCTCGTGGCAAGGCGCCCTCGATCGGATCGATTTCGGCATGTATCCGTCGATGGAGAATTTCGCGACGAGCGCCCGCGATGCGTCGCAGAGATTCTTCAGGGCGTTTGACACCATGAATTCGTGGCCCCGAAGCGGGCTTGATCGTGTCGACCCGGATTCGGTGTTCCGCACCGTGCACGAGGATGCGACGGCCATGCAGGCCGCGCTTCGCGACGCATACGCGGCCGCACGGGAACTCGAACCTGTGGCGCAACGTTTCTCCGCCGCTCGAGCCGCTCTGGATCCGAATGACATCGGCTTCGCTGTTGCGAACCTGCGCACGAGAGAGCTCGAAGCGGCAGTGGAGAAGGACCCCACGCTCGCGTCCGAGATCGGTTCTGTCATCGACAAGATCAAGGCGTACACCGCAACGCCAAGCCCGGCGTAGGACTGTGCGGCGTCAGGCCCCGCCCACCTGCACGCCCGCCGCGCGCAGGCGCCGTTTCTCGCGGTGCCACCAGTTGTAGACGCCGCCCACGAGCAGGATGAACGCCATCACGTAAAACCACACGAGCACGATGAACGCGCCCGCGAACGCGCTGATCAGCACGCCGCCGCGGTCGGCTCCCACCCATTGCGGCAGCACTTGGATCGTGACTTCCGACGCGAGCGCAGCCACCACCGCGCCACGCCACGCTTCGCGCGTGCTCAACGCGACGTTCGGCAGGAATCGGTAGCACGCCAGACAGAACGCGAAGGCCACGATCAGGCTGAACGCGATGGAGGTCCAGCTGTCGGTGATCGGCATGTGCAGCGTCTGCTCCGCGGTTCGGTTCCAGCGCCGCAGCACGGGCAACGCCACCGCCACGAGCAGGGTGCCCGACGTCATCGCGACCAGCGCCATCAGCATCAGGAACAGCACCCACGCCTTCTGGAAGATGAAGTGCCGGTTGTTCACGCCGTAGATGATGTTGAGCGCGCTCTCGATGCAGCTGAAGAAGTTCGACGTCGACCACACGAGACCGAGCACGCCAATTACACCGAGCGAACCGGAGTTGTTTCGCAGCTGGTCGACGGTTCGCACAACGGTGTTCGCGCCTTCGGCGGGCAGCGCGAACTGCAGCTGCTCGACGATCCAGCCTTGGCTCTCCAGTCCACCTGCGATCGCGAGCGCGCTGATGAACAGGAACGCGGCGGGGATGATCGACAGGATCCCGAAGTAGGCGATCATGCCGGCCAGGTGAGGGCAGCGCCGCGCGAAGAACCGCTCCCACGCCGGATGCTCGGTGAGGATCATCTGGCGCCAGATCACGAACACCGCGCGGTCCCACGCCCGACGCGTCCAGCGCGGCGACGGTTCGGCCTGCTCGGCCTCGCGTTCGGGGGGGCGGCGAGTCACGTTCGCTGATGATTCTACGCGGGCGCGTGTTGGCCTTCCCGTGCGGTGGGGTAGGCTCGCACGCATGGAAGCTTCCGTGCCCCCCGCCGCCAGCAGCGCGCTCGACGAGTTGCTCGACGTCTCCCCGCAAGTGAGCGCGGCGATCGTGCTCGAACGCGACGGCTCGCGCGTCGTGGCGTCCGCGCCCACGAACGCGGCTGGTTACGCCGACGGTCTTGCGCGCACGTGCGCGAGCATCGTCGAGGTCGCCGAGCGGTCGCGACGCGAACTCGGCCGCGAACCGGTGTCGCAGGTGGAGATCGCCACACCGGACGGCCACGTGTTCGTGGTGAGCGACGCGCGCTTCGTCGTGGCCGCGGTCACCGAATGCGATCCCACGGTCGGCCTCGTCTTCTACGACCTGAAGACGACGCTGCGCGCGGTGCGCGACGCGGCCACTGCCTCCGCCGCGCCGCTCGTTTCCGCCACCGAAGAATCCGACGAGGTCAACGAGGTCGACGAGGCAAGCGACGACGCCACGAGCGCCACCGCGAAGCGCTGGCGAAAGAGGAACAACCGATGAGCAAGGGCCGAAAGAGCGTCGCCACGGCGTTGGCGCTGACCGCGATCTCCGCCACTGCCGCGTGGGCAATCCGTCGCCGCAACGAGGGCCAGCGCCCCCACGTGGGCTTGTACTTCGAGGACGGCAGCATGGTGTCGCTGCCGGAATCGTCGCCGCAAGCCACCGAGCTCGTGGAGCTCGGCACCACCGCCGTCACCCTCGTGCGCGGTGCCTGACGTCCTGCACGACGCGTTCGCCAGCGCCGTGTTCGAACGCTCGCTGCTTCGCGGCGAGTTCACGCTGCGCAGCGGACGCTCCACCGATCGATACTTCGACAAGTACCGCGTCACGTGCGATCCGCTCCTGCTCGCCGAAGTGGGACGACGCCTGCGCGACGTGCGCGCCGACATCGCGCCCGACACGACGCGCATCGTCGCGCCCGCGCTCGGCGCGGTGCCGCTCGCGGCGGCGCTCTCGCTGGAATCGATGATTCCGTTCGCGATCGTGCGCACCGATGCCAAGGAGTACGGCACCACCAACTTGATCGAGGGCGTGGTCGTCGCCGGCGAGCACGCACTGCTCGTGGAGGACGTTGTCACGAGCGGCGGCGCCGCGCGCGAAGCGGTGGATGCCGCGCGCGCCGAAGGCCTGGTCGTCGAGCACGCGCTGTGCGTGCTCGATCGCGATGGCGGTGGCCGCGAGGCGCTCGAGGGCGACGGCGTCCAATTGCACGCGCTGCTCGGCGTGGACGACCTCGACGCCGCGTTCGACGCCGGACTCGGCATGCAGGTTCGTTCGTGAGCGCGCACGGCCAGCTGGATCCCGCGATGCACGAGGCGATCGCAATCCCCGATCGCTCGCGACGCGCCACCTACGCCCAGCGACTCGCGCGGCGCGCGGGGGATCACTCACTCGCTGCGTGCGTGGGCATCGACCCTTCGCCCCCGGCGCTCGCCCTGCTCGAACACGTGCCGATCGGCGTGCCGGGTCGCGTCGGCCGCGCCACGCGCGCCGCGGCGATGGAGCGCTTCGCGGGGCTGCTGATCGAGTCCGCGCGCGATCACGCAGCGGCCGTTAAGCCGCAAGTCGCGTGGTTCGAGACCGCTGGCGCGCCCGGCATGCGCGCGCTGGAGCGCACGATCGAATTCGCCCGCACCGCCGGCCTGCTCGTGGTGCTCGACGCCAAGCGCGGCGACGTGCCCCACTCCGCGCTCCCCTACGCGTCCGCGTGGCTTGGCGACGACGCCGACGCCGGCCCGGGCGTGGACGCGATGACCATCAACGCATCGGTCGGCATCGACGCGGTGGAGACGATGGCGCTCGTCGCGGCCGAACGTCACGCCGCGATCTACGCGCTCGTCCACACCTCCAATCCCGGCGCGGTCGCCTTGCAAGGCGCGTTGCTCGCCGATGGCAGGCCGTGGTGGCATGCGCTCGCCGAGGAACTCGCTCGCCTCGACGCACACGTTGGCCCCGGCGTGATCGGCGCCGTCGTCGGCGCGACGCAGCCCGGCATCCCGCACGAGGTCCGCGAGGCAATGCCCACGTCGCCGCTGCTCGTGCCCGGCATCGGCGCGCAAGGCGGCAGCATCGCCGATCTCGCGTCGCTCGGCGCTTCGGCGGCCCCGCCCACGCTCGTTGCGTCGTCGCGCTCGCTGCTTCCTCCAACTTCCTGCTCCACGCAGGCTTTTCGTTTTCACGTGGAGCGCGCCGCCGCGGAATTCGTCTCCGCGCTGCGCGGTACTTTGTAGTATTCGAGCCATGCCCACGTCGCCCGAGCAAGAACGCGCACGCTCCTATTCGACGCCGCCCAAGAAGCGGCGACGATTCTCCGTGTGGACACTGCTCGCGCCCGCCGCGGTAGTGGTGCTCTGGGTGTCGTTCTTCTCCGCGCTGGGCCAGTCGTGCGCGTTCAAGGAGTGCAAGGACACCGACAAGGCGTCCGCGAGCGCGAAGGACACCGACAAGCCCGCGAACGACGTCGCCGCCGGCAAGCGCACGAAGGTGAAGGACGGCGACACGCTCGGCGCGATCGCAGCGAAGTTCGGTCTCACCGAGGACGAGCTCAAGGCGTGCAACCCGGCGGTCGATCCGCAGGTGCTGCGCGCCGGCACGTACCTGAAGGTCTCCGCCGCTGACTGCCAAGGCGCCGACAAAGCACAAACTGGCGCGAATCCCGACCCGTTCGCCGACGACACCTCGGCCGCGAACGCTCCGGATCCGTCGAACAACGGCACCGCCGCTGCTGATCCATCGGTCGACGCGGCGCAGGACGCGGGCGACGAAGGCTGAACCGCTCCGCCCACATGAGGCTGCGAGTCGTCGCACCGTTGGCGCTGCTCGCCGCAGCGCTCGCCACCGGAATCGCCGTCGCCGCGCAACGCCCAGATCCCGTCACCCAGCAGATCGAACGCCAGCTCGCCGCCGACGACGGACTTGATCTCACCGCTGCGTATCCGCCGCCCAAGGTGACCGCCAAGGGCTGGCTCGTCTACGACGCGGGAACGGGCGAGCCGATCGCGGGCAAGCAGGCAGGCACGCCGCGCCCGATCGCGAGCCTCACGAAGCTGATGACGGCGCTCGTGGTAGTCGACCGCCTCGACTTGGATTCCACGGTCACGATTCCGGCGAGCGTGAACGACTTGCCCGCCGACGCGTCGCGCATGGACGTGCGCGCGGGCGAGAAATGGAAGGCATCGGACCTGCTCGACGCGACGCTCGTGTACTCGGCCAACGACGCGGCGCTCTCACTCGCGAGCGCGGTGGAACCTGACGGCGAGGCCGCGTTCGTCGATCTCATGAACGAGCAGGCCGACGAGCTCGGGTTGTCGGATTCGCACTTCGCGTCGGCGACCGGCCTCGATGATGGCGGCGCGTCCAGCACGAGCACGCCGATCGATCTTGTCTCGCTCACCGTCGCCGCGCTGGCCCAGCAGCCGATCAAGGACGCGGTCGCCACCAAGACACTGAAGCTCAAGCGGCCGAACGGCGAGCCGCTCGACACGCTCACGAACCGCAATCCGCTGCTCGGCGTGTACGACGGCGTCGACGGCATGAAGACCGGGTTCACCGATGCCGCCGGGTACATGCTCTCCATCCACCAGGTGGACGACGACACCGACGGGCAGCTGATCGTCGTCACGTTCGCGTCCACGAGCGAAGCCACTCGCGTGTCCGATTCCAAGGCGCTGCTCGACTGGGCGCGGCCGCTGCGCCAGAACCTCGTCGTCGTCGAGGGCGGCGAGCCGCTCGGCACGATCCCGATCCAACGCAGCGACGACCATCTCGCCGTGTTCGCGTGCGACGACGCGACCGTCTCCGTGCGCGTGGGCGAGCGTCTCGTGCAGGAGCTCGTCGTGCCCAAGTCCGTGGCTGGGCCGATCAAGGCCGGCGACGAGATCGGATCCCTGCGAATTCACGCCGCTGGCGACGACGCGCCATCGACCGTCGCCGACGATCGAACGGATGTGACCACGCCGATCTGCGCCGCCGACGCAGTGCCACAGCGCACTCGATGGGACGAGCTCGCAGATCGCGCCGCCGACGCTCGCAGTGCGTGGCGAATGGGCACGGACGAAGTGCGCGACCTCTGGAACGACCTTACGTGAAGCTGAACCGATGATCACCACCGTCACACTCAACACCGCCATGGACCGCACGCTCGTCGTGCCGAACTTCCTCGTTGGACGCCGCCACCGCGCGTCGAGCGGCATCACGCTCCCCGGCGGGCGCGGCGTCACCATCGCGCGCGCGCTGCGCAGGCTGGGATCGCCGGTGATCGCCACCGGGATGGCCGGCGGGCTCACGGGCGCGAACATCGTGGATCGCCTCACCGACGAAGGCATCCTCAACGACTTCGTGCGGATCGCCGAGCCGAGCCGCACGTCCACCGCCGTGATCGATCCGGTGTCCGGCGTGCACACCGAGATCAACGAGTACGGTCCACGCATCGCCGAGCGCGAGGTGGAGCTGCTGCTGGAGAAGCTGCGCTACCTCGCGCGCGCGAGCCAGTGCATCGTGCTGGCGGGGTCGCTGCCGCGCGACGTCGACGCGGACGTGTACCAGCGCATCCTGCGCGGCGTCCAGCCGATGCGGCTGTTCACGGTGGTGACGCAGCCGCACGACACCGAGGCGCTGCGGCTGGCGCTGCAGGCCGAACCGAGCCTCACCGTGGTGGACCAGCGCGAGGCGGAGGACTTCGCCGGCAACGAGTTCACCAGCGACGAGGATTTCGTGATCGCGCTCGACGCGATGGCGCGCGCGGGCGGGCAGAGCATCGTGATCCTGCACGCCACCGGCTGCGTGGGACGCATCAAGCAGGGCAAGACGATCACGTTCACCGCAGCGGAATTCGATCCCGTCGAGGCGGTGTCCCAGCTCGGGTTCACGGATTGCTTCGTCGCGGGCGCGCTGCACGCGACGTTCGACGATCGCCCGCTCGCCGATCGCTACTCGCTGGCGATCGCCACCGGCCTCGCCAACAATCGCGCGCTCGGTGCCGGCGTGTTCGAGAAGGGCGACGCCACGCGCCTGCAGAAGGACGTTCGCCTGCGCGAGCTCGACACGACGAAGGTCGAGCTGGTGGACTGACTGATCGCCGATCGCTGCTTGCCAATCGCACGGGCAGCGACGTGGTCGCTCAGCGGCTCAGATCGTCGCGAGTCAATCCGGCTTGACGCATGATTTCGCGAATCAGCCCCTTCTTGATCGTCTTCGTGACGCAGGAACAAGTGACTGCCGTTCTGTCCGACCGGTTCGAAGCCATGCTGCTTGAGCAGCCTGACGAGTTGCCTCGCTGTGAGCGCGGGAAGCTGCGGCCCCACCGACGATCAGCTTGCCAACACGGTTTCGGTGATGAGCTGCGAATCGTCGGGAATCGGATCGCCGCCGTCGCGCAAGACCTGCAGATAGCCACGGATCGCTTCCTGCACGTTCTCGCGAGTATCGTCCAGCGTCTCACCTTGCGTATAGCAACCCGGGAGCGACGGAACGGAGGCGACGAAGCCGCCGTCCTCGTCGGGACGAATGATCACGGTGAAGCTGTTCATGTCTTCAGTTTACCCCGCTGTTCCTACTGCGACGGGCCGCCGGCGTTCGCGAGCGGCGTGCACGCGCCGGAGTCGACCACTTCGTAGCCGGCGTCCACGAGCTGGCACACCGCGTCCTCGAACTGCTTGGACGAGGCGCTGTTCGCCGCTTGCCGCGCGAGCGCTTTCGTGCGCGCGGCGTTCGGCGCAGCGGCGATGATCCGCTTGTTCCAGTCGTCGAGCCCCTCCACCGCCGTGAGCAGCGCCTGGTGCCCGGCGATCGCGTCCTTCGGTGGGTTCAGCGACTTGAGCTGTTGCACGCCTTGGCGCCAGGCGAGCGCGGCGGCTTGCAGCTGGCGCTTGTCGCCCTTGTTCACCGCGGTCGCGAACGCTTGGCCCTGCGCGGATCCGAGCTGCTGCAGCGCGCCGGACACGCCATCCACGTAGTCCTGCTTCTGCTGCACCGACGACACGCCCGCGTCCACCCCAGACGGGCCGAGCGCGCCGGGATCGGACTCGCCGCACCCCGCCGCCACTAGCAAGACCATCGCCACGGCCGCCAGTCGCATCGCTCGGTTTCGAGTCTTCGTCATCGTGTTCACAGCGTGTCCCCTCCTCCGGGGTCCTGTCCGTCTCCGTCGCCCGAATCGGGAACGGAGATGCCTTCCTGTCCGTATATCGTGTCCGCTTCCGCAAAATCGTTCCGGATCGTGTCGTATACGTCCTGTCCGATCGATTGACGACACGCGCGCCGGTCCTGATCCGACGCCTTCGCGAGCGCCTCGCACCGCCCCAGCCGCTGCAAGAGCGCGGACAATCCCTCCATGCCGTCGACCATCCGATCGTGGGCGTCCTCGAACTTGCGCGGCGGCGCGTCCGCGTCGAGTTCGTCGCTCGCGTCGGCGACCTTCGCGGACGCCGCGTCGTACTGCGCGGGGGTCGCGTACTCGCGCGCGGCGAGCTTCGCGCTCACCTCCTCGCGCACCGTCATCGCGTGGTCGAGCCGCTGCTCGTACTCGTCCTGCGACTGGCGCGCCGTGCACCCGCTCGACAGCACGCTCGCGCACGCAAGCAACAGCGCCGCGCATCCGAGCGATCGAGTCCGAACCTTCACGGATACCCGTTACCCGCCGGGGCCGGGTCGTTCACGCGCGGGTGAGCGAAGGCGCCGCGCTGGCGGTATGCACTGCAACGCTGGTCGACGCCTGCTCGATATCCGGGCAGCCACCCGCGAGGGGCGAATGGCGCGAGCCACTTCGGGGGAACAGGGCATGCGAACCATGACCGGCAAGGAGCTGAGACAGGTCCTCCAGCTGATGCAGGATGCTGGGGCCGTAGGCGTGCCAAAGGTCGTGAGCGATGTCGTGCCCGAATCGGTCGAAGGGCTCACCGCGCTCATCGGCACGCCACGTGTGCGCATGCTTGACCATGACTACGGCGAGCACGTGCTGGCCGGGACCGCACTGGTGGGGCGGACACCGGCGGGATACGGCGCGGTCGCAGACGCGCGCGCTGCCCTCCGTGCAACCGCGTCCCAACTTCCGGACGACGGTTTCAGGGACGCCGTGGTGCTCCACGTCCGGGCAGCGGACGGCTCGGTGCGCAACGTGCAGGCACCGCTCCCTGTCACGGGAGCGCTTTCCGACGGCCGCAGGGCATTCGTCGAGGCACGCGAGTATCGAACCGTCGACCCGGCGATTGTCGGGGTGTCGACGCCGAACGGGAGTCCCGTCCTCGGTCGAGCGAGCACTCGCGCACCCCGAATGACCCTCGCCGAGTCGCTTCGCACGTATCTTTCCGTCTGACCCGAATCATGCATCGGACTGATGCGCCCTCGTCACCAGCGCTGAGCCAGCGCAGGCCTGACTCCTACTCCACCACCGGGGCGCCCTCGAGCTCCACGGCCTGCACGGCGCCGGCTTCGCGGCCTTCCTCGGCTTCGGCGAGCGCGTCCTTGCCGAGCGCCACGAGTTCGGCGAGCGCGTCGTCGTCGAGTTCGGTGATCCAGCCCTCGCCGCTCGCGCCCTTCGTGTCGATCACCTTGCCGGCTAGCGCGCGCTTGTCGTCGATGATCTGCGCGATGCGCTCCTCGAGCGTGCCGGCGCACACCAGCTTGTGCACCTGGATGCCACGCGTCTGGCCGATGCGGTGCGTGCGGTCGGTTGCTTGGTCCTCCACCGCCGGGTTCCACCATCGATCGAAGTGGAACACGTGCGCGGCGTTCATCAAGTTCAGGCCGAGCCCGCCGGCCTTGAGCGACAGCACGAACACCATCGGCTCGTCACCCTCCGCTTGGAATCGGTTGACGAGTTCCTCGCGCTTGAGGCGCGGCACGCCGCCGTGCAGGTACGGCACCTCGCAGCCGAGCGCGTCCGGCAGGTACGCGGCGAGCAGGTGCCCCATCTGCGCGTACTGCGTGAACACGAGCGCGCGCTCGCCCTCGGCCACGATCTCCGCGAGCATGCTCTCGAGCCGGTCGAGTTTGCCAGAGCGCCCCTCGATGACGAACGGGTTGCCGTCCGCGTCGGCGCCGCCGGCCTGCTGGCCGAGCGCCTGCATCGGGTGGTTGCAGATCTGCTTCAGGCGCGTCAGCAGCGCGAGCACCGCGCCGCGGCGGCCGATGCCGTCGCGGCGGCGCACTTCCAGCATCGCCGCGTCCGCGGTGGCCTGGTACAGCGCGGCCTGCTCGGGGGTGAGCGTGCACGCCACGGTGCGCTCTTGCTTCTCGGGCAGGTCCGGCACGATCTCCGGGTCGTGCTTGACGCGGCGCAGCATGAACGGGCGCGTGAGCGTGCGCAACGTCGCCGCGGCTTGCTCGTCACCGGTGCGCTCGATCGGGTTGGCGAAGCGGCGCGTGAACGCGGACGCCGTGCCGAGCAGGCCGGGATTCACGAGGTCGAGGATCGACCACAGCTCCAGCAGGCGGTTCTCCATCGGCGTGCCGGTGAGCGCCAAGCGGATCGGCGCGCGCACGAGGCGCACCGCGCGCGCCTGCTCGGTGTCGGGGTTCTTCACCGCCTGCGCCTCGTCGAACACCGCGATCGACCAATCGATCGCCGCGAGCATCTCGCGATCGCGCGCGACGAGGCCGTAGCTGGTCACCACCACGTCGTGCCCGTCGAGCTTCGACGCGCGCGCCTCGCGCATCGGCCCGTGGTGCACGTGCACGCTCAGCTCCGGCGCGAAGCGCGCGATCTCGCGCTGCCAGTTGCCGATCAGCGACGTGGGGCACGTCACCAAGATCCGCCCGGGCTGCTCGTCCGCGGCGAGCTGCTGCGCGCGAATGTGCATGATCAGCGCGATCACCTGCACCGTCTTGCCCAAGCCCATGTCGTCGGCGAGCACCGCGCCGATCGGCAGCGACGACATCCCCGCCAGCCAATCGAGGCCCTGCTGCTGGTAGGGCCGAAGCTCGCCGGTGAAGCCCGCGGGCGACGCGACGGACGGAAACTCCGTAGGGTTCTTGAGGAACTCCACTGCGCGGCCGAGCGCGGCTTCGTCGATGCGTTCGACCGTCGCGCTGATGCCGCCCGGCAGCACCGCTTCGCCGGCGAGCGACGCGGCAAGCGCGTTGGAGTTCGCCATGTGCGAATCGGTAGCTTCGACCGCGCGCGCGAGCCGTTCGAGCTGGTCGCGCGACGCGTCGTCGAGCTTCACCCACTCGCCGCCCATCTGCACGAGCGCGCCTGCCTGACGCGCGATGCGCCGAAGCTCCTCGGCGTCCACTTTCGCGCCGCCCATCGCGACGTCGATGTCGTAGCTGACGAGCTCGTCGAGCCGGAAGCGCGGCGCGGCGCCGGCGCTGCCACGACCGCGGCGAGTCGCGGACGCGCGCGTGGCTTCGCCGTCGCGGAAGCGAATGCTCGCCGTGACCTGGCGTTCGAGCGAGCGGGTGAGCTCCTCCGGCAGCTCGACGCCCGCGCCGGTGGCCTGCAAATCCGGCGCGGCGAGGATCAGCGCGCTCGCCTCGTCGACCGTCAGCTCGAGCGGCTCGTCGATCGACGCGACATACACGTTCGCGATCGGCTTCCACACCGTCGCGGCCTCGTCGAGGATCGAGCGCACCTTCGCCACGTCTACGTCGCGATCCATGCGCACTCGCGCAAGCCACGAACCGTCGCGCCCGCGAGGCACCTCCAAGCGAATCGACAGTCCCGCGAGCGCGCGCGACTGCCCGCGCCGCGCGGGCGTGCGCTGCTGCGCGGCGCCGAGCGCATACGCGTGCTGGGCGATGTCCAGGAACTGGTCGAGCGCGTCGCGTGCGCTCACGCGCGCGAACAATGGCCCGTCCACCGCAGGGCCGAACGCGGCGAGCGGATCGTCGCCCTCGCCGCCGATGTCCTCCACCAGCACCGAGTGGCTGGACGCGGGCATGCCCCCGGCGATCTTCCCGAGGATCGTGTCGGTGGCGTCGTTGCCGCGCGGCAGCATCGCCGCCTCGTGGATACGTCGCGCGATGTGCGCCGCGAGCACCCACGCCTTCACGCTCGGGCGCGTGTCAGCCTGCGCGAGCGCGATCAAGAACGGGATCGCCTCGCCCACCGAGAGCGCGCGCGTCTGCACGAATCGCGGCTGCTCGGGATCGCCCACGGCGATCGTCAAACGCCGCGCGTAGTCGGGCACGGCGATCGCTTCCTCGGCGCGACGCCACGCGCCCGGCGACAATTCAGTCGGCGGAAACAGGACGATCGCGGGTTCGAGACCGGGCGCCGGCGGCAGGAACGCCGCATCCAGCAGCTGCGTGTCGGGGATCTGAGGCAACGCGACATTGTACCGCGCCAGCCCGGCGCGGGCATGGGATCACGCGCCGTGCGCCTGGCGAAGCAGCGGCGCCAACGCGGCTCGGTCCGTCTCGTCGACGTCGAATTTGCGCAAGTCGAGAAGCGCGTTGATGGTCGACATCGCCAACGCCGAGCGCTCGATGTCGACGACGCTCGGCTTCGTTCCGTGATCGAGCCATGCGATGACATCCGCCCAACGCCACATCGGGGTGGCGAGATGCTCGAGCGGAAAGGGCGCGGGAAATCCAGCCGGTCCGCGCTTGCCGGCGACGACGAGGCTCGCCCATTGCTTGGTCTTGCCTTTGCGCCGCGCGATTTCCGCGACCCCGACGAGGTCGAGTGGCGACACGCGCACCACGCGCAGCCCCGGAATCGCGTCGACTTGGCCGATGGCCTCCACGATCGCGGCCACAGGGGACGACGCGACACGATCGACGTGCAGCACGATCCGATCGCCACGCCATGTGACGAGCGCGTCGTCGAGCCCGGCGTCATGGATCGCGTCGAGCGCATGTTCGACCGGGCTGGCGAAGCCCGACGCGTCGACAAGCAATTCGAATCCGTACTCACTTGGTTCGTTGGCTGCTAATGAGGACATCGTTCCACCATCCTGCGAATCTGCCGCGCGTGGTTCTCCGCGTTGCGGGGCGTCGACCAAACGCTCATTCGACACCCGTCCGTCGCGTGGCGCGGGCAAGCGAGAATCGCCCACGCATGCCCCGACGAACGCCGCATCCGCCACCCGCGCCGCAGCGCGAACGCGACCGCCGCGTCAATGTGCTTGTCGGGGTGTCGAGGGCGAGCCATTGCTCATCGTACCACCCATTGTTGACCCGGTCAACAATGGGGCGCAACGAGTGCCGAGGTGCACTGATATGGACTGAGACGACCGTCGAGTGTCGCCTCAGACACCTCGGCAAGCCGCTCTCGGGACTGGCGGCGTCAGTACCAGCCGCCGTACGTCACGCCCTGGTTGCGGCTGGCGATGTCGGTCACGTTTTCGTTCGTCACCGACTGCGTGCCGGCGTCCGAATCGGTGGACGCGTCCGCGGACGTGTCCGTCACCAGGATCGGCTGGCCGAGCACCGGGGTGGCGCTGCCCAGCAGGCCCGTGCTGCCGAGGCCGATGTTGTTCTGGTTGGTCGCGTTCACCTGCGGCGTCGAGGTCTGCTCGGCGGCGTCGGCCAAGCCGGTCATGCCTTGCAGCATCGTCGGCGTGATGCCCAGCTGCGACATCGAGACCGGGTTGCCATTCTGGTCGTACGAGTACACGGTCGCGCCAGACGTCTGCGTGGCGTTGGACGGAAGCTGCGTCGCAGTCGGCGTCGCGGCCGTCGCAGCCGGTTTCGCTGCCGCGGCCGTAGCCTTCGAGCCGCTCGCCGCCTTCAGGATCTTGCCCGTGCCGACCTGGCGCACGTTGCCCGCCTTGTCGATCCACGTCTTCGCCTTCGGATGCTTCGCAGTCGCCTTGGACGCGCCGCTGCCCGCCGACACCGCCTTCGGCTTCTTCACCGTCACCGGCGCGCTCGCCACGGGTGTCGCGGCCGCCGCCAGCGGCGCCTGCATCGCCAGCGCTTGCGCTCCGAGCGCCGCGTCGCTGGACGTGTCGCCGCGCAGCGCGGCCACCGCCGCTTTGAGCGCGGATCCGATCCGCGAAAGCAGGCCCGGCTTCTCCACCTGAGCCGCCGGCCCGGCGAGCGCCGTTCCCGGCAGCATCGTGGAGCCAAGCGCGGCGGTGGGCAGGGTCGCGGTCGAGTTGAGCGCTGAGATCGTCATGTCGTTTCCTCCCGGTGCGCTTCGTGCAGGTCAGGCACGAAGCAATCACCCGGATGTCGGACTGCGATCCCTCTCGAGGTGCGTTTTCGCAGGGCGAAGGGCCGAACCGGGCCGCGCGGTGGCCGTCGACGGCCAGATCCGGCGAACCCCCGAAACGCAGCTCATCCGCGTTGTCGCTGCGACGCGTCCACGCGATCGAGCGCCGACAGCATCTGCCCGGTGTCCCCCGACGCCAGCGCATCCGTCAACACCTGCTCGTCGCTCCCGCCGCCCGCCGACGGCAGCACGTTCGACGTTTCGTCGTTGCCCACGAAGAACTCCGTGCCGTTGGACACGCGCTCCAGGCCCGCCATCCCCGTCATCAGCACCCATACGACGCCCGCGATCACGGCCAGCAGCGGCAATCGAGCGATCAGCGTGTAGAAAACATCGGAGACGGAGCGAATGGCCATGGGGGAAGCCTCTCGGGGTGACGGTTCGGGGGAAGAGAATCGGTTCGATCTTCGATGCGAATCCGTCGGCGATCCGACGCGCATCTGCCACCAATGTCATCCGGAAATGCCGCATTGTCAACGCGAATTTCCATATCCATCGACGCAAAACGGCCACGGCGCGACCTATAGGCTTCGCCCCATGCCGGATCCGTACCTCGCAGCCGCCGTCATCGCCCTCGTCGCGCTCGTGGAATCCACGCCCTGGATCCGCGTGCCGATCGGGCTGTTGCTCGCGATCGCGCTGATCGCAATGGACGCGGACGTGCTCCAAGTCGCCATGCTCGGCGCCGTGGGGGTCATGTTCGCCCGACTCGCGCTCGCGCTGGTCGCCCGCAGCGTCCGCGATCGCCTCGGCGCCGGCTCGCCGCAAGCGAGCGCGCGGCGCGACGCGCTTCGCGCCCACCTCTCGCAATCGTCCACCTACGCGCGCACGACGTTCACGCTCGCCGCGCTGCCCGGCATCCCCGCGGCGTTCGTCTTCCCACTGCTCGGCGCGATGCGCGCTCCGCTCGCCCCCGCGCTGGCCGGCACGATCGTCGGCCGCGTGCCCGTGCTCGCGCTCACCACCGCGCTATTCACATGGGTCGGACGAGCCTCCACAGAGAACGATTCGGACGCCGCGTTGCTGCTCGGCGTGATGGCGATCTTGCTGCTCGTGTTGCGAACGATCAATCGCGTCGACTGGCAGCACCGCACGCAGGGCGGCGGCTGGCGCATGCGCGAGGACGACGCGTTCCTGCGCATGGTGACGCTCGGCGAAGCGCCCGGCGCGGCTCCCCACTCCGAACTGGGCAACGATGACGACGACATCGTGGAAGGCGAACTCGTGGGCGAGGAGATCGATCAGGACGACGAATCGGGCGACGACGCCCCGCGCGCGTAACCGTCGCACACTGCGACCGGCAGCCGCGGATACTTCGCAAACTGCGAATCGCCTGCCGCCCGACGGCACATCGAAAAGCTCGAGCCGCGCCCGCTGACCACCACGCGTTGCCACGCGCAGACGTTGCACAGCCCCGCGCCCGGCACCCCGCTCATCTGTGTTTCGTCCTCCCGCATTCGCCCTGCATGATTCCCCGCCCGCGTGGGAATGCTAGCCACACGATGCGGCGCGATCCGATTCCACCGGCTGGAGACGACGATCCGCTCGACGCGGCGCTGGGGGAGCTGGCCGACCTCGCGGAGCTCGAGCAGCGATTCGCCATGCTCGACGCGCGCATCGGCGCTCGCGGCGTCGGCAACACCGGTCGCGACCCGCTCGACGACGACGAAGACCCGTTCTCCGACATCGCTCGCGCGCTGCGCGAACACCGTGCCGAGATCGATTCGGACGCGGCTGTGCACGAGCTCGACGACGCGCTCTCCAACGAAGACGACGAGCATGGCGAGCACGAGGACGACGACGATCCCGTGGCCGCGGAGATCGAAGAGCTGTGCCAGAACGCGCTCGACGCGCTCGACGACGATGACGACGCGAATCACGCCCGCGAGCTCGCGATGCAGGCGGTGCGCCTCGACGACGAGCATCCGTTCCCCATGTTCGTGCTGGGACTGATCGCCGAACGCGAAGGCGATCTGGACACCGCGCGGGACATGGCGGAGCTGTCGCTGCGCACCGCTGGCACGAACGCCGACGCGATCGGGCTGCGCGCGCACATCCACGTGCGCCATCACGAACTCGCCGAAGCCGAAGAACTCTTGCGCTACGGGATCGCGCACAATCCCGACGACGCGTCGCTGCACGAGGGCCTTGCACGCGTGGCGCTCGCGCGAGGGCATCACGAGGACGCGGTGCGCGCCGCGCGCGCCGCGCTGCGGCTCGAGCCCGGCAATCCCGGCGCGATGGCCGTTCGAACCGCCGCGCTCGAGGAGAGCGTCGATCGCGGAGCGCTGCTCGCGGCGCTTCGCCAAGGCGTGCAGCTGCACCCCGCGGATCCGTACGCGATGCTCGAGCTCGCGTCCGTGGAAATGGAGCACGGCAACGTCGATCGCGCGCGCATGCTGCTCGTGCGCGCACAGCGACTCGCTCCGCGCGACCATGAGATCACGAACGTTCGCGCGCTCGTCGAGCACGTGTACGAGCGACCGATGCTGCGCCCCGTGCCAGGGTTGATGCGCTGGATGAACGACTTCCCCGGCGGTTTGCCTGGCTTCCTCGTCGGGTTCGTGATCGCGGCATTGCCGCTGCACGCGCTGGCGATGGTCAGTCCCCAATATCGGCTCCCCGCGATCGCCGTGATCGTGGCGTGGGGCGTGATCGCGCTGTATGCGTGGCTCGCGCCGGCGATGCTCACGCGACGCCTGAACCAGCGCGCGGCGGCCGCCGGCGCCGAAAGCATCGAACGCGAGCTGCGCGATCCGCTCGCAGCGCTGCCGGACGTAACGCGGCTCGTGGACGTGCTCTCGATGCTGGGCGCCGCGCACGATCGAGCCGGCGTTGCTCGGCTCGCGACGCGCGCCAGCGAACGCGCCGTGGAAATCGGCGTGCGTCCACTGCCATCGCTCGACGCGGCGGCGGCGACCACGCTCGCCCCCGGACTGCTCGCGATCGCCCGCAGCATGCGCGGCGCGCAGGCTCGACTGCGTTCCGCGCTGCTCGCCGTTCCACTCCTGCCGCGCATGCTCGTTGCGATCGCCACCGCCTGCGCGGTGATGGCCCCCGCGCTCGCGAACGCCGCCGACATGCCGCTGCTGGCGGTGTACGGGTTCGCGCTCGCCGCGCTGCTCTGTGCATGGCTGATGACGCTCGTGGAGCGCGCGTTCACGCGCGACCTGGACGCCGCGTTGCTCGCGCTCGAAGCCGATTCTCGCTGAACCGGCCGCCTATCGGCCCGTTTCGAACGGATCGCGACCCCGAACTCCACCCGACGTATCGATGACGGGCGTATGCACGCGAACGCGACGCATGCGCGAGGGAATCGCGTTCGGGGACGACCGCCAACCGTGACGAGCCAGACCACAGCATCGCGCGCAACGACCTTGCCAGTCGGCGCAACGCAGCAAGCGCACGACGATCCCGTGCGCCCAACTGCCGCGGACGGCTGGTCGCCCGATCGGATCGTCGCGGTGCACTCGCGCCACACTGGCGGCTTTGTCGGCTCCGCGATCAACTTCACGCTCGGCGGAGTGAGCGAACATCCCGGCCAGCGATTGTCCACCGCGCAAGTGGACACGCTCGCGCCGTTCTACGCCAAGCAGTTCGGCATCGACGAAGGGTACGTGCGGCAGGAACTCGCGAAGGTCTATCTCTATGTGGGCGGCCCCAGCAACGGCGGCAACGCGATGACCATCGGCCATCACGTGTTCATGCCGGACGAGGCGTCGCTGAAGCTGATCCTGTCGCCCAACGGCAAGCAGTGGCTCTCCCACGAGCTCGCGCACACGATGCAGTTCTTGTCCTACGACGGCGCGAGCCCGCAAACCTTCCTCGCCGACTACTTCACCGGCATGGTCGTGGGACGCGATCCGCAGCAGCCTGGCAGCGGCCACGGGCCTGCCGTGTGGGGCGCGCTGTTCACCGGGCTTCGCACCGTCGGCAAGTCGCCGGACGAGATCGGCGCCGGCGCGTCGTCGATCGCCGACACGCTGCAATCGACGCTGCTTCCCGCCGCAGCGGTGTCGGTGCCGGTCGCGCTCGCCGCGTCGGGCGCGCTCAGCGCCGTTCGCGCAACCACCGGCGCCACGGTGCTCGGCAGCGCTCCGACGCTTCGCACCGCGCTGGGCTTGATCGCCCTTCCGGCGATGGCCGGGTCGGTGCTCGGCGCGTGGAACGACACGCTCGGCGGGCACGCTGGCACGCTCTCGATGTTGTCTGGCGGCGCGCTGGCCGG
>JBDHZF010000031.1:0-24225 GCA_039811765.1 Thermoleophilia bacterium | reverse complement strand
AACCCGCCGCGTGCTTCGAGCCGCGACGTTCGCCGGCGCGATCGCGCTCGCGCTCTTCGGCGTGGCGAACGCGCAGCCTGCACGCGCCGCCGCGCCGAGCGACGCGCGCGTCGAGCTCGACGCGCTCGCGACCCGGCTCGGCGTCGCGACCGATCGGCTCGTGCGCGCGCAGGAGCGAGTCGCGCAGTTGAGCGTCCACGCGGACGATCATGCGTCGTCGGAACTCGCGAGCGCGGTGCGTCGTGAACGAGTCGCGGAGGCGGCGCTCGAGCGCGTGCGCGCGCAGGCGTCTCGTTCCACCGCGCTCGACGAGATCGCCGACGAGGAACGCGCTCTCCGTGCGCGCGACGTCACTCGCGGCGAATGGGCGGGCGCGCTGCTGGACCGCATCGGCGCGCCGCGGTGCGCGACTACGCCACGATGGACGACGGACTCGACGCGACCGTGGCCACGCTGCGCACGGGCGCGGCGGCATGGGGCTACCAGTGGGTGCTCGCGAGCCTCGCCGACTGCGCGCCCGCGTCGACCACGCTCCGCGCGGTCAACGCCTCGTCGTGGTGCGGCGGCTGCGCGGGCGGCACGTACGCCATCGGCCAGCTCGACGCGGTCGTCGCCGATCCGCTCGCCTTCGCGGATCAGCTCGTCGGGGAATCCTGACCGGGCACGAGGCGAAAGCCCAGTCGCTCGAAGTGGTCGTCGAACGCGAACGCGTCGTGCACGTGCAGCTCGCGCATCGTCTCGAACGCGAGGCAGTCCACGAGCGAGGGACGACGACGCTCGGTTCCGGTGCGGTATGCCGCCAACGCTCGCTCGTACGTCAGCTCGCTTCCCGTGAACACCGCGATGGTGGGCAACACGCGCCCGAGGAAGACACCGGTTGCGGTCGTGCCAAGTCGACGATCGAGCAGTGCCGTGGATTCCGACACGACCGCGACATGCGTCACGAGGCGCGCGTCCAAATTCGCGTCCACCCACCGCCGTGCGAGCGTGTGGTTGCGATCGTCGTCGTTCATGTAGGCGAGGATCGCGGACGTGTCGACGAAGGCGTTCAGCGGTCCTCCCAGTCGGCATAGGCATCCGCGAGATACTCGTCGTGATTGGTGGAGAGGTCCGTCAGTCCCGAGCTGAACGCGGGCATGTTCTTCAGCAGTTCTGCTCGGCTCGGCATGGCCGGCGGCGCCGAGGCGCAGCGCTCGCGCACGATCGAGGAGATCGAGACGCCGCGACGCCGGGACTCCGCGCGAAGCTGCGCCGCCTGCTCCTCGGTGAACTGGATCTGCATGCGTACCATCATGCCATCATCGTAGCGCATCATGATGGTATCGAGGAGGTGGCTGTGAGGACCCCCGCTCGCGCGGGTACGGTATCCACGTGAGCCATCGTCCCGCCGAGCTGCGCAGCATCGAGCTGCATCGTGCCATCGCGCGTCGAATCGTCGAAGATCCGGCGGTGATCGACCGTGCGCGCGACCGCGTTGGGGACTGGTTGGCCAATGGCGGACCGGTCGACTCCGAGCGGGCGCGTCGCTGGCAGATCCTGCTCGCTGGCCCGTTCGACGAACTGCTCGCGATGATGGTGGACGATTCCGAGCCGGCCGCCGACCTGCGGCAGGTCACGCCATTCGCCGGCGTGCTCGATTCGCGCGAACGGTGGCAGATCTTGCGGGACGTGGGGTGAAGCGGTGCGACGCGACCAGCTCGAACACGTCTTGCGCGCGGCCTCGGCGATCCTCGACGAGGACGAGTTCGTGGTGATCGGCAGTCAAGCCATGCTCGCGTCGATTCCCGCGCCGCCGCCCGCGATCGTCGCCTCGGTCGAGGTCGACATCTATCCGATGCACGCGCCAGATCGCGCGATCGAAATCGACGGCGCGATCGGCGAGGGATCGATGTTCCACGACACGCATGGCTACTACGCGCACGGAGTGGGTCCGGAAACGGCGGTCGCCCCGTCGGGTTGGCGAGATCGGCTGGTCCCGGTGCGCAACGACAACACCCGCGGCGCGACCGGGTGGTGCATGGAACCGCACGACCTCGTGATCGCGAAGCTCGTCGCGGGACGCGATCGAGACGTCGGGTACGCGCGCGCGGCGATCGACGCGCGAATCGTCGACGCGGGCACGCTGCGCGAGCGAGCCGAGACGATCGATGCGCCTGAGACGGTGCGCGCCCATGTGGCGTCGCTGCTCCAATTCGTGCTGACGCAGGAGGCCCGGTGACCGGCAACTCGTCCAACACGATGCTTCGGCTCGACGGGATCGAGGCGTGGTACGGATCGATCCAAGCGCTCAAGGGCATCTCGATCGAGGTTCGCGAGGGCGAGATCGTGTCGCTGATCGGCTCGAACGGCGCTGGCAAGACGACCACGATGAAGACGATCCACGGACTGATGCGTCCGAAAGCCGGGTCGATCGAATTCATGGGGCAGGACGCGTCCAAGTTGAAGACCGAAGCGCTCGTGAAGATGGGGATGGCGCAGTCGCCGGAGGGGCGGCGCGTGTTCCCGCGAATGAGCGTGCTCGAGAATCTCGAGATGGGGGCGTTCCTGCGCGACGACGCCGATGGGATCGCCGCCGACATCGAGCGCGTGTACGACATGTTCCCGCGCCTGCGCGAACGCGCCGACCAAAAGGCCGGGCTGATGAGCGGTGGCGAGCAACAGATGCTCGCGATGGGACGCGCGCTGATGTCTCGCCCGAAGCTGCTGTTGCTGGACGAACCGAGCATGGGGCTCGCTCCGCTCGTGATCCAGCAGATCTTCGACATCATCGTGGAGATCAACAAGGACGGAACCACTGTGCTGCTGGTAGAGCAGAACGCGAACGTGGCGCTCGCTATCTCCGACCGCGCATACGTGCTCGAGACCGGCCAGGTCGTGCTCAGCGGCACCGGCGAGGAACTGCTTGCCAGCGACGAGGTGCGAAAGGCGTACCTTGGCGAGTGATCTCGATCTCGAGGTCAGGTTCTTGCCGGCTCGTGCCGATGGGATTCAAGCCCAACCGTATTCACCGCGAGGAAACGCCCGATGGCCGAACCTGCAATCGCACCTGCAGCATGGCATCCAGATCCGAACCTTCCCGGCACGTTGCGCTGGTGGGATGGCAACACGTGGACCGAGCACACCGCGCCCGATCCAAACGCAGTGCCCGCGCCCGCGCCGACCCCAGAGCCCGCGCCGCGACCGCACTTGACTGTTGCGACGCTTCCAGCGCAATCGCAGGCGCAGCCGCCCGCGGCGCAACCAGCCGTGGAACCTGCCGCGGACAAGAAACCGTCGACCGTCGCATCGAGTGCCTCGGGACCGTCGCGACGCCTTCTGATCATGGCGGCAGCAGCGGTTGTGGTGGTCGCGATCGCCGCGTGGCTCCTGCTCGGCGGGGGAGGCAACGGCGAGAGCGCGACGTCGACCACCGAGCAACCCGGAGGTGCCGGCGCTGCGACGTCCACGGCGGGCGAAGCGCCCGCGATCCCTGATCGCGAAGCACCCGGCAGCGCCGTCCCGGACGAAGTCAACGCCATGACCGGCAACGGCGTGCCGAAAGCACAAGCCACGGCATCGCAGATGCAGCAGCAGCTCGACGCCACCGAGGCCGCCGGCGAGATGCCCTGATCTCGCGAATTACCGCTCGGGGGTCTGCACCGTTCCGAACGTCACTTCGCCGTGCTCGAAGAGCGGCTTGATGAACGGCGCGAAACGATGCCGCGTCAGCTCGCTGGATGGAAACACCTGCGGCAGCTGCGGATGCCCTGGAATCGGATCAACGATGAGCTTCTCCTTCACCATCGAGTTGTACTGCCAGCTCGCGTACTCAGGCGTGTTGAAGTTCATCACCACCTCGTAGCCCCACTTGTTCGCCCACTTGGCGACGCCGGGCAGCTTCGACTGCAAGGGCGCGTACGACTCGACCGCCACGCCGTTCTCCGACGAGGCGAGGATGCCGTGCTCGGTGTTCACCACGAGCGAATGGTTGCCGAGCGTGTGCCCCGGGGTCCACAGCAGTGCCACGCCCGGTCCGAGCAGCACGTCGCCGTCGATGATCAGCAGCCGCGATTCGTCGATGTCGGCATAGGTGCTGCTCTGGTGGAAGCGCGCTTGGAACGGGTGCACGTCCTTGGCGTGCCGCAGCTCGTCGCGGTGCACGATCAGCTTCGCGTTCGGGAACGCCGCGGAAATCGGCGCGTCGGCGTAACCGAGATCCGGCGCCGGCACGGTGGTTCCCACGATGCGTCGGATGTCTTGCGTGTGCAGGTGGTCGAAGCTCAGGTAGTCGATGTCTTCGGGACGAAGGCCCAGCGTCTCCAAGTGCTGGGAGACGGTGGGGTGGTTGATCGAGAGCCGATCCGCGAGCGCCTTCGACTTGCGCGCCGTGTCGTCGTACACCCGGCGAAAGAACGGAGTTTCGATCGCCAGCTCGTAGTCGGACGGCTCCGCCAGCATCGTGCGCAGCGTTCCATCCGCTTCCTTCCACTGCACGACGAACAATCGATTGACGAACCACACGTACGGCGCCTTCGACGAGCACGCCTCGTAGAGCGCGTACTTGGTGGGGTAAGGCGCGGTGATCAGCGATCGCGCCGCGAACGCAGTGGCCTGCCCGGTGGCGCGAAACCACTGCTTGAACTCGGGCGCCTGCTCGCGGATCGCGCGCAGCTGGGCCGCGGGCGTGATGTCGAGGGTGGGACCATCGAAGTGGTCGATCGACGTGAACTCGGCTCGCGCTGCGGAAGTTGTCATGCGCGCGAGCCTATCGCTCCGATCGACACCGACGCGAAGGACTCCGGGAATCGTCGCGTCGGCGCATAACCCAACACGCGACGCGCCTGCGACGAGTCGAGCAGATGCTCCCACGCAACGTGCGCGATCGTGTATCGGTGCAGCGGCGGCGTCGAACGCAGTCGCAGGATTCGCCACAGCTGCTCCGTCGGAATCGCGAGCGCCCATGCGAGCGAGCGCGGCACGTAGCGAACGCGGATGTTCGAATCGACTGCCGCAAGAATCGCATGCAGCGCTTCGTCCACGGTCGGCTGGACATCGTCGACGAGGTTGAACACGCCGTTCGCGGACGTGGCGATCGCGCGTTCGATTCCGTGCAGCAGGTTGTCGATGTGGATGGGCGCGATCCGCGTGTGGCGACCGTCCCCAGGGATCGCCAGCGATCCGAATCGAGCGCGCGCGAGCAGGCGTGGCACGAGTTGCGTGTCGCCGGGGCCGTACACGAGATGCGGGCGCAGGATCGCCCATCGCGCGGCGCTGGTGGCGACCACGTGCTCGGCGAATCGTTTCGAGCGGCAGTACGGACTGAGCGAGCGCATGCGATCGAGCGCGACGGCGTCGAGGGGATCGATGTCGCGTTCGTGCAGCACGGTGTCGCGGTTCGCGATGTCGTACACGCTCGCGGTGCTGACGTGCACGAATCGGGCATCCGGCCACGTGTTCACCACGTTGCGTGTGCCATCGACGTTCACTCGCTCGAACGCGCGATACGGCCCCCAGTCGTCGACCTTGCCCGCGCAGTGGACCACCGCGTCCGCTTGCGGCGGTTCATCGAGCGTGCGATCGGCGATGTCCCAGCTCGAATAGTCGTCGCGCAGATCGGCCGCGACCTGGTCTCGTGGTCGTTGTCCGTACGCATGGACGGTCCAGCCGAGTTCGCGGAATCGACGCGCAACGGCGCCGCCCACGAAGCCCGACGCTCCGGTGACCACGATCGACCCGGATGTCGGGACGTCACCGTCCATCGGCGTCCGCGGCGATCGCTCGGAGCGCGATCCGATCGATCTTGTTGCTGCGGCCGCCGCGAGCGATCCGATCCACGACCACGATTCGATCGGGCAGGGCACGTGGATCGATCCGAGCGCCTCCCGCACGAAGCTCGTTCGCCACGTGCTGCGCGAGCTCGTCATGGCTGCGCGTGGTGTCGTGCGGCTCCACGAACAGCACGACCTCCTCGTCGGCCGTCACCGCGTCGGGAACACCCACGATCGCGCACGCGCCAACCCCGTCGATCCTGCCGATCGTGTCCTCGTACAACCCGGGGTAGAGGTTGAAGCCGCCACGCAGCAGCATGTCCTTCGCGCGCCCCATGAGCACGATGTTGCCGCGTTCGTCGAGCTTCGCGAGATCGCCGGTGGCGTGCCAGTCCACCGGGTCGTGTCCCAAGTACCCAGGGAAGCAGTTCGGCCCGCGCACGTGCAGCTCGCCGCGCTCGTCCACGCGAACCTCGACGCCGTCGATCGGTGGACCCACGAGGTCGCCTTCCTCGGTGTCGCGAACCTTGTCGCGCGAGTCGATCATCGATATCGGCGCCACCTCGGTCATGCCGTAGATGCACAGCACGCGCACGTCGTCGCCGAGCACCTCGTGCACCCGTTCGAGCACGGGCACCGTGGCGGGTGCGGCTTGCAGATAGATTTGCCGCAGGCTCGATGGCACGGACTCGCCGGTCGCTGCGAGATGGTTCGCGAGTTCCCAGATCTGCGACGGCACCATGAACGTGTGCGTCACGCCATGCTCGCGCACGTCGGCGAGAAATTCGGCGACGTCCCAGCCGAGCGGCGCCACGACGCAACGGCCGCCGTTTTCCAGCACGCTCAGGAACGCCTGCAATTTGTGGGTGTACATCACGGTGGTGGACGGCAGCAGGAAATCGCGGTCGGTGAATTGCGCAGCGGCGGGGATCGAGCGCGCGTCGTGCACTACGCCTTTCGGCGCCCCGGTCGTGCCGGACGTGAAGACGACGACAGAGCCAGACGCGGCGGCGTCCTCGGGTGGTTGCGGATTGCCGCGCTCGCGTTCGAGATCGGCAAGCGATCCAGCGCGGAGCGGAACGCCGGGCAGCCAGCGGCCGACGCGCACTTGTCGCGCCCGCACCGCGCTGAGGCGGGCGAGGTGCAGCCCGCGCCGCCGCGCGAGCCAGCCGAACAAACCGCGCGAGGACGCGAGGTAGAACACCGACTCGGCGATCACCCACGACGGTTTCGTCAACGCGTAGCGAGCCGCGGTGACGTCGCGACCGCCTGGTTCCACGAACGTGAGGCGCGCGCCGCAGCGAAGCGCGGCGAGCGCGAGCACGATCGAGTCGAAGCTCGGTCGAACGCCGAACAGGATCGTGTCGCCTGGCGCGAGTCCCGCTGCCGCGAGGTTCGCGGTGACGGCGCGCACGCGGCGCGCCAGCTCGCCGCGGGAGACGGTTCGGGCTCGGTGGCGCATCGCCTCGGCGTGTGGATCGGCGCCGAGCGCGTCCAGGAATCGCTCGATCTGCTGCAGCAGCGTGAACGTATCCGATTCGGTGGAAGGCGGGGTCGACGTCGTGGACGTGGTCATCGGCACAGCTCCATCTCGAGACGCGCGTATGTCGGGAGCAACACGCGGCGTGCGGGTTTTCGCGAGACGACGCGAAGCGGCGCGTCCAGCGACGCGAGCATTCGCGCGATCGTCGTCATCAGCTCGCGCGCGATCGCTTGGCCCGGGCAGAAGTGCTGGCCCGAACCGAACCAGAGTCGATTGACGTGACGCGGCAGCGTGCGTCCCACGATGAACTCGTTGGGATCGTCGATCGCGAGTTCGTCGCGCAAGCAATTGGTGACGAGCACGACCAGCTGCGAGTCCGCTGGAACGGTGCGGTCGCCCAAGCGCTGCTCGGCTTCCGCGGAACGCGTGAGCATGGGCACGGGCGCGCTGAATCGAAGCGACTCGCTCACCGCGGAATCGATCCGATCGTTCGACGCGTCGGCGCTCAGCTGTTCCAGTTGCCGCGAATCGGCGAGCTGCGCGACCATGCGCGCGATCGCCGACGAGGTCGTGTCGGTGCCCGCCACGAGCAGCGTTCCGACCACGCCTCGAGCGTGCTCGAGCGAGCTTCCCGCTGCGGCGAGCAAGCCAGGCACCGTCTCCGGGTCGCGGTCATGCCACGCGCCGTCGATGCCGTCGGTCATCTCGTCCACGAGCAGCCGCGCAGACCGGACCATCCGATCGCTCGCGCGCCAGGACACCGCGGCGACCTTGCGAGCGAGCTCGGCCGCTGCATCGTGCGTGCGCAACGCGCGTGCTTCGAGCTCGGTGCCAGTCAGTCGAAATCCGCTGATCGTGCACGTGGAGATTCCGGACACGAGCATCGCGAGCCGCGCCATGTCCACTGCCTCGCCGCGTTCCAGCCGGGCGCGAGCATCGTCCACGTACGGCTGCGTTCGCGCTTCGCACAACGTGCGAGCCGCGGCGGGAGTGAAGAGCGGAGCGATCGTTCGACGCAGGTCGCGATGCTCCGTGCCGTCGCTGTTCATCAGCATGTTCGGACCGAACACGCGCGTGAACAATTCGGTGGATCCGTGGTTGCCGGTCTTGGTGAATCGAGCGCCGTCGGCGAGCGCTTCGCGCGCGAGCGCGGAGTCGCTGACGACGGTTCCCATTACCGGGAGCCGGATCAACCGTCGCCGCGACAGGAGCCGGACGACGCGCCACAAAATCGGATGCGTCACCGCATAGATGCGACGATCGTTGCGCCGCATCTGGCGTTGCGCGCGCGCCGAAGTTGTCGTTTGACTTGCGTCCAATTCGCATCCTTGTGCACGCGCTGCGAGCAACGCTTCGTCCTATCGTAGTTTCCCGCTCCGTGCAGGGAATCGTTGCAAGTGGGCCAGCACATGGCCGTTCGCCGATTCGGCGATCCGAAACCCACGCGAGCGTGGGATCGATGCTCGGGTGGACGAACTCGCGCGCGAGCCCATGCATGCGCGCACACGAGAACGGGACGGAATAACCACGATGTTGCTCGCGGCGACAATCGGCGTTGCGCTTGCGCTTGCAGCGCTGTGCGCTCGTCCGCGTCCTCGTCTCGTTCCGGCTCGAGTGGTTTCCGGCGATCAGGTGATCGGCGGCGACGGCCTTCGAGGACGCGTCGTGCAGGCGGACGGCACGCGTGCCCTGGTGCAGGTCTCGCCGGTGCACGCGGTGTGGATGCGAAGCGACGAGGTGGCGATCGACGAGCACGCCGCTCGGATCGACGGTGGCGAATCGCCGCTCGCGTTCGAACCACCTAGCGAGAACGAGGACGCGGCTGGTCGACTGGGCGCGCTGGGACGGATGCTGGTTCGACGTCGCGGCGTCGTGCTGCTGTCGTGGGTGGCGATCGTCGCGGTGTCGCTGCCGCTCGCCGGCGGATTGGCGCACGCGCTGAAGGCCGGTGGTTTTCTGGTGTCTGGTGGCGAAACCACACAAGTGATCGACCGGGTCGGTTCGGAGTTCGATCAGCCACGCTCGCAGATCGCGGTGATCCTTCCGGGACCGGTCGAGCGCACGAAACAGACGATCGCTACGCTGAAGCCGAAGCTCGAGTCGATCGACAACGTGAAGCTGGTCGGCGAGCCGCTCGTGTCGAAGAACGGCGAGCTCGTCGCGATGCCCGTCGCGTTCGAGCACATCGAGCAGGAATCGATTGAAACGCTGTGGGCCGTGCGAGACCTCATGATCGACGAAGGCGGGTTCTCGCCGGCTGACGTGCGCATCGCGGGCACGACCGCGTCGGCGGCCGACACCACCGAACAGGCGAAGCGCGATCTCGCCAAGGCCGAACTGTTCGGCATCCCCGCGGCGCTGATCGTGTTGCTCTTCGTGTTCCGAACCGTCGTTGCCGCGCTTGTGCCGATCATCGTCGGCTGCGTGTCGGTGCTCGTGTCGTTCGCCGCGCTCCGCCTCGTCGCCGCCGACGTCGACCTGTCGATCTTCGTGATGAACATCGCGAGCCTGCTCGGTCTCGGGCTCGGAGTCGATTACTCGCTGCTCGGCGTGTCCAGGTTCCGTGCCGAGCTCGCCAAGGGCGCGTCGACCGAGGATGCGGCGACGGCGATGGTGGTCAACTCTGGTCGCGCCGCGATGGTCTCGGCGCTCGCTGTCGCCGCGGGCATGGCGGCGCTGGCGGCGATTCCGCTCGGCGTGATGACGAGCATCGCGATCGGCGGCGTGGTGGTGGTGGCGGTGACGATGCTGGCGTCGATCACGTTGCTGCCGGCGCTGCTCGCGTCGCTTGGCGCGAACATCGAGCGGCTTCCCGTTCCCGGGCGCAACGGCTCGTCCGACGGCGACCCGACCCGATCTCGGTGGTACGGCGTCGTCACGGCCGTCATGCGGCGACCGTTGCTGAGCCTCGTCCTCTCCTGCGGCGTGTTGCTTGCGCTCATGCTCCCTGTTCTGCGCGCGCACATCGACATACCGCACGACGAGGTCCTGTTGAAATCGCCGTCGCGCGACGCCGCCCGTGTCTACGAGCAGCAATTCGACCGACGCGTCGTCGCGCCGATCGTCGTCATAGCGGACACCGACGATCCAACTGTCGTGGGCGATCTCGTGGAGCGCTTCGCGGTTGTCGAGCACGTCGACGAGGTGGTCGTCGTCGCGACCTCGAAACGTCGTCACGAGACGCTCCTGAATCTCGTCGGCGACGAGCAGACGGGACGAGGCGGCGCGCTGGCTCGCGCGATGGTGGACGACATCCGCGGCATGGACCTTCCCGCTCGGGTCGTCGTCGGTGGCGTGGCGTCCGGCGAGGGAGAATTCCTCGACGCGCTGCGCGCGAAGGTCCCCGTGACGCTCGCCATCGTCTTCGTCCTCACGCTCGTGATCCTCGGAATCGCGTTCCGATCGATCGTGCTGCCGCTCAAGGCGATC
This sequence comes from Thermoleophilia bacterium, assembly GCA_039811765.1. Classification (GTDB taxonomy): domain Bacteria; phylum Actinomycetota; class Thermoleophilia; order Gaiellales; family SKUG01; genus JAGQUL01. Next base: position 13,566 of record JBDHZF010000031.1, on the reverse strand, counting down.
CTGCTCGCGACGATCTCGATCGCCGCCGCCTTCGGCGTGCTCACCTGGGTGTTCCAAGACGGGGGCGCGGCAGGGTTGCTTGGCATCGACGGCTTCGGATACGTCGACGCGACGTTGCCGATCCTCATGTTTTGCATCCTGTTCAGCTTGTCGATGGACTACGAGGTGTTCCTGCTCGCGCGAATCACCGAGCTGTACCAGTCGGGCCTGGACGACGACGAAGCAACCGCGCGAGGGGTCGCGGACACGGCGCCGCTCATCACCGGCGCCGCGTTGATCCTCGTCGTGCTTGGAATCTCGTTCGCGCTCGCAGATCTCGTACTCGTGCAGGAGATCGGTTTCGGCATGGCGGTGGCGTTGGCGATCGACGCGTCGATCGTGCGGTTCGTGCTGCTGCCCGCTGCGATGCGACTGCTGGGACCGCGCAACTGGTGGATGCCGCGATGGCTGGCGCTGCGCACGCCGCGGCTCGCGTGGTCACACTGATCGGGCGCCGGTACGAGTGATCAGCGTGACGTCGAACGCAGCGCGAGGCCCAAGGCGGGGGATGCGAAGGTCGCCACCACGAGCACGAGCGTGCCCGCGACCATGGCGAGCAGCATCGTTGACGTGGAGGCGACCGCGACCACCATCGCTGCGACCGCCACGCCGCTCATCATGCCGATCAAGCTGACGAACCAGTCCAGCGCGCCGATCCGCGACAGCGTGTGCCGCGGCACGAGCCGCTGCTTGGTGGCTTCCCACATCGCCGCGTACATGCCCATCGCGGCGCCGAGCGCGACGTAGCCAGGCAGCGCCGCTGCGAGCGGCAAGTCGTGCGCGAGCGCGAGATGGCCGGTCGTTCCGACGACGAGCAATACGCGAACGGCCGGCAACGGCGAGCGTGTCAATCCCGCGATGGCCGCGCCGCCGCCCAGCACCAACCCGACTGCGATCGCGGCCGAGATCGCGCCCCACAACGAGGCGCCGTGCCCCGACGCGCGCGCGATGCTCGGACCGACGATCTGCATCGGGCCGAGCATCGTGAACACGAAGGCCGCGACGAGACCCATGCCCGGCAGGACCCATGGCAGCGAACGCGCCGCGCGCCACCCGTCGCGTAGCCGCGCGTTCGTCCGCTCGTGCGACGCGGCCGCGGGCACGCGAATGAGCGCGAACGCGATCGCGCACGCGACGAACGTCGCTCCGTCCACCATCAGCACGCTGCCGGCGCCGGACGCGTCCACCATCCACCCGCCGAGCGCGGCCCCCACGATCATCATCAAACCGCGCACGCCTTGGAGCGCGCCGTTGACCGACACGAGCTGCCGCTCGGGCACGACCTCCGCCACGAAGCCCACGGTGGCGGGTTGATGCAGCGCCGTGGCAACCCCGAAGACGATGGAAGTGGGCAGCAGCAGCCACGCACTGGACACATGCGCGATCACCAGTGCAGCGGACACGAGCTGCGACGCGCCGCGAACCAGGTCGCTGCAGGTCGCGATCCACTTGCGCGAGCGTCGATCCGCAAGCGCCCCCGCCGGAAGGATGCACACGAACACGCTGAGCAGGCCCGTTCCAACGATCGCGCCGAGTTCGAGCGCGCGACCGCCGAGCTCGAAGACCGCGAACGACAACGCGATCGCGAACAGGCCGTCACCGAGCAGCGACACGCCCGCGCCGAGCAGGAGCAGGACGATCGCCCCGCGACGCCTCGGTGCGGCGTCAGCGAACGTCAACGCTCGATTTCACGCCGCCGCGCGAGCGGATCCACTTGATCGTTCCGCGCACCCCGTACGCCTCCGTGCGACGTTCGGAAAACAGCACGACCGCGCGACGGTCGTAGCCGATCTTCGGCGTGATCCGACGTAGCGCGTTGGCGATCTCCTTGTCGAGGAACGCGTGCTCGAACGAGGTGCGTCGATACCCGCCGCACGCTTCGTACGCGTCCTTTCGTATCGCCACGTTGGGACCAGGCAACATCACGTACGAGCGCTGGTATTCCTTGCCGCGGTTGGACTTGAGCAGCTTGCCCAGCAACGGCACCAGCACCATCCCGGCGCGCGACACCATCATGCGCGCAGGGGTGAGGTTCACGTCGTCGGTGCGAACGCGCAAGCGCCCGGCGGCCGAGTCGTAACCGTGGCGCTCCATCGTGGCGCGCAGGCTTGCGAACCACGTGGGAGTAGGCAGGCAGTCCGCGTCCGTGCGAAACACGATCTCCGCGCCGTGCTCGATCGCATAGCGAAAGCCAGTGTCCGCCGCGCACCCGGTTCCCTTCTCCGGCTCGCGCACCATCACAGCGTCCAAATCAGGGAATCGGGCGAACGTCGCCTCGACGATGCTCGGCGTGGCGTCGGTGCTCGCGTTGTCCACGACCACCAGCCCGAAATCGGTCTCCGATTGGTTCGCCACGGCCTCGATGGTCTGGGCGATCCAGCGTTCCTCGTTGTAGCATGGAATCACGATCCAGTATCGATGCACCGCGCGCGCCTTCCCGGTCAGATCACCATCCGAATATCGCGGTGCACGCAGGGTGTTGTTGCAGAAGCGGCCGATCGGTGGCCGCGTCGAGTCGAGGAGAGCCGAATGACGATCGACGTCACAGCGCGTTCGCTGCCCGCGTGGGAGCAGGGCAAAGGAAGCAAGCCCACCACGATGATCGCGGGCGTCGCGTTCGAAATGGCGGAGCAGGTGATGACATCCGTCGAGGTGGAGGACCGCGTCCGCGAAAGCAGCCCGAACTATGACGTCGCGCCGGGCATCATCGAGCGGCTCACCGGCGTGAAGGAGCGCCGCATCGCGGCCGAGGGGCAATATCCGTCGCACTTCGCCGCGGCGGCTGGGCGAAGGGTGCTCGAGCAGACCGGCACCGATCCGGCTGACATCGACCTGCTGATCTTCGCGTCGTCGTGCCAGGACATCACCGAGCCCGCCACGGTGCACATCGTGCAGGATCTGCTCGGCACGAACGCCAACGTATTCGACGTGAAGAACGCGTGCAACAGCTTCCTCAGCGCCATGCACGTGGCCGAGGCGTTCATCGCCAACGGCACGTATCGGAACGTGCTCGTCACCACCGGCGAGGTGCCGTCCCACGCGATTCGCTGGCAGGTGGAGGACGAGGCGCAGTGGCGAAACTCATTCCCGGGATACACCGTGGGAGACGGTGGCGCGGCGATGTTGCTCACGCCCGCCACGGACGATCGCGGCATCTGGTTCACGCACTTCGGCAGCGATTCGAAGAACTGGAACGTGCTCACGGTTCCCGGCGGCGGTTCGCGCCACCCGCGCGATCTGGAGAAGCTCTTCTTCGAAGGCAGCAGCGGCGATCTGCGTCGCGCGGTCGAGGCGATCGCCGCTCGCTTGATGCCGGAATCGTTCATGCGCAGCGGCGCGACGTTCGACGACTTCGACGCCATGCTGATCCACCAGGTCTCGACCGCCGGGCTCGACTTCTCGATCGAGTTCTCCGGCACCTCCCCAGACCAGTGGGTGCGCTCGGTGGTCGACTACGGCAACATCGCGTCGGTGACGCTGCCGTTGCAGCTGGCGACGGCGCTCGATCGCGGGATCGTCGCCGAAGGCGGGAACGCGATGATCATCGGCCTCGCGGCCGGGGTGTCGATGGGCGTGATGATGGTCACCGTGTAGCGCGCAGGAACGCGGTGACGTCGGTGAAGTCGCCGAAGTCGCGGTATGCCACGCCGCTCGCGTCGAGGTACTCGCGCAGGTCGCCGCACGCGAACACGACGTCGGCGACCTGCGCGCCGCATCGATCCGAGTAGCCGTCGCCGATCACCAGCACCGGCTCGTCGCCGCGTCGCAGCGCCGCGATGTCGGCTCGCTTGCAGTGCTCGCCGCACGCGTCGCAGACGGGTTGCTCGCGAAAGAGCAGTTCGATGCCGTCCTCGGTCATGCGAAGGTCGGACGCGATCAGCTCCACGTCGCCCGCCCCGCCAGCCGCGAGCATCGGCTCGATGAATTGCCGAAAGCCGGCCGACACGATCGCGAATCGGTCCCCGCGCCCGCGAACCTCGTCGAGCAGCTCGCGAAGGCCGTCGCGCAGCGGGATGTCGCGCACGATGGTGTTCACGAGCGTGTCGACGTCGACGTCGAGCTCGTTGAAGCCGTTGCTGAAAACCTCGCGCAGCGACGATTCGCCGTCGAGCTGCCGTTTCCAACCCGCCGCCGTGCGCGGTGCGAACTTCGCCGCGAGGTAGGTCAGTGGTTCGAGCTTCGTGGCGGTGCCGTCGAAGTCACAGACGATCAGCATGCGTCAAGCCGATCTTGGGAAGCGGGACCGCTGCGGGGACGTCGACCCACGCGAACGCGTCGCGGCATGCCGCGAGCTCGCCGCGCAGCGGCCCCCACGTCCAGTCGCGTCCGTCGATCGCCAGCACGCCGCGCGATTCGAGCTCCGCGTACGCGTCCTCGACGTTGACGAGCTGCAAGGTCGCGTCGTGGCGCGATCGCACGAGCTCCGTCGGTTTGGGAAGCGGCGCGTCGTCCGCGAGCTCGCGGAGCGCGTCGATCACGCCGACGTACTCGTCGCACATCGGTTCGAACACCGCGCGCAGGTACCGGTCGACGTCGGGATCGGCAGCGCTCGCAGTGGACGGCTCGGCGCGTCGGAAATCGTGTCGCAGCAGGTGGCGCGCCACCACCGGGTGATCGCCGTGGAGCATCCGCGCGTCCGGATACAGCCACGTTCCGGCCTGCAGGCACAAGGTGTCTCGGATGTGCGAATTCGGCGCGTCTCGATCGGCGAACTCGCTCTCGAGCACCGTGCCTCCGCGGTCGCGAATCGCCGCTGCGAGCTCGTCCACGTCCAATCGAAGCCCAGGCGATCGATCGCGCAACGCCCGCAGGTGATAGCCGGTGACCGTGGTGTGCTCTTGCAGCTGCGCCATGACCGCGTTCGCCGCTTCGCGCACGTCTCCGTCGCGCTTGAGCTGCACGGGTTCGCCCGCGGCGAGGTGAACGCGGCCGATGTTCACGCGGCCGAGCGCGAGCTTGACGCTCCACCACAGCAGCGAGGCGAGCCGCATGCGCGGCTTCGGATGGCCTTGCAGCTCGCGCGTGAACGACGCTGATTCGGGCACGTCGTCGTAGCTCACCGCGATCGGAACCAACGTCACGTCGCGTTCGCTCGCCTGCAGCGCGCGCAGGAACCCGCGGCGCGGCTGCAGGAACGCACGCGTTCGGCTGCGGCTGCCCTCCATGAAGAACTCGATCGTCTCGCCGCGTCGCACGAGCTCGCCAACGCGCTCGGTCAACGCGTCGTCGGCGCTGCCTCGCCCACGTTCGACGTAGAACGCGTCGAGACGTCGCAGCAGCCGCCCCAAGAGCGGGATGCGCGCGAACTCCGCGGCGGCGGCGTTGTGCGGCATCGAGATGCCGATGTCCGGTCGCGCGAAGCACAGCAGCGAGCACAGCACGAAGTCGAGATAGCTGCGGTGCGACGGCGCGAGCACCATCGTCGCGCCGGGGGGAACTTCGCGACGAGCGCGTTCGAAGCTGGCGAGGTCGAAGCTCACCAGGTCGGCGCAGCGACGCAGCGCTTTCATCACGAGCCACGCCGCGCATCGCACGAAGAATCCGGCGTCGCGTCGGCGTCGCACGAACGCGCGGTCGCCACCGTGGTCGGGTCCGTGGCGACCTGCAAACGCAACGTCCGTGTCGCTGCGTCGCAGCAGATGGTCGTGCACCCCTTGGTTGATCAGCTCGAGATACGCCGTGGGTTCTGGACGATCGTGCGCGTCGAGCTCCGACGCGAGGAAGTCGTACTGATGGTGCGTGAAATGCGGGAACAGGCGGTTGAAATCGCGAATGCGCTTCAGGAGGCGACGCCCACGGCGCCAGCCACGGCCAGGAACGAACGACGCGGCCGTGATGCGCATCGAGTGCTTCCACCAGTACTCGAGGCGGTAACGCACACCCTTCTTGCCGTAGTACGGCACGTCGGGCCACATCGCGAACGGGTGGCGTCGAAAGAAGCCCACGACGTGGTCTTTGCAATCGCCGGTCGTCACGCTGTGATCGGGTCCAGCCACCGCGTGCCTGATCGCGAACGGTCCCGCGTTCGGGTCGTCGAACGCGGCGCGCAGCACACGGTCGGCGACGATGTCGACTGGCACGATGTCGACTTTCGATTCGGGAATCGCTGGGAACGCTCGCACGAATCCGCCACCCACCAGCAGCACGAACCCGCCGTACGCCGCGCGACTGTCGATCCAGCCGGGGAATGGCGTGCGCCATGCTGCGGAGACGATGCTCGGTCGCACGATCGTCAGCGGCACGTCGCCACGTCGCTCGGAGAGCAGCAGTTCCGCGAGGCACTTCGTGAACGTGTACGTGTTCGGATGTCCGTTCTCGCGCAGCAACTCCCGCTCGTCCGCGGCGCCCGACAAGATCTCCGCGTGCAGCTCCTCGGCGGGCCGGTGCAAGGGCGCGAGCTGTTCGAGCACGGGCATTTCGTTGCCAGGATGCGCGGTGGCGTACGCCGTGGAGACCACGACCAGCCGTTCGAGCCGTCGAACCGAACGCGCGAGCTCCAGCACGTGCAGCGCGCCGTTGGTGTTGACCGCCATCGCTTCCGCGATCGGCAAGTTGAAGTCGATCGACGCCGCCACGTGCACGATGTGCGTCGCCATGTGTTCGAGCCGTTCGCGATCCACGTCGCCGAGGTCGCAGAACGGCTTCGTGATGTCGCCCTCGATCACGCTCACGCACGCGTCCCAACCTGGGTCGAGGCGCGAGAACGCGCGCGACGTGCGAACTTCCGCATCGAATCGTTCCCGCGCGGACAGGCCTCCGCGTGCGCGGATCAGCACGTGGATTCGCTCGATCCCGAGCGCCGCTCGCCGTTGGACCAGCTCCTCGAGCGTCACCTTGCCGATGAAGCCCGTCACGCCGGTGAGCACGACGTGCTTCGCGCTTCCCTGTGTGACGGATTCGATCATCGTTCGACAGGTCCGGTTCGCAGGTTGCCGATCCCGAACACGTTGCCAGGATCGATCGCCTTCTTGAAGGCGTCGTGCACGGCCAGTGTGCCTTCGGACACGATTTCCGGCAAGTAGTCGAGCCGGTGCTTGCCGACCCCGTGGTGGTGCGAGAGCGATCCGCCGGCGGCGAGGATCTCCGCGCGCGCGCAGTGCTCGAGCTCGGAGTAGACCTCGCTCGGGCGTTCCACGCCCGCGTACGGGATCGCCAGGTAGAAGTAGATGCACACGCCGGTCTCGTACATCTGCGTCACACGGCACGAGATGAACGGCTTGCCCGGCAGGCCGCGCGCGGCGTGCTCGTCGGCGATGCGCTGCTTCACCCGCGCGCACAACTCGCCGGCCTGGCTCCACGGCACGGACGTCTCGAACGACTCGGCCAGGATCCAGTGCTTCATCACGAAGTCGCGCAGGTACGCGATCGAGAAGGTGAGCTGGTAGCCGCGTTCGCCGTTCGACGCGCCGGCCGCGATGCCGCCGTGCCGCTTGGCGAGGCGCTTCGCGATCGCCCGCTGCGCCGCGACCTCGTCCTTCGATCCTTCGAACACGATCGTGCACGCGGACAGCTCGTCGGTGTCGAACTTGTGGACCTTCGTCACGACGAAGGTCTCGAGCCGGCTCTTCATCGCCGCGACGCGGCTGTCGTTCGCCGGCTTCAGGGTGTGCCCGAGCTGGAACTGGACGTTGTCCATGAGGCGCACGCTCGCCGCGGACGCGCCGGAGCGCTGCAGGTCGTACATGAAAGCGAGGCCGTGATCGAAGTCGGGGAACAAGATGGCGTCGTAGACCTGCGCCTCGGGCAGCGGAAACACCTTGACGATCGCTTGCGTGACGATCCCGACCGTGCCTTCGGACCCCAGCAGCCAGCGTCGAGCGTCCACGCCGGTGGACTCGCGCGGCGTCACCGTGTCGCGGGAGATCGCGCCCTGCGCGGTGACCGCGTGCACGTCGAGCACCAGATCCTCGATGTTGCCGTAGCGGCGTCGCTTCATGCCGCTGGCGTGCGTGGCGATCCAACCGCCGAGCGTGGAGAACTCGATGCTGTCCGGTTCGTGCCCCATGGTGTATCCGTGGGCGGCGAGGATGGCGACGATGTCGCGGCCGATCGCGCCCGCTTGGATGCAGGCAGTGCGGTTGGTGGGGTCGATCCACAAGACGCGGTTCATGCGGCTCATGTCCACGGACGCGATGGTGCGAGCCTCGTCTGCGGGGCACCGAAGCGCGCCGCTCACGTTCGTGCCGCCGCCATACGGCACCAGGCACACGTCATGGCGTTGCGCGGCGTCGACGATCGCGGCGACGTGCTGCTCGGTGGACGGATACAGCACCAGGTCGGGAATCCGATCGAACGTCGCGCCGTGCTGGAGCGCGAACATCTCTTCCTGCATGTGTCCGTGCCCGTGCCGCAGCCGCGTCTCGTCGTGGTCGGTCACCGCGTCGGCGCCGAGCAGCTCGATCATCGCGGCGGCAAATTGCTCGTGCGCGTGCGGGGGAGCGATCGGTGGCGGATACTCGCTCGCGCGAACCGCGGCGGGATCCACTTCGATGCCGAATTGCGCTTCGACCCAAGGAACGACTCCGGGCATTTCGGGTCCCGAGAGATCGTAGCGATCGCCGGTGAGAACGACGTTGCGGTTCGGCAGGATCTTGAACGAGGTGTCGCCGTAGCCCCACTCGGACAAGCTCTCGGGCGCCGTCGCCGGGGTTGGAGCGTCGGGAACGATCAGCGACGGCAGGTCGCCTGCGACGAGTTGTGTTCCGGTCGGTGTGGGGTCAGACATCGTGACGACCTCATTCGCAATTGGCGGGCGGCGATCATTGCAGCACGATGTGCGCCATGCCGAGCGTCGGGATCTTCGTGTCGACCACGATCTGCGCGCCGGATTGGCGGATCGTCGTGGTGTCGGCGCTGCCGCTCGCCACGAACTGGGAGAAGTTCGGCGTGGACTTCACCACGGTGCCCACTGCGGTGCGCAGCGTTCCCGTCTTCAGATTCTTCACGGTGATGAGCACTCGGCCATCGCCGCTTCGTTTGACGCTGAGTTCGACGCTCGCCCGCGTTCCAGCAGCGACCGCGTCGATGCGGATGGTCGTGCCGTCGGCGTCGAGGCGTTGTACTTGGGCGGTGCCGGTGGGCGAGAGCAACCCGACTTTCGATCCTGGGGCGATCTTCATGGTGCGTCCCGCGCTCACATCGGGAAAATCGAACAACGGCGCGGCGGGCGTGGACGCCGCCGAGAGCGCAGGGGCGGCGAGCGGCCGTCGCGCGGAGATCAGGCGGGTGGTCGCGATGCTTGTGGCCATGCCGATGTTCGTCATGTCCCGTGTCTCGCCGAGCGCGGAGGGATCGAACGGTTCGGTGGTTGCACGTGGCCGAGCGCCGGCGCGGCCATGGCCGTGGGGGGTCAGGAGCCAATCGGCGCGAACGGAACGCGCGCGAGCGGGTAACGTGGGGTCGTGAAGGTCTGGTATCACGTCATCGCCGCGCTGGTCGGGTTGTCGATCGCCGCGCTCATCGTCTACCTCGTGTTCGGGTCGGCGTCGGAGCAGGGCGCGGCGCAGGATGGCGACGCCGGCACGTACGCTGCGTCAGCGAACCTGTGCGGCTCGATCTCGCCGGCGAAGGTGAACGGCACGAAAGCGCGCTCGCTCGCGGGCGAGAACTTGCCGGCGCTGTTCGACGCGAAGGGACCGCTGCAGGGGATCGCTGCGTCGCAGCCGGACCAGCTCGCGTGGGTGGAGCGCGTGCACGCCGCGAGCGGGCTCTGCATCGACGAGCTGCACATCGAGCGCTCGGGGGCCACGAGCAACGTGGTGAAGATCGCGATGAGCACCACCGGCGACATCTCCGAGACGGACGGCGCGGCGTACGTGGCAGCTGTGCTGCCGCAGGTGTTCACGATGCCGTTCCTGCCGGCGCAGGTCACGGTGGTGGCGACGATCGGCGGCACGGATCGCACGATCGTGATGTCGCGCCGTGCGTGGCGCGCCTACGACGCGCAGCGCAAGCAGCTCGGCCTGACGAACTCGGTCAAGAACCTGAAGCTGTTCAAGAAAGCCGCTGGCGCCTCCCTCGGCCGCGGCGACCTCACCATCACCGGCTGGTGACCCCCGAACTCGTCGCCCAATTGGCAGACCCGTTGGAACAAAGTGGTTACGAGTTTCTAGGAGGTTCGTCGTTTCACTGTGCGCGCAGCGGCAACCACGTTCCCACCTGTCATCCTCGAAGGAGCGCTGCATGTACATCGGCATCGGAACCCTGCTGCTCATCATCATCCTGATCATCCTCTTCACCTGATCAGGTCACCGAAGCGGGCGCGATAGGGTGCGTGCATGGCAGCCGCACCCGCGAAGACCAAGGTGAAGACGAGTGATTTCGACGACGCGCCCGCGCGCGAGTCCACGCTCTTCCTCATCGACGGCTCGTCGCTCGCCTACCGCTCGTTCTTCGCGCTGCCGCAGGAGATCGCCACCGCCGACGGTCGCCCCACCAACGCGCTGCTCGGCTTCGCGAACATGCTGATCAAGCTGGTCACCGAGTTCGATCCGGCGACCGTCGTTGTCGCCTGGGACGTGGGCGGCGAGACCGAGCGCCGCAAGGAGTACGCCGATTACAAGTCGCAGCGCCCGCCCATGCCAGACCTGCTTCGCGAGCAGTGGCCGCACTTCCAGCCGCTCGTCGAGGCGTTCGGCTACACCAACGTCGCGATGCCCGGCTACGAGGCCGACGACGTCATCGGCACGCTCTCGCTGCGCGCCAGCGAGGCCGGCACTCGCACCTGCATCGTCACCTACGACCGCGACGCCATGCAGCTCGTGGACGACCACACCGTGGTGCTGATGACCACCAAGGGCGTCTCGGAGACCGCCGCCTTCACGCCCGAGCGCGTGCAGCTTCGCTACGACGTGCGCCCCGACCAGATTGCCGACTTCATCTCGCTGCGCGGCGACACCTCCGACAACATCCCCGGCATCCCCGGCATCGGCGACAAGACCGCCGCCGATCTGCTGCGCCAGTTCGGCTCGCTCGAGCAGATCCTCGACAACATCGACAAGGTCTCCGGCGCCAAGCGCAAGGAGAACCTCGCCGAGTTCGGCGACCAGTCGCGCATGAGCAAGCGCCTCGCCACGATCGTTCGCGACCTGCCGCTCGACGTGGACCTGCAGGCCCTGCACGCCAGCGCCCCCGACCGCTCGCGCCTGCTCGAGATCTTCCGCACCTTCGAGTTCCGCTCGCTCGCACGCCGCGTGGAGGAGCTCGACATCGTCGGCGCGGGCACCGCGGCTCGCGAGGCCGGCCGCGCCGCATCCTCGTCCCCGTCCGCATCGACCGGTGGGGACGAGGACTCCGCCCGCATCGCCGCGCAGCTCGTGAGCGCCCGCCTCGTGAGCCCGGCCGAGCTCGGCGCGATCCTCGACGCCCGACCCGCCGGCCCCGCATCCGAGCTGCCGATCGTGCTGCGCCCCGGTGATGACGACGGCACCGCGCTCGCCGCCGTGCTCGTGGAGGAGGGAGTCCCCGACGGGGGCGATCCCGTGCGCTGGGTGGCGCTCATGCAGGGCACCGAGCGCGCGCTCGTGGAGCCGCTCGCCGGCCGCGCGCTGCTGACCTTCGACCACAAGGGCTTGCCGCACGCGCTGCGCACGAACGAGTCCACCGACGACCTGCTGCTGATCACCTACCTGCTGCAGCCGGGCCGCCGCACCTTCCTGCTCGGCGAGCTGCTCGCCGAGGAGGGGCTGAGCGCACGCATCGCGCTCGCCTCCGGCGATGCCTCGCTCGAGCAGCTCGCAGCCCACGCCGCGCTGCTGCCGGCGCTGCGCGACGTGCAGCTCGAGCAGCTGCGCGCGTGGGAGATGGAGCCGCTGTATCGCGACATCGAGCACCCGGTGCTGCCGGTGCTGGTGGCGATGGAAGACCACGGCATCGCGATCGATCGCTACCGCATGGGGGAGATCGCCGCGAAGGTGTCCGACCAGCTCGACGAGCTGGTGGATCGCGCGCACGAGCTCGCCGGGCACGAGTTCGCGCTCGGCTCGCCCAAGCAGCTCGCCACGGTGCTCTTCGACGAGCTCGGGCTGCCCGCACAGCGCAAGGGCAAGACGGGCTTCTCCACCGATGCGCGCGTGCTGCGAGACCTGCGCGACATGCATCCGATCATCGGCGTGATCGAATCCTGGCGCGAGCTCTCGAAGCTGAAGGGCACGTACTTGGACACGCTGCCGGAGCTCGCCGATGCGAAGACCAACCGCATCCACACCACGTTCAGCCAGGTGACCGCGGCCACGGGACGGCTCTCCTCGATCAACCCGAACCTGCAGAACATCCCGGTGCGCACGAGCGTCGGGCGCGAGATCCGCAGCGCGTTCGTGCCGGCGGACGGTCACCGATTCGTCTCGTGCGACTACTCGCAGGTGGAGCTGCGCCTGCTCGCGCACGTGAGCGGCGAGACCAAGCTCATCGAGGCGTTCGAGCGCGGCGACGACGTGCACACGCTCACCGCCGCCGAGGTGGCGGGCGTGGAGCCCGCGCAGGTGAGCCGCGAGCAGCGCAGCGCGGCGAAGGCGATCAACTTCGGGATCATCTACGGCATCTCGAGCTTCGGGCTCAGCCAGCAGCTGCAGATCAGCCGCGAGCAGGCGCAGGAGTACATCGATCGTTACCTGGGCCGCTATCCGCACGTGAGCGACTTCATCGAGCGCACGATCGAGGGTGCGCGCGAGCACGGGTTCGTGCGCACGCTGTTCGGGCGGCGCCGCCCGATCCCGGAGCTCAAGAGCCGCGACTTCAACAAGCGCTCGCTCGGCGAGCGCCTTGCGGTCAACACGGTGCTGCAGGGCACCGCGGCCGACATCATCAAGATCGCGATGATCCGCACGCACGGGGCGCTGCAGGCCGAGGGGCTGCAGGCGAGGCTCGCGCTGCAGATCCACGACGAGCTGCTGCTCGAGGTTCCCGACGACGAGGTGCGCGCCGTGACCGCCCTCGTGCAGCGCGAGATGGTCGGCGCGTTCGAGATGACCCCGCCGCTCGAGGTCGACGCCGGCTCCGGCACCAGCTGGCTCGACGCGAAGTAGGACGGAACGTGAAGCGCGGGCTGAAGCCCGTGCGAGCGATCCGGCGACGCCAACGCCGTCCATACGCCGACTGGCGCCGCGCGGATTTCTGCCACGACCTCTAGTTTCGTTCACTGCGCGGCTTCGGTGACGACGCGAACCCGATTGCGATGCGCGGCGAATGGACATGTACCGTCCGTCGTCCCGTTCGAGCCGTCCACGGAGCTTCGATTCCATGCATTCGACTTCGCGCGCGCAGCGCGCACTGATCGCCGTCGCCGTCGCCGTCGGCGTGCTTGGCGCACCGGCAGCCGCGAGCGCCGCCACGATCACGTGGGACGGCGGCGGCGGCGACGGGTTGTGGAGCACCGCCGCGAACTGGGACGGCAACGTCTTGCCGACGAGTGCGGACGACGTGACGATCACCAGCGCGAACGTCGACGCGACGGGAGCGACGATCGACTCGCCGAACGTCGAGCTCGCCGGAACGACCACGCTCACAGTAGGAAGCACCACGTTCGACGCG
>JBDHZF010000030.1:0-24368 GCA_039811765.1 Thermoleophilia bacterium | reverse complement strand
GTCAGCCTGCACCGAATCCCACGGTTGAGCGTCGCAAGCGACGCTCAACCCACTCCGCCACGCTCACGCGACTGACATCGACACCCGATCATGCCGCCATGACCCATTCGGTGGATTCAGGTTGAGACGTACCTCCGCCACGGGGATCGAGGGTGGAACGAGATAATGGACCTCACCCAGTCGGCGATGCGGTCGCACCATCGCAACGTCCATGACTTCGTGGAGTAGCTAGGTACGGCTACTTCGCCTGATCCACTGCTGATCCAGCGCGGACGTTTCTCGATGATCTTCCCTGCACGCAGTTGCACGCTAGCGGAGGTGAGGAGTGCTACCTGAAACCGCTTACCAGCAGGGAAAAACTCGCTCGTCTCGCTTCGGATGATCCGTCATTTGCAAGCATGAGGTCGTCGGTTCGATCCCGTCCAGCTCCACTTTTTACCTGTAAAGTGGCTGAATTTTGCGCTCGCCGTTCGCTTCCGCTTACAGCGCCTTGTTCCTATGGTGGCGCGGTTCTGCGGAACGCTGTCGGCCTGATTTTCGATAGCCAGATGGACGGGCGCGTTCTCTGCGCGCTGCATTTTGGGACGAAGGGACACATCATGGCGATTTCGCCTACGGCGCTGAAGGTTGGCGGCGGGCTTGCTGCGGCCGCTGCGGCAGGAACGATCACGTTCATGCACGGCCAGCGCAACGATGCCACGATGAGTAGCGGTGATCAGATCACGTGGAACAAGAAGGTGATCGGGACTTCGCTCACGACCGGTGCGGCGGCGCTTACCGGCGCAGGGCTGCTTATCGCCACGAAGGGCACGAGTGTTGCGGGTGTAGGCGCGGCTCTTGGAGTTGGTGTGCTGTTCGGTGGCATCGCTGGCTCGATCGGTGGCTTCCTGGGATCAATGGCCGTGGATTGACGGCTCGAACAGCGGGATTGGGGCAAAGCCGCAACCGTCATGGTTGCGGCTTCGCTCGTTCTCGTGCTCCGCGTAGTCGCTTGGTGGCTTGGGTGCCGTAGTAGCTCGCGCTTGTGTGCAGGGTGGCGAGGATTGCGAGGCCGATGAGCAAGCAGATCGCGCGGGGCTTCAGCTGGCCGTCGTGATCGACAGGGTTGTGGCCGCTGCTCCATCGTGCAAGCGCTTCCTTCACTCGCTCGTCTTTCGCCGCCTCGCGTAGCAGGCGTGCTGTGCTCGTGGGAACGCTGACATGTCCCGCGAACGTCCATCGGTCGTCATTCATCGACCAGAGGTAGGCCTCGGTCGCGAGGACGGCTACCGGGTCGAGCAGGACGCACCATTCGAGCAGGCATTCGTTGAGGTGCAGACCTTCTGCGATCGTTCGAAGGGAAGTCGGGAGCATGACGCGGAGCATGGGCGTGTCAGACATTGCCGATTTCCCTCGTCCAGACATCGCTGGTGATCGGCGAGAAGTTCCTCCTTGGTCGGGACGCAACCACGCTTGCGAGTGACCTTCGGCGCTTCGAAGTGGCTCGTTGGATCGGTCGTCGCATACTCCATCTGGATCGCGTGCTTCCACAGGCTGCGAAGCGATGCGAGATAGTTCTTACGGCTGCTCGCTGACAAAGCGGGCGCATAACCCTTCTTGTTACCGCGAGCGGGTGTTTGCAAGTGCGCGATGAACTGCCGGACGTCCCGCCGTTGCACCTCGCTCCAATGCAGTCCGGGCGAGCGAGCTTCGAGCCATACAAAGAACTCGGTAAGCTGGGCCTCGTACTTCCGCCTGGTACCCTCGGCGCGAACGGCGTCTCGTCGTCGGTTCGATCCCGTCCAGCTCCACTTGAAAGCGCCCGCTGACGCGGGCGTTTCTCGTGGAAGCGTGCGCGCTGCGCGCGCCCGCGGCCGGCCTCGCTCGTCGTGGTGGGCATGCCGCTGCGCGGCGCGCCCACCGCTCCTCGCTCGCCCGCCCCTGGACGTGATCGTGCGTCCTCCCGGCGCTCGGAAACACTCAAGCCTTCGGCTTGGACGTTTCGCTCGCTCTGGTCGGGCGTTCGATCCCGTCGGGCGCGCGAGGTCGCGCGGAGCAGGTGCAACCGTGTGTTCCGATTCCAGCCACCGAGGGCACGCTCGTCCGCATGACAGCACCACGAGTGGCAGCGCCGTCGATCGAGCCGGGGACGAAGTCGAAAGGGCCCGCGTCCTACTTCCCGAGGATCGAGGCGAAGTACGGGCGATCGATGCAGGAGTGGATCGACCTCGTGGTCGAACGGCTCGACGAGCACCGGCACATGGAGGTCGTGTCGTGGCTCAAGTCCGTGCACGGCCTTGGGCACGGGCATGCCAACGCGATCGTCGCGTTCGTTCGATCGAAGCTCGACGACTGATCGTCTGCACGCCAGCCGATACGATCCCGCCATGACGACCGACCAGCAACGCCTCGTTCCCGATGTCCAGCTGCGTGACGGGCGCTCGATGCCGCAGCTCGGCTTCGGGGTGTTCCAGATCCCCGACGACGCCACGGCGAGCATCGTGCGGCTCGCGATCGAGGCGGGCTACCGCAGCATCGACACCGCGGCGATCTACGAGAACGAGCGCGGCGTGGGCGAGGCGATCCGCGCGAGCGGCGTCGACCGGAAAGGGCTGTTCGTCACCACGAAGCTGTGGAACGACTCGCACTCGCGCGACGACGCGATCGCCGCGTGCGAGGAGAGCCTCGAGCTGCTCGGGCTGGACGCGGTCGACCTGTACCTGATCCACTGGCCGTCGCCCGTCCACGACCAGTTCGAGGAGGCGTGGGGTGCGCTGGTCGAGCTGCGCGAGCGGGGATTGGCGCGCTCGATCGGCGTGTCGAACTTCGGCATCGACCACCTCGAGCAGGTCATCGACGCGAGCGGCGTGACGCCCGTGCTCAACCAGGTGGAGCTGCATCCGTACTTCCAGCAGCGCGAGCTCGCGGCGTGGTGCGCAGAGCGCGGCATCGTGCTCGAGGCCTGGAGCCCGATCGGGCGCGGCGGGGAGTTGCTCGAAGATCCGGTGATCGCAGCGGTCGCGAGCGAGGTCGAGCGCACGCCCGCGCAGGTCGTGCTGCGCTGGCACCTGCAGCACGGGTACGTGGCGATCCCCAAGACGCAGACCCCCGCGCGGATCTCCGAGAACATCGACCTGTTCGGCTTCGAGTTGGACGACGAGCAGATGGCGCGCGTCGACTCGCTCGACCGCGGCGAGGACGGACGGATCGGCCCGGACCCGTCCACGGCGCGTTTCTGACCGCTTCGCTACGCCGACGTCGCGCGCACGGCGTGCGTCGATTCGGCGCGCACGTGCCCGTCCTTGCGGAGCGCGTCAAGCACGATCCGGCCGCTCGCGCCCTTCGGTGTGACGACCACGCAGCGTGTGCGCCGCGCCATGCCCGACCCCCGCGTCGTGCAGGTTCCGGGCACGACCGAACTCGCCAGCTCTGCTCGAAACACGACGCGTCCCGATTGCGGGCGCACCGTCGCGGTGGTGCGAATCGCGCCCGCCTTCAGAACGGCGCGCGACCAGACCACGCCAGCGAGCTTGGGCTGGTGCGGAACGATCTTCGCGACGCCGCTCGACGCGGACGACGCGTTGCCTGCTGCGTCCTGGTACGTGATCGTGACCGTGTAGGTGCCGGGCGTGATCGTCTTCGCGCCTGACATCGAGACCACGCCGGACGACGCGCTCGGCTTCGCGATGTCCAGCGCGCCCGTGGCGGTGTCGATGCGAACCGACGACACGGTCGGCGACTGCGCCACCGGATTCAACGCGGCGTCCTGCATGCTCAGATCGATGTCGTAGACGCCGTCCGGCAGCGACGGTCCCGCGGAGATCCCCGCCGCGCTCGCAGGCGACGCCGGATCGAACGACACCGAGTGCGCGCCGCCCGAAGTCGCGGTCAGCGTCAGCGTGTACATCGACCCGATGAATCCAACGTGCGCCACGTCGAGCGGTTCCTTGTACGTGAACACCAGCTGGACGCTGCCCGGCGCGGCGTCCTCGGCGAGCGTGAAATCCACCGCCACCGGCGATTTCGTCCACTCGAACTCGTCCGGGCTGGTGATCGTCGGCGGCAGCGTGGAATCGATGGCGAAGGCATCACCGGCGCCTGTTGCTGCGATCACGAGCGCGATCGAGAAGGTGACAGCAACGAGGACGATCGGCGCAACGGCTTCGGTCATCTGGCCCGATGTGCGGGGCGAATACCCGATCGCCGCGCCCGACAAGCTGAGGTCGGGATCAACGCGTGTCTGCGACCCACCTGCAACGCGAGGCGGGCGCTTCCCGATAACCCGGAGAGGGTGGACTGCTGCGGGACGTACAGCGGCCACAACGGACGACGAGACGACGAAGGTGGGACACAGATGTTGGAACTTGCACGAGCCGCACACCTCGCCGGTCGCGCAGAGAGGGCGCTTGCCGGGTCGGCGAAGCTCTTGGATCAGGCGGCTGCCCTTTCGCCCGGCACGGCGCAGAACAGCCTCTTCTCGGAGGCGGTCCGCACAGTGAACAAGACCACGATCGAGTCGCTCGGGTTTTATCCGTTTGCGAAGCAGAGCTTCGGCGCCGCAACCCGCCTTGCCAAGGCCGCTGAATTCACCGGCGTGGCCGGCCTCGGGTCAGTGAGCTCTCGCTTGGACGAGGCAGCTGCAAGCGCCAAGGGCGTTCGCTTCCTCGAAACAGCCGAACGCTACCCGGAGATCCATTTCACTGGCCCGATGCTTGGCCCGGAGCGGTCGCTCGACGACGCACGGGGTTCGGCCAAGACCACGCTCGAACAGCTCCGTGCGGTGATGCCGGAACTGCGTACGGCCGCACGGGGTCAGCAACTCGTCATCGCTGGCGTCGGTGGTGCTGCGGCACTCGGGGCCGTTGGCGGGACCGCCTACCTCGTCACTCGCTGACATTGTCAGTCGAGCGCGAACGAGGATCTCACCGTCAGTGCTGCTCCTCGACCGAGTGCGAATCCGTGAGCGTGCGCGCGCCGAGCCCCACCACGAGCCCCACGATCACGGCGAGCACGCCGTAGGCGACGCGCTCGCCGTGGAAGAACGAGTCGACCAGTTCGCTGCTCCACGCGCCCGCTGGCAAGTGCGTGGTGACGAGGGCTGCGATGAGGGTGCCCACCACGGCGGTGCCGACGGTAGTGCCGACCTCCTGCGCGGTGTCGTTGAGCGCCGCGCCGATCGAGGTGCGGTTGCTGGGCATCGCGTCGATCAGCGCCACTGCGCAGATCGTCATCACGGTGCGCAGCCCGATCGTGAAGACGACCATGAAGACCGCGATCGCGAGGTACGTCTGCTCGACCGCCCACGCCAGCCCGGCGAGCGATCCCGCGAGCAGCACCGCGCCGATGAGGCACGCGATGCGATGCCCGAGCTTCGCGCCCATCCACTCCGATAACGGCGTCGCGAGGATCATCGTGAGGATCATCGGCAGGTTCGCCAGGCCCGCGCGCATCGGGCTCCACCCGTAGGCGTACTGGAAGTGCAGGATCAGGCCGAACATCATCGCCGCCATCGCGATCGACGTGCCGACCTGCGCCACGCCCGCACCCCGAACCGTGCCGGAGCGGAACACCTCTAGGTCGAGCATCGGCTCGGGCGCGCGGCGCTCGCGCCACACGAATCCGACCAGTGCGACGACCGCGCCGACGGCGCACGCGATCGTGATCGGATCCGTCCAGCGGTGGTCCACGCCGCTCGTCGCCGTGTAGCACGCGAGCCCGATCGTCGCGATGCTCAGCAGCGCGCCCGGCAGGTCGAGCCGGTCGTCCGTGAGACCTTCAGGATCATCCTTGGGGACGCCGATGCGAACGCCTGCGAACGCCACCAGCGCGATCGGTGCGTTGATCGCGAGCAGCCACTCCCAGCCGACGTGAGCTAGCGCCGTGCCGCCGAGCAGCGGCCCGAGGATGAACCCGCTCATCCCGACGACGATCATCAGCGTCATCGCGCGCCGCCGCAGCGCGTCGCCGTCGAACAGGCGGAACACGAGCGAGTTGGTGATCGGCGCCATCGCGGCGGCTGCGATCCCGAGCGCCGCGCGCAGCAGCATCAGCTCGCCCAGCGACTGCACGGCCACGACCGCGAGGCTGACCAGCGCGAACGCCGCGAGCCCGATCTGCAGGACGCGGCCGCGGTCGAGCTGCTCGACGAGTCGGGCGAATCGGCGCTGACCTTCCGCGCGCTCGCGGCCCGGCTCGGCGGCGGCGTGGGCAGCATCTACTGGTACGTCGCCAGCAAGGACGAACTGCTCGATCGCGCCAGCGACCACGTGCTCGCAGGCGTGCTCGCCGCGACCGAGCGGCACACCGGTGCCGCGGATCCGATCGACGGGCTCCGCGCGATGGCGATCGAGCTGTTCGCCGCGCTCGAGGACCGCCCGTGGCTCGCCGGCTACTTCCTGCGCGACACCGGCACGCAGCCCAACGGCATCGCCCTCTACGAGCGACTCGGCGAGCAGGTGATGCGACTCGACCTCACGCCGAAGCAGGCGTTCCAGGCCGTGTCGTCGATCCTCGGTTTCGTGATCGGCATCGCCGCCGACCTCGGCCAGAAGCCCCCGCCGGATCGCGACGGCAGCGGCGGCGCCGGACGCGACGAGTCCATGGAGCAGCACGTCGAGCAGTGGCGCCAGCTACCACCCGACGAGTTCCCGTTCGTCCACCACGTGTTGGAGGAGTTCGCCAGCCACGACGACTTCGAGCAGTTCCGCGCTGGCCTCGACCTGCTCCTCGCCGGGCTGCGGCTGCAGGGCGGCGGCTCAAGCACTCGATAGGGTCGCTCGTGACGACAGGAGGATGACCGTGAACCGAATGCGCTGGCTCGCAGCAGGCGAGCTGCTCGTGGGGGTCTCGGCGATCGCAGGCGGACTCGCGCTGTTGACCGGTGCGAGCGACCCCGGCGAACAGCTCCTCGCTGGATCGGTTTTCGACACCTATCGATGGCCGGGTTTCGTGCTCGCGTTCGTCGTCGGCAGGTCCTGGATCGCAGCCAGTGTCGCGATATGGCGCCGGAGTAGGTTCACCGCGCTGCTCACGACGTTCGCAGGCGTGGTCATGGCGTGCTGGGTCGTCACCGAAGCAGTCGTGATCGGACCGGATTGGCTGCAGGCCCCGTACCTGGTCGTCGGCATCGCGGTCGCGATCATCGGATGGCGAATGCACCGGCCCGCTCCAGCGGTCTCGCAGCAGTGATGGGCGGACGGTGACGAAGCTGCCGGCGTGCAAGGTCGACCTGTACCACGCCGCGCTCGAGCTGACGCTGCCGGAAGGCACGTACGTGATCGAGCTGGCGCCCGCGCTCGCGGAGCCGGAGGCGTCCGTGCGCGGCACGGTCGTCGAGGGTCCGGTCGGCAGCGCGTGGCTCGGTCGCTTCCGGTGGTTTCGATACCAGGTCCGCTGCTGGCGAGGCGGCGAGATCCCGGACAGGTCGTACGCGGTCGCGAGCCCGATCACGCTGTCCGCCGACGAGGCGCACGCGCGCCGCATCCTCGAGCTCGCGCCCTCGGTGCCTCCCCATGTCTGGGGACGTGATCGGCTCGACGCAGGGGACATGTGGAATTCCAACTCGGCGATCAGCTGGCTGCTCGAGCGCAGCGGCATCGATGCGCGAGTCGCGCTCCCGACCGGTGGACGAGCGCCGGGCTGGGACGCCGGCCTCGTCGCGGCGCGCCGCTCCGCTCGGCTCAACCCATGACGACCGGCTCGTTCGCTGGCACCGCTGCTGGCTCCAGCGCCAGCTCGATCACCTCGCTGAGCAGCATCGACGGGTGGAACGTCATCGCGTCGCGCGCGTCCTGCGGCACGTCGTCGAGGTCCGCGCGGTTGCGCTCGGGCACGACCACCTCCGTGAGTCCCGCGGCATGCGCCGCGAGCACCTTCTGCTTCACGCCACCGATCGGCAGCACCTTGCCCTGCAGCGTGAGCTCGCCCGTCATCCCGAGCGTGTGGCGCACCGGACGGCCCGTCAGCAGTGACACGAGCGAGGTGGCCATCGTGATGCCGGCGCTCGGACCATCCTTCGGGATCGCGCCCGCCGGTACGTGCAGGTGGAAGGTGCGTCCCTCGAACGCGCCCTGGTCGATGCCGTAGCGCTCCGCGTTCGCTCGCACGTGGCTGAGCGCGATGCGTGCGCTCTCGCGCATCACGTCGCCGAGCTGCCCGGTGAGCACCAGCTCGCCGTCGCCCTTCGCCGTGGGCATCGCGGTGGCCTCAACGAACAGCACGTCGCCACCCGTGCCCGTCACGGCGAGGCCCGTCGCCACGCCCGGCACCGCGGTGCGCTCGGCACTCTCCTGCCACACGCGCCGCTTGCCCAGCGCCTCGCGCGCCGCGGCCTCGTCGATCGCCACGGGTGGCTCGGCCTCGCCGCTCACGATCCGGGTCGCGGTCTTGCGCGCCACGGTCGCGAGCGCGCGGTCGAGCTGGCGCACGCCGCCCTCGCGCGTGTACTCGGTCACGATGGCTCGCACAGCGGCCGGCTCGAGCTGCACCTCGTCGTCGCGCAGCCCCGCGCGACCCAGTTGGCGCGGCCACAGGTGGCGCTCGCCGATCTGCACCTTCTCGTCCACGGTGTAGCCGTCGAACTCGATGATCTCCATGCGGTCGCGCAGCGGCCCCGGGATCGTGTCGAGCACGTTCGCGGTCGCGATGAAGAAGACGCCCGACAGGTCGAGCTCCACGTCGAGGTAGTGGTCGCGAAACGTGTGGTTCTGCGCCGGGTCGAGCACCTCGAGCAGCGCGCTGGAGGGATCCCCGCGCCAGTCGGCGCCGACCTTGTCGACCTCGTCGAGCAGGATCACCGGATTCATCGTGCCCGCGTCGCGCAGCGCGCGCACGAGCCGCCCGGGCAGTGCGCCGACGTAGGTGCGGCGGTGCCCGCGGATCTCCGCCTCGTCGCGCATCCCGCCGAGCGACATGCGCACGAACTCGCGACCGAGCGCGTGGGCGATCGACTCGCCGATGCTCGTCTTGCCCGTGCCCGGCGGGCCGACGAGCGTGAGGATCGCACCCGCCCGCGGATCGGCGTCGATCTCGCGCTCGATGCGCAGCTTGCGCACGCTCAGGTGCTCGACGATGCGCTCCTTCACGTCGTCGAGGCCGGCATGCTCGTCGTCGAGCACGCGACGCGCGTTTGACACGTCGAGCTCGTCCTCGGTGTGCTCGCCCCAGGGCACGGCGAGCAGCCAGTCTAGGTAGGAGCGGATCGTCTGCGCCTCCATGCCGCCTTCGCCCATGCGGTCCAGGCGCGTCAGCTCGCGCTCGAACTGCTCGCGCACGTGCTCGGGCATGCCCGAATCGTCGAGCTTGGCGCGGTACTCCTCGACCACGCTCGCCTCGTCGTCGCCGAGCTCCTTGCGGATCGAGTCGAGCTGCTTGCGCAGGAAGTACTCGCGCTGCTGCTTCTGGGTCTCGTCGGAGATGTCGTCGCGGATGCGGCGGCGCACCTGCAACTGGGCGAGCACCTCGCGCTGCAGCTCGATCGCGATCGCGAGGCGTTCGTGCACGTCGACCGCCTCGAGCACGCGCACCTTCTGCTCGTGGCTCAGGTCGGGCGAGTAGCCAGCGGTGTCCGCCAGCGCGCCCGCGTCCGAGATCGAACGCACGAACTGCGACACGCGCGAGTCGATGTTGCGAATCTCGATGATCTCCTCGACCACGGCGCGGTACTCGCGTTCGGCCGCTGCGGTCTTCGCGCGCGGGGGAAGCTCGTCGGGGTGTTCGGTCACGGGCACGTACAGCTGTCCGTCGGGTCCGGTGCGCGCCGCCCCCGGAACGCCGCGGCACGTGCCTTGCAGCACGGCGGCGCGGCCGATCCCACGCGGCAGGTTCGCGAGTTCCGTCACCTCGGCCACGGTGCCCACGTTCGCATAGGCGCCGTCCTCGTCGCGGGGAACGAGCAGCACGCGATCGCCGACGGCGACGTCGTCGAGCGGCAGCGACACGGTCATGGCCGGGAAGACGACGGTGTCGTCGACGGGAACGAGCAACATCTCAGTGGTCATGGGAACCCTCCTTGTTGGCGCTCTCGGTGCGAGAGTGCCAGTTCGGATACGGTACGCCCCGATGCTTGCGTGCGCAACTTGCGGCCGTCGCTAAGTGCGTTTTCCCTGCTCGCACCGTGATTCTCGCGCAGTTGGTGCCCGCTGTCGGGCGGGGTGCGCCCACTGTCGAGCGAATTCGACGGCTTAGGCGACCGATTCACTATGCAGTGAAATGGCGGGCTGAGGGCGGACCAAGGCGGGCCGGGGGTCGGGTCGCTGCTCGGCGTGGACACTTACTCGGTGCGTGCGACCGCGCCGTTGCTCGCGCTCGAACCCGCCCCTGTGCTCGGCACCATGATCGAGTCGATGAACTGGTCGACGAGCCAATTCGGCTGGATGGTCTCGTCGCCGATCAGGGAGTGTCCGTAGCAGGACGCGAACAGCAGCCCGAGCCATGTCCACGCGACGTACGCCGGATCGATCGACTCGCGCACTACGCCGCGCTGCTGCGCGACGATCACCAACTGCTCGATGCGCCCGCGCGTCACCGCGTCGGCGCGGCGCACCGTCCGACGCACTTCCTCGTCGTCGGACAACGAAATCGCGAGCAGTCGCAGTCGAACGAGGTCCTTGAACTCCGGGTCTGCCAAGTGCATCGACACGAGCGCGCGCACCTGCGTGGTGAGTTCGGCGCCATCGGCAGCCAAGTCGACGTTCGCGTCGAAACGATCGCGCATGCGCTCCGCCGTGCTCTCGAGCGCCGCCAGAAACAGGTCGCGCTTGCCGATGAAGTGCTTGTAGAGCATCGGCTCGCTGCAGCCGCCGCGTCGGGCGATGCTCGCGGTGCTCGCGCCCTGGAATCCAACCCGTGCGAACTCGATTCGCGCCGCGGCGACGATGCTTGCGCGCCGCTCGATCGCGGTCAATCGCTGGCGCATCCCAGGGCGCGCGACCGGCAGCTCGACTGTTTCCCCCTCAACCATTCGAGGACATGGTAAGCACGAAAGGGCGACTGTGCGATCCGTGATCGACGAAATCTGCTCTCGTCCCGCGAATCTGGAAGGATGACCGGGTGAAACGGCCCATTGCAGTGTTGCTAGCGTCGCTGTCGATCGCGATCGCCGCGGCCGCCCCGCCGGCCTTCGGGCACGGCGCGGCGTCGAAGGACTACAAGACCACGATCGTGTCGGTGAAGCCCGACGGGCTTCCCGTTGACGTGCGCATCGTCGGCGGCGACCAGGTCCGCTTCGAGAACCAAGGCGACAAGGACCTCGTGATCTGCGGCTACGATCGCGAGGGGTGCGAACCGTGGGTGCGCATCACGCCCGACGGCGTGTACGTCGACAAGAACTCCAAGAGCTGGTACCAGAACTCCGCCGCGGTCGACTACGGCGACGTGCCGGCGGACGCGGGAACCAAGCCCGACTGGCAGCGCGTGCGAAAGGGCCCGCCCTTCTACGCCTACCACGACCATCGCGTGCATTGGATGGGAACGAGCACGCCGCCGAACGTGGACACGAGCGACCCCTCCCCGCAGAAGGTGTTCGACGCTGACATCAAGTTCCGATACGGCGACACGGACGGCGTCGTCACGACGCGGCTCGACTACGTCGGCGGCGCGAATTTCTTCAAGCGCAACCTCGAGCAGCTGATCGTCTGGACGGGGGTGCTCGTCATGCTGCTCGTGTTCGCGCTGGACTTTCGCAAGCGTCGCAAGCTGAAGGCCGCCGAGGCGCCAACCCCCGCACCGGCGACCTTGGAAGGGAACGAGTCGTGAGCGACGCGAACGCGATGCAGCAGTTGGTCGAGCGGCTGGAGCGCCTCGAGGCGCGCGTGGCGAGCTTGGAGGCGAGCGGCTCGAGCGCACCGCGACGCGGCGGCGGCAGCTCGAGCGCGCCCGTCGGCGAGCTCGACGCGAGCTCGTGGACGGTGACGTACGTGACCGCGCAGCTCACGCCCGCCGATTCGTGGATCGAGCTGCACGAGCCGAGCGCGCGCCCGCACCTGCAGCGCATGCTGCGCGAGGTGGTGGAAGTCGAAGGTCCCGTCACCGATCGACTCGCGCTCGATCGCATTCGACGCGTCTGGGGACTCAAGCGCGCGGGCGGGCGTGTGCAGGAAGCGTTCGAGCAAGCGGTGCGCCAGCTCGTGTCGCGGTCGCTCGTGGAGCGCGACGCCGATGCGCTCAAGGCGCCCGGCAGCGAGCTCGCGGTCGTGCGCACCCCCGGCGAGGACGAGAGCACGCGCCGCGGCGCGGAGGACGTGCCGCTCGTGGAACTCGCGCTCGCGCTGCGCGAAGGCGCTCGTTCGCTCGTCGACGTCGGCGTGGACGATCTCACCATGCGCGTCGCGAAGCTGCTCGGGTGGACCCGTCGTGGCGGCGCGATCCAAGAGCGGCTCGACGCCGCGCTTGCGCTCGCCGTGCAACGCGGCGAGATCGTGATCGACGGCGGGCGCGTGCGCGTCGCCGATGCCGTCGCAGGCACTTGACCGAGTCGCAACCTCGCGCTAGATTTAGTCTCGCCTAAATCAGAGGGTGTGGCGTGGTGAAGTTTTCCCAATCGATCGAGGATTACCTCAAGCAGGTGTACCTGCTTCAAGAACGCGGCGTCGAACCAACCGGCAAGGCGCTCGCCGAGCGACTCGACGTGTCGCCCGCGTCGGTCACCGGCATGCTCAAACGGCTCGCCGAGCTCAAGCTCGTGGAGTACGAGCCGTACCAGCCGATTCGTCTCACGCTCGCTGGGCGCGCGATCGCGCTCGAGGTGGTTCGTCATCACCGATTGCTCGAGGCGTACCTCGCGGACGTGCTCGGCATGGAATGGCACGAGGTGCACGCCGAGGCGGAGATCCTCGAACACCACATCTCCGAACGCATGGAGGCGCTGATCGCCGAACGGCTCGGGCACCCCGAGTTCGATCCACACGGACATCCGATCCCGTCGCTCGACGGCACGCTCCCGAAGTCGCGCGCGAAGGCCGCGCTCGCCGACGCCGAGCCGGACACGCGCGTGGAGATCGCCGCCGTGCACGACGATCGCGAGGCGGCGCTCGTCTACCTCGGCGAGCGCGGCATCGTGCCCGGCGCGCGCGTGCACCTGGTGGAGCGATCCGAGGTGGCCGGCACCGTCACGATCGAGGTGGACGGCGCCCGACACGTGCTCGGCAGCGAGCTGGCCGCCGCGATCGACGTGTTGCCGCAGAAGACGAGGGCGCGCCGATGAGCAGGGCGATCGACGAGACGATCGGCGAGCCCGGCGCCGGGGAGGCGCTTCCCGGCGAACAGCGCGTGCTCGAGGCCGCGCAGCGTTCGCTGACGGGCCAGCGACGCGGAATGCGCGGGCTCTGGCCGTTCCTCGGCCCAGCGTTCATCGCCGCGGTCGCGTACGTCGACCCGGGCAACTTCGCCACCAACATCGCCGCCGGCAGCAAGTACGGCTACATGCTGCTGTGGGTGATCCTCGCCTCCAACCTGATGGCGATGCTCATCCAGTCGATGAGCGCGAAGCTCGGCATCGCAACCGGCCGAAATCTCGCGGAGGTCTCGCGCGAACGATTCTCCGCGCCCGTTCGCATCGGCCTGTGGATCCAAGCCGAGCTGATCGCGATGGCGACCGACCTCGCGGAGTTCATCGGCGCATCGCTCGCGCTCAACTTGCTGTTCGACGTGCCGATGCTGTGGGCCGCCTGCATCACCGGCCTGGTCAGCTTCGGGATCCTCGAGCTGCAGCGTCGCGGGTTTCGCCACCTCGAGGCCGCGATCGCGGGGATGGTCGGGGTGATCGTGGCGGGCTTCGCCTTCCAAGTGTTCCTCGCCGAGCCGGATGCAACGGACGTGCTGCATGGTCTGCTCACCCCGCAGTTCAACGGCACCGACAGCGTGCTGCTCGCGGTCGGCATCCTCGGCGCGACGGTGATGCCGCACGTGATCTACCTGCACTCGGCGCTCACGCAGCAACGGATCGTCGGCGCGACGGAAGCCGAGCGGCGGCGCATCTTCCGCTTCGAGCGCATCGACGTGGTGATCGCCATGACGATCGCAGGACTCATCAACATGAGCATGCTCGTGATGGCCGCCGCCGCGTTCCACTCGCGCGGACTCACGGGCGTGGGCGACATCGACGTCGCGTTCAACGAACTCGCGAACGTGCTCGGCCGCCACGCCGACATCGTGTTCGGCATCGCGCTGCTCGCCAGCGGCCTCAGCTCGTCCAGCGTCGGCACGCTCGCGGGGCAGGTGGTGATGCAGGGCTACCTGCAGCGACAGATCCCGCTCGCGCTGCGGCGAGGCATCACGATGGCGCCGGCGTTCGTCGTGATCGCCGCGGGCGTGAACCCGTCGTGGGCGCTCGTGCTCAGCCAAGTCGTGCTCAGCTTCGGCATCCCGTTCGCGCTGATACCGTTGCTGATGTTCTGCCGTGACCGCGCGCTCATGGGCAGCCTCGTCAACCGACGCGTCACCACGATGGCGGCGACGGTGGTGATTGCGGTGATCGTGGGACTCAACTGCTTCCTGCTCTGGGGCACGCTCGTGGGGTGAGCCGGAGCTCGGGCCGTGAAGCTGCGATGAAGCGAGCGACTCGCCGCGAGGACGCGTGCTAGCGTTCGCGGCATGGACGCTGTGGACGAGCGACGGATCGTCGTGATCGAGGACGAGGACGCGATCCGAGACGTGGTCGCCTACAACCTCGAACGGGCGGGGTACGCCGTGGCGACCGCCGCCGACGGGCGCAGCGGACTCGACGAAGTACGGCGCTTCGCGCCCGATCTCGTCGTGCTCGACTTGATGCTTCCCGAGCTGGACGGGCTGGCCGTGTGCCGCGAGCTTCGAGCACATGGCGACACCGAGCTCGTTCCCGTGATCATGCTCACCGCCAAGGGAGACGAGGACGACATCGTCGCGGGCCTGGGCGCGGGCGCGGACGACTACGTCACCAAGCCGTTCTCCCCGCGGGAGCTGGTGGCGCGCGTGGACGCGATGCTGCGGCGCGCGCGGCGCTCGGTCTCGCCCGAGCCCGCCGACTCCGGCGCGGGTGCGTCCGAGGA
This sequence comes from Thermoleophilia bacterium, assembly GCA_039811765.1. Classification (GTDB taxonomy): domain Bacteria; phylum Actinomycetota; class Thermoleophilia; order Gaiellales; family SKUG01; genus JAGQUL01. The sequence goes on along the minus strand of JBDHZF010000030.1, from coordinate 9,366 downwards.
GCTGGAGATCGATCGCGGCCTCGCGGCGGATCCCGATCGGCGTCGCGTGGAGGTCGCGGGCGTCGTGGTGGATCCGGACCGCCACGAAGTGATCGTCGACGGCGAGCACGTGCGGCTCACGCGCACGGAGCTGCGGCTGTTGCACGTGCTGCTGCGCAAGCCCGGGCGCGTGTACACGCGCGAGCAGCTCGTGGAGCGCGTGATGGGCGACAACGCGTGGATCACCGATCGCACGATCGACGTGCACGTGCGCGCGATCCGCAGCAAGCTCGGCGAGCGCGCCGACGCGATCGAGACGATTCGCGGAGTCGGCTACCGCGGCAGGGACGTGGCGGCCACGTGAGCGAGCTTCCGCCGCCACGACTTCCGCTGATCGGCCGCAACGCGGCCGCCGATCGACTCGTGCGCGAACGCACGTGGATGCTCGAGCAGCGGGTGGAATCGCTCGAATCGGAGCTGCGCGACCTCGGGCGCGTGCTGCGCTCGATGGGCGAGGGCGTGCTCGCGGTGGATCGTGCGGGGATCGTGGTGCACGCGAACCCCGCGGTGATCGAGCTGCTTGGCATGGACGCGGGCGCGTGCATCGGCAGCCACATGTTCGTCGCGGTGCCGCATCGCGAGGCGTGCGACCTGATCGAGGACGTGATGCGCGGCGCGGGGCCGTGGCTCAAGCGCGAGCTCGTGGTGGAGCGGCCCGGAGGCGAGGGCGAGCTGGCGCTGCTGCTCGGATGTCGCCCGCTGCGCAAGGCGGGTGCGGAGGACGGCGAGCCGGAAGGAGCGATCGTCGTCGTGCGCGACGTGACCGATCTGCGCCGGCTCGAACGCTCGAGGCAGGACTTCTTCGGGAACGTGAGCCACGAGCTGAAGACGCCCGTGACGGCGATCCGCGCGACGATCGAGACGATCCTCGACGACGAGCAGATGCCGGCGGACGTGCGCGAGCGCTTCCTGGACGGCGCGCGGCGGCACGCGATCCGGCTCAGCGCGCTCGTGACGGACCTGCTGTCGCTCGCGCGGCTGGAGGGCGATCCGCAGGCGCTGCAGCGCGACGAGGTGTCGCTGGCGGGCGTGGTGGGGGAGGTGCTCGCGGGGGCGGAAGACACCGCGGCCGCGCGGCGCGTGATGCTCGAGTTGGCGATCGAGAGCAGCGCGGGCGCGCCCGCGTTCGCGATCGACGGCGACGAGGAAGCGATTCGCCAAGCGGTGTCGAACCTGGTCGACAACGCGATCGCGCATTCGGAGGACGGCGGCTCGGTGCGCGTGTCGCTCGCGCAGGGCGGAGCGGTTGTGACGCTGCGCGTGTGCGACGACGGCGCGGGCATCCCTCCCGAGTCGCTGGAACGCGTGTTCGAGCGCTTCTACCGCGTGGACGCGGCTCGTTCGCGGGCGCGCGGTGGCACCGGGATCGGGTTGTCGATCGTCAAGCACGTGGCGCAGGCGCACGGCGGGTCCGTGTCGGTGGAGAGCGTCGTGGGGCGCGGCAGCACGTTCACGCTTCGCTTGCCGGTTTCGCGTCCCTCGCAGCGCGGTACGCAGGACGGATGATGAGCGCAGCAGTGGAAGTCGTCGAACGCGAGCAAGTGACCGGCCCCGGAACCGGCATGGGCGGCGCGCGCGTGATCGTGCTCAACGACGACCACAACACCTTCGATGGCGTCGCGGCGGCGCTCGCTCGGGTCATCCCGGGCGTGTCCTACGGCGACGGGATGCAGCTCGCGACCGTGATTCATCGCAGCGGTCGCGCGCAGGTGTGGACGGGTCAGCTGGAAGTGGCGGAGCTGTATTGGCAGCAGCTGCGCGACAGCGGGTTGACGATGGCGCCGATCGAGCGCGGCTGACGGCGAGTCATGATCGACGTCGTCTTGTTGATCATGCTCGCGGGCGCCGGGGTGCTCGGGTGGCGGCGCGGGTTCGGCGTGTCGTTTGTTTCGGGCTGCGCGTTCCTGATCGCGGGTGTCGTGACGTCGGCGATCGCCGTGGCGATTGGGCGACCAGCCCCTGCGCTCGCATTCTTGTTCGGTGGATTGCTCGGGTTGATCCCGGTCGCGCTGCGGCTCGAACAGGTGACGCGAATTGTTGACCACCTGCTCGGATCGGGGCGCACCCTGCGGACGATCGATCGTGTGCTCGGCACGCTCGCGAACGTGTTCGTGGCAGCTTGCATCGGCTGGTTCGTGGCGGCAGTGGCCTCGATCGCGCCCGGCGATTCGCCCGCGCTCGACGCGATGCGCGACAGCGCGGTGTTCGGCAAGCTTGTGGCGATCGTCCCGCCACAAGGCACGCTCGGCACGGTGGTGCTGCGATCGGGGCTCGTGCCGGCACTCAACGGCCCGCTCGTGCTGGCGGAGGAACCCAATCCCGAATCGGCGAGCGCTCCAGCGGTGCTGCAAGCGCGGGCAAGCGTGCTGCAGGTGCGCAGCGCGGCGTGCGGCAACCTCGTCACGGGAACCGGGTGGGTGGTCGGTCCGGGGTTGGTGATGACCAATGCGCACGTGGTGGCGGGTTCCGATCGCAGCTACCTGGCGGGTGGTCCGCAGTACGCGGGCGCCGCGTCGACCGTCACCGCGTTCGACCCGGTGAACGACATCGCGATTCTCGTCGTGGACGACGCGCTGCAAGCGTCGCGGCTGCCGCCAGCGCTGCCGATCACAGTGCAGCTGCGTCATGGGCAGGATGCCGCGGTGATCGGATTCCCGCTCGGCGGCAAGCAGACCGTGGAGCCCGCGCGCGTGGACCGCATCACGGATTTCGAGGTGACTCCGCTTGGTGGCGGCCCGCGCACGACGGCGTCGGTGCTCGCGTTTCGCGCAAAGGTGCAGCACGGCAATTCGGGTGGGCCGTTGCTCTCCACCGATGGGGACGTGATCGGGCTCGTCGTGGCCACCGCGATCGGGCAACGCAATCCGGCGGCCTACGGCGCGCCCGGCAAGCTGCTCGAACGCGTCGTCGCCGAAGGCGCGCTCCGACACCAAGTCTCCACCGGCCGCTGCCTCACCGAGGACGACCTCACGAACTGACGCGCCCAGAACTCGAGACCGAATTCGCAGACCTGTTGGCACAAAGTGGCGACGAGTCGTGGTGGCGACGAGGAATGGGTGACGACTCAGATGATGGACGCGCCGAAGAGCGAGCAGATCAGCTCGGCGGCGGTGTCGGCGGTCTGGTTGCGCACGTCGAGCACGGGATTGACTTCGACGACGTCGACGCTGTGCGGCTGGATCGTGGAGAGGATCTCCAGCAGCGTGTGCGCCTCGCGGTAGCTGAGGCCGCCGCGCACGGGAGTGCCCACGCCCGGCGTCTCGCGCGGATCGAGCGCGTCGAGGTCGAGCGACACGTGCACGAACGGCGCGCCAGCCACGATCTCTAGCGCTTCCTCCGCAACGGACGCGATGCCGCGCCGGTCGATCTCCTGCATCGTGAACACGCGTGGCGATTCGTCGCCGCGCAGGTACTCGCGCTCGCCCTCGTCGAGATCGCGCGCCGCGATCACCACGGTCCGCGCCGGATCCACCGCGCGATCGGGCCAGCGCTCGCTTTGGAAGCGCGGATCGTCGGCGCAGAGCCCGAGCGCCACCGCGAGCGCCATGCCGTGCACGTTGCCGCTCGGCGAGGTCTTCGGCGTGTTCAGATCCGTGTGCGCGTCGATCCAGATCGCCGCGCCCGGACCATGCACGCTCGCCATGCCGCGCAGCGATCCGATCGCCACCGAGTGGTCGCCGCCGAGCAGCATCGGCACGCAGTCGCGTTCGATCGCGTCGACGGTCATCTGCGCGGCCGCGTCGCACGCGCGCAGGATCTCCTCCACGAAGTGCGCGTCGCCAGTGCCGCGATCCACCAGCCCGCGCGTGCGCACGAGCACGTTGCCGAGCTCCACCACGTCCACGCCGAGCGTCGCGAGCCGCTCCTCCATGTCGGTGAGCCGCAGCGCCGACGGACCCATGTCCACGCCGCGTCGATTGCCGCCGAGGTCCATGGGAAAACCGATGATGCCGATGCGTCGAGCCATGCCGCCGAGCCTACCGGGTGCTCGCAGTCAGGGACGCACCGCGCCCACGAAGTCGCGGCCGCGCGGCAGCGGCGCGATCTCCACGCGCCGTCCCGTTCCGGGCGCATGCACGTAGCGATTGTTTCCCAAGTAGATCCCCACGTGCCCGAAGCTGCGGTCCCACGTCCAGACGATGTCGCCGCGACGAAGCGCGCCGCGCCCGACGCGCACGCCCTGCTGGTTCCACAGGTCGTAGCTTGAGCGGCCGTTGAGCGTCATGCCAGCCGACTGGAACGCGAACACAACCAGCCCGGAACAGTCGAACGCACCCGGCCCAGCTGCCGCCGCTCGATATGGCGATCGACGCTTCGCGACCGCGGCGTTCGCAGCCGCGAGCCGTTGCGCTTCGGTTGTCTGAACCGACCGCTGCGCGGGCGCCTGCGCGCTGGCGAGCGCCGGGCACAGCAGCATCGCAGTCGCAAGCACGAGCATCGCGTGTCGAAGGATCCGCACCATCCTCGTGCAGTGGCGGAATCGCTCGCGCGTGGCTTGAGCCGGATGCGAGCGCGTGGGCGCATTGCAGGTGCCCGAGCAGGTGGGCGAGCTGCATCGTTCCCGTCGCCGCGCGGCTCAGCGCATGCCCGGCACGCGCCGCCACAGCTTCACGATTCGAAGCAGCATGCGCGCTCGCTCGGGCGAATTCATCGCGCGCAGCAGCAGCTCGTACCCGCCGCCACGGGAGAAGGACTTCACGATCGACAGCTGCCTGCAATAGCGCTGGATCCCAATCGCGCCATGCCTGCGCCCGATCCCCGAGCGGCGAATGCCACCCATCGGCACGTCGTAGGTGTTGTAGACGAGCAGCGACGAGTTGATGTTGACGGTTCCCACCTCGAGGCGGCGTGCCGCGTCGAGCGCCTCGCGGCGCGAGCCCGCCCACACCGACGCGTTGAGACCCAGATCGGAATCGTTGGCCAGGCGCACGGCCTCGTCCACGCTCGACACCTTCACGAGCGACACGACCGGCCCGAACGTCTCGTCGCGCGCGAGCAGCATCGAATCGTCCACGCCCGCGAGCAGGGTGGGGCGCACGAACGTCTCGCTCGCGCCATCGGGCGGCTCGATGCCGCCGGCGAGCACGGTCGCGCCCTTGTCGATCGCGTCGCGTAGATGGCCGCGCACCTTCGCGGCGTGGTCGGGCCCGATCAACGAGCCCATGTCCGCGTCGAACTGTGGCGACCAACGCACGTCGAGCGCGTCGACCGCCGTAGTCGCCTTGGCCACGAACTCGTCCCACACCTGCTCGTGCACGTACGCGCGCTCCACGCAGATGCAGGTTTGTCCGGAGTTCGCGAACGCCGCGGAGATCAGGCCGTGCACGGCGTCGTCGACGCGCACTCCCGGCAGCACGAGCATTGGATTCTTGCCGCCGAGCTCAAGCGAGCAGGGGATTAGCCGGCGCGCCGCGGCCTCGGCGACGATGCGTCCCGTGGCGGTGGATCCGGTGAAGCCCACGTAGTCGACCGCGTCGATGAGCGGCTGCCCCAGCTCGCTGCCCGGCCCCACGATCACCGCGAACAGGTCTGGATCGAGCCCTGCTTGCACGAGCAGGTCGCGGGCGAGGAGCGCCGATCGCGGGGTGGTTTCGCTTGCCTTGACGAGCACGGCGTTGCCAGCGAGCAGCGCTGGAAGCGCGTCGCCGACGGCGAGCAGGAACGGGAAGTTCCAGGGCGTGATCAGTCCGACCAGGCCGTGCGGGCGCCAAGCCACTCGGGCGCTGGTGAGCAGCGGCACGCCGGCTCGCTTGCGTTGCTCGCGCAGGTGACGGCGTCCGTGCGCGAGGTAGTAGCGCGCGGTTCCAGCCACGGTGAGCACTTCGGCGAGCGCGTCGCGTCGGGCCTTGCCGCTCTCGGACTGGATCGTGTCGAGCACGAGATCGGCCCGATCGATCGCGAGATCGTGGAATCGGCGGATCACGGCGGCGCGCTCGCGCCACGGCTTCGCGCCCCACGACGTCTGTGCTCGACGCGCGCGCTCGGCGGCGGCGGCCACGTCGCTCGCGCAGTCGTGCTCCACGGCGGCGACCGTCTCCGCTGTTGCCGGATTCACGATGTCGAACAAGGCTGCGTCCATCCGCATGCGTCTACCCCGATCGGCGCGACGTGCGATCATATGCGTTGATGGGCCAGCGGCTGCTGACATGGTGGGAATCGCTCCAACCGCGCACGCGCGTGCTCGTGGGCATCCCGATCGCGTTCGTCGTGCTGTTCATGTTCCACCAGTTCTTCCCGAAGCTCTCCACCGGCGATCGGATCATGTACTCGGTGATGGAATGCGTGCCGCTCGCGCTGCTGATCGCCTGGGCGACGGAGAACGAGCTGCGCCGTCGCCGCGAGCACGAGCAGCGTTCGGGCACCGGTTCGGGTTCCGTGCCGGGCGCCGGTCCGACCCGTGACTGACGTCCCCGCCCACGCCGCGTCGCCATCCCATCCAGCTCCGTCGTTTTCACTGGACAGTGGATCGGTCGCAGGCACGGTTGCATGGTGACGGGGGCGTCGCCGGCGCGTTCACATGGTTGCGGGCGTCGTGACTGGAAGGGTCACGGGCGTGGGTACGGCCGCAGCTCCCACCGCGCCGCACGGGCGCGCGACCTCGATGCAGTCCCAGCGCAGTTGCTCGAGCGCCGGCTGGTTCCACGCGTTCCAGAAATCCGCGTGCATGCCCGTCGCGGCAAGCATGTTGCCGCCGAGCCGCACCGACTGCTCGCTCGTGGGGCGCGTCGGCCATGTGATTCGCAGCACGAGCTTCATGAGCGCCACTGGATGAGTTGACGGGCATAGCCCGCCCGCCGAATACGCCATGTGCGAACGATGGTCGGACGAATCCAGGTCGCGTCCGTTCCAGCAATCGGGAAAGCGGATCCACGCCGAGAGCCACTGGCCGCGCTGGCAATCAGACGGCACGCGTCGCAGCTGACGGCCGCTGCGCGCGCCGCGCACCCCACCCGTTCCCGTGCACTGCCAGCTGGTCACGGTCATCGCTTGCGGCGATGTCGCGTGCATGTCGCCCGCGATCACCCGCAATCCGCTCGGCGGCGCGGCGGCCCGCGCTTTGCCCGCGCGCTGGTAGTACGCGGTCAACGTGCCCGCGCGCATGCGCCCCCGCACCTCGAGCGATGGCGCCCAATAGCTGGCGGTGTCCGCGCGATCCGCGCACGTCGTGGACCCTCGCCGCAGCGACTGGGTGGTCGCGTTCGCGCGCACCGACCGCGAACCGAAGAACACGTGCCGATGCGCCGCGCCGGGCTTGCCCGGGAACACGATCGGGTCGTCGTTGGCGATCCGTGCCTGCGAGCACGTCACATGGAACGAGTTCGCGTCGGCGGCCGGCGCGATCGCCAACGCAACGAGCGCCACGACCGATCCGATCAGTGCAGATCGCCGCATGTCAGTACACCCCGCCATCGCCGAGCGACGGCAACGGCTTCGCGCCCGGGCAGCCGCGATTGGAGCCGGTGAACGGCAGTCGAACCACGGCGCGCGAGGTGTTGTCGTCCTCGTTGTACTCGTAGATCACGTTCGTGGGATCGGCGACGTGCACGTACGCGAAGCAGCCGCGCAGCCCGGTCACGTCGATCCAGTTCTCGTGGTACGTGGCAGGGTAGATGTCACTCCATCCGACGCTCGTGCCAAGCGTGACACGCTGCTTGCCCAGGTCCTGACTGCAGCCCGGGAACGCATAGCTGCGCGGCGAGCGCGCCAAGCCCGGCGCGGTGCGCTTGAGATCGCGAAGGCAGTACACAGTTTTCGGGCCAACCCGCACGCGCGCCACGGGCGTGCCGGACGAGTCGAGCCGCCACAGCTCCATGCGCGCCGCGCCGTTCCACTTCCAATAGCGGTACTGGCCCGGGATCGCTTTGAACAACAGCTTCGCGCCCGTGGGGATCAGCTCGGTGCGCCCATTGCGCAGGTGCAGCACCTGCTTCGCGGCCATCGTGTAGCGCCCGTTGCGCACGCCCAGCAGCGATGCGGGCCCATCCCCGCGGCTGTTGATCGAGTTCGCGCTGTACAGAATCGATCGCGAGCCGCGATGGCCGAGCGAGAAGTTGAACGGTACCGACATCTTCAAGTTCGGGCACAAGTATCGCCCCACCTGCGGCCCGAGACACGGATTGAGCGGGCGCGACCGCGGCCCGGAATCCTGGTTCGCATATGCCATGCGCCAGGTCGCAGTGCTCGGAAAGCTGACCGATCGCGCGCCGCCGTCCGGGTACTGCGCGTTGCGCCACGACCAAGCGAGCGCCCCGGCATAGCCCCCGTCCGCATAGGCACGGAGACGATTCGTGCCCGCGGCGTTCGAGCGCACGTCGAACGCGCCGACCATGATCGGAGCGTCCGCGCCCTCGGCGCTTGCGACGCTCGCCGTGGTTCGACAGCGCGCACACGCATCGCCCGTCGAGTTCGCCGGATCGTGCGGCGCATACACGTCCGCGCCGAGTCCGACGAACGAGTCGATGCGCGACACGTCACCTGGCGCGATCACCGCGAGCCGCTTCGGCGCGACCCGCTCGAGCGCGGCGACCAGCTCGCTCGTGGCACGGCGCACGTCGTCGATCGACGCGGCGCCGCTGTCGGCAACGCGCTCGGCGCGCGTGGCGAGTTCCCAACCAAGCACGTGCGGATTCGACGCGCTGCGCGCGAACAACGGCCGAACGAGCGCCGCGAGCTTCGTCGATTGAGCGTCGCTGGTGAACCACGACGCCGGCACCCGCTCGGGATCCGGCAGCAGCACCGGCAACAGATACAAGTCGTGCTTCGCTGCGAGCCGCACCGCTTCGTCGAGATCGCCCGCCACGCCGGGTGCGATCGAGGTGGGCAGCCCGGTGTCGTCGCGTCGCACCTGCCAAGCGTCGCCCGAGAAGAGCTCCCACCGCACGACGCGCACGCCGCGGCGCGACATCGCTCGCATGATCGAATCCACCGTCGTCGCGTTGCCGCGCACGCCACCGCCTTGTCCGCAGCCGAAGTCGCAGCCGCGGCGAATCCACGGCAGGTTCGCGCCGAGCGCGAACCATGTCGACCCGAGCGCCGGCACGCGTTGTGGGCGTGGCGTGGACGCGGCGAGCGAAGCGCTGTCATGCGTGGCGACGGCGACCATAGTCGCGAGCGCGAGCGCGACGAACGCGATGGTTTTCGCACGCGCGCGCGTGAACGATTTCGAGACAGTCGAGCGAGCTTGGGAGAAACGCATGGAACACTGTGTATCACAGTTCGCCGGCGGGGCAAGGCACGCAAGTTAGATCATGTTGGGTCGCATGCAATTCGAGGTGGGCCACGTGCGCGGCCGTGCGTCCGACGTGGTTTTTCGGCGTGTGGCCGTTG
>JBDHZF010000029.1:0-25072 GCA_039811765.1 Thermoleophilia bacterium | reverse complement strand
GTCTCGCTGATCCCGTCGAGGGACGTGAATTCGTCCTTCCACTCGATCGTCTTGATGTCGCCGCCCATCAGCGGCCATGCCGTGGCAGTTGCCATGTCGTGCTCCTCCTCGTCGTGGACATTCGAGGCGTTCACCCCTCTGAACGCGTCGCTGCAGGCGACACTACACGCGCGCGGAGCGAACGTCAGCGCGCGCGGCGCGCAACGCATGGGAGTTTTCGCGGGTTCCAGCCGCTGGCACGCTGCGCCCAACCGGCGTCCCCACGCGGCCAATGCGCCCGCGAGCGCCTCCCCCTGTGAATGCCTGCGTGCGACAAGACGATGGTGAGCCTGATCTCGAGCATCTCCAAGGCCCTTGGTTTCGTGCCACCGGCGTCGACGATTCCCACGAACGCGCCTGCGAATCCGAACGTCGCGCACGTGCGGATCCTCGCCATCAACGACTTCCACGGCCAGCTGCCCGACAGCGACGCGAAGGTGGACGGGGTCGACATCGGCGGCGCCGCCACGCTTGCCGCGTACGTGCAGCGCGAGCGCGCCGGCAACCCCAGCGGAACGGTGTTCGTCTCCGCGGGCGACATGGTCGGCGCGTCGCCGCCGGAGTCGTCGCTGCTGCATCACGAATCGTCGATCGCTGTGCTCGGCGCGATGGGCTTGGATCTCACCACGTTCGGCAACCACGAATTCGATCGCGGGTACGCGGAAGCGATCCGACTGATCTATGGCGACGACGCGCTCGCCGCAGCGCAGCGTGCGCAAGGCATCGCGGTGACGGGCGGCGTGGCGAAGCGGCGTCGACGCGGCGCGTCCGCGAAGGTGGATGCGCGCGCCGGCGCGAAACTCGTCTCCCAATCGCGTGGCAAAGCGGCGTGGCCGGGCAGTCCGTTCCCGTGGGTGAACGCGAACGTGATCGACAAGAAGACCGGCAAGACGGTGCTGCCGCCGTACGTGATCAAGGACGTGAACGGCGTGAAGGTGGCGTTCGTGGGCGCGACCACGAAGGACCTCAAGAACGTCACGATGGCGAAGGGCATCCCGAACATCGAGGCCGTGGATCCCGTGAAGGCGATCAACGCGCTGGTGCCGGAGCTGAAGGCCAAGGGCGCGCAGACGATCGTTGTGACGATTCACGAGGGCGGCACGCCCGAAGCGAAGGACCCGTCAAAGCTGAGCGGCGAGATCGTGAACCTCGCGCAGTCGCTGGATCCGATGGTGTCGGCGATCGTGAGCGGTCACACGCACAAGGAGTACGCCACCACGATCAACGGCAAGGCCGTGGTGCAGGCGGGCAACTACGCGAAGGCGCTTGGCGAGATCGACTTGTCAATTGACAAAACGACCGGGAAGGTCGTGGCGAGCGACGCGAGGCTGATCCGCAACGACGAGCACGGCATCGCGCCGGATCCGTCGGTTGCGGCGATGGTCGCGAAATTCCACAAGGCAGTCGCGCCGAAGACCGATCGCGTGATCACGAACCTGGCGGCTCCGCTCACGAAAGCGCAGTCGTCGGCGGGCGAGACCACGCTTGGTTCGCTGATCGCCGACGCGCAGCGCGCCTATGCGAAGACCGACGTGGCGCTGATGAACATCGGCGGCATCCGGCAGGACCTCGCGGAGACGGGTCCGTTGAAGTGGGGCACCGTGTTCGGGGTGCAGCCGTTCGCGAACATCGTCACGCGCATGGAACTGACGGGTGCGGAGCTCCGCGAGGTGCTCGAGCAGCAGGTGCCCGCGCAGGGCGAGCCGAAGATGCTGCAGGTGAGCGGCATGACGGTGCACGTGGACATGACCAAGCCGGTTGGCCAGCGCATCGCGAAGGTCGTGATGGCCGACGGCAGCGAACTGGACGCGGGCAAGACCTATACGGTTGCCGCGAACTCGTTCATCGCGGACGGCGGCGACGGCTTCACGGCGCTGAAGAAGGGTCGCAAGCGTCGCGAGATCGGCGTGGACCTCGACGCGCTCGTCCAATACCTCGAGAAGGGCGGCAAGACGCCCACGGGCTTTGAGGGCCGCCTCGTGCTCGACGCGGGCACGCTGCCGCTCGAAGCGCACTGACGTCCCGGGGCCAGGTTACGCAGGGCGCACGGCGATGCCGAAGCCGCCGTCCTTGGAGTCGAAGGCGAGCAGCTCGGCGGCGGTGGCCTCGATCGGGCCGATCGTGGACTGCGGATCGTTCACGATGTAGGTCTGGCGCTCGGTCACGTAGCGGCTCACCACGATCCAGTGGCCGTTGTCGTAGCGGCGGATGTCGTAGTACGGGTATCGCGCGGTGTACGTGGTGGGCACGGCGGGGTTGCCGGCCATGATCACGGGCTCGCCGCGCTCGCGCACGCGGCGCAGCATGTCGCGCGCGTCATGCACGATCGTCCATTGACAGCCTGCCGCTTCGATCACGTGCTGCAAGTGCAAGTTGTGCGTGCCCTTCCAGCGGTCGGTGCTGCCGCCGGTGGCGAGCGCGCGCACGTGCAGCATCAGCGCCTCGCCTTTGAGTCCGCGTTCCTCGCCGGGCACGGCGCGGCCGCATAGTCGGATCGCCATGATCACGGACGCGGGGCCGCAGTTGGCCGAGGCATAGGTGGACGTGGCGTTGTAGACCTCGTCCTCCACCTGCGAGATGTGGATCTTCGAAGGGTCGATCGGCTCCACGGGACGTCCGACCAGCAGCTCCTTCGCCTTGCGCGCCAACCAGCCACCCGTGGATTCGGGTTTGTCGGACTGTTGCGCAGAGGGGGCAGGCGCCATGGATCCAGAATGCGGCCACCGCGTGGCCTCGTCAAGCGGCTCGCCGCCGTCCACCTCGCTGCAATGTAACAGCGTAGCCGGAAACCGGACATGGCGTTACATCCCGAATCCGATATCGACGAACCGCGAGTGACGGATCGGCGGATCGGGAATCCGTTGCACGATGGACGCAGGCGCACATGAAGCGGTGGACGAGACAGGCGCGCGCAGCGGGCGCGCCCGGACCGCGATCGTCACGGGATCGGCGCGGCGCGTGGGGCGCGCGGTCGCGGAGGCGCTCGTGGCGAATGGTTGGCGCGTCCTCGTTCACGCGCGCGAGGGCGGGCGCGCGCGCGAGGCGGCCGAGGCGATGGGCGCGGCCGGGCACGTGGGCGCGGACCTTGCCGATCCGACGGCGGCGGATGTGATCGCGGCGGCGGCGAGCGTGACCGTCGGCGACGCCGACGCGCAGCTAGACCTGCTCGTGAACTGCGCGGCGTCGTTCGAGCGCGTGCAGCAATGGGAAGATGCCGGCATCGACGGCTGGCGGCGCGCGATGGACGTGAACGCGCGCGCGCCGTACTTGCTCACGTGCGCGCTGCTGTCGATGCTTCGCGCCGCGCGCGGGCTCGTGGTGAACGTGAGCGATCGCGCGGCGCACGAGCACTGGCCCGCGTATCCTGTGCATTCGGCGTCGAAGGCGGCGCTGGAATCGTTGACCGTCTCCGGCGCGAAGGCGTTCGCGCGCGACGGCGTGCGCATGGTGGCGATCGCCCCCGACACGATCCTGCCGCCCGAGGAGTGGGACGAGTCGCGGATCGCGCGTGAACGCGCAGGCGGCGGCGTGGGCACGCCAGACGAGCTCGTGCGAACGATCCTCGTGCTGGCGGACGATCAATCGCGCAGCGGCGAAATCATCGTGCTGTAGCGGCGCCGCCGGCGAATTCGTCGACCGTCGTCACCACGATCCGGCTCAGCTCGCGCAGGCCGTTCGCGACGCGACGCACGTCGAGCATCGCGCCGGCGTCGAATCCGTCGCGCAGCGCGTCACGCGCGGTGTCGCCCATGTCGTAGAGCGCCTCGATGCCCTCGCGTGCCTGGCGCGCGGCCACGCCGAGCGCCTCGTGATGCTCGAAGGAGACGGCGCTCGTGGCGGCCACATCCGCGGCGTCGAGCGCGCCCTTCAGCGCGTCGAGCAATTCGGTGGACGACGTCGTGGCGCCGAGGGCGAGCGAGCCGAGCTGGGCGGCGGTCGCATCGAGCGCGACGAAACTGCTACGAAGCTGGGCGGCAGTGGGGAACGGGGCGAGCTGCACGTCGACATCCTTGTCGTCGAGAAGTATCAGGAGTGAGGGCGACCTTACAGCACGCATGGAGTCCGACGCGCCGGGCATCGTGTGCTGCATGACCGACGACACGAATCCCGCCATCGACCATTTCATCTCCGTCCACAACCATGGGCACGTGCACCTCGAGGATTCGATGGGCAGCGACCTGCACATCGTCAACAACGCGCGCGTGTCGTTCGACCAGGAGTCGCCGGAGTTCACTGCGAAGGAGCGTGGGCTGCTCAACTTCCTCATGCGCGAGCGGCACGGCTCGCCGTGGGAGTCGGTGGTGTTCAGGTTCGACGTGAAGGCCCCGATCTTCGTCATTCGCGAATGGCAGCGCCACCGGGTTGGTTGTCTGACGGGCGATACGGAGGTGTCGTTCGTCAACACAAACGGCGCCGCCACCAAGAATTTGCGCAAGACGATGGCAGAGCTCCACGCAATGTGGACGAACGGCGAGCGAAACGGCTTGGCATTGCCGGGCGATGTGGTCGATCAGGTGCAGCAGCTGTCGCAATCCGGCTGCTCCGACCGAGAGGTCGCCCGACGAACGAGCATCTCTCATACCGCGGTCGCGCGAATCCGACGAGGCGACCACCGCGATCGGCGTGACTCGCGGTGGCGTGTTCGAAAGATGAAGTTGCGGGTGCTCGACGAGTCGACGAACGAGTTCACCGTCGGCCACATCGCCGATGTCATCGATTCAGGGATGAAGCAGGTTTTCCAGGTCACTACGGAGTCCGGCAGGACCATCGAGATGACTGCCGAGCATCGCATCCTGACCGACACGGGCTGGCGACGACTCGGCGACGTTGCGCACATCGAAGGCACGACGGTGGATCTCCCACACGACGCGTTCATCATGGCCAATGGCGTCGCCGCGCATCAGGACCGCGAGTGGCTCGCCACGCAGCGCGCAGATGGAATGTCGGTCCAGCAGATCGCCGATGCCGCGGGAGTCAGCTACCACACGATTCGCAAGTGGCTACGCATCCACGACCTGCGATTCTCAGATGCGGAGCGCGGCTTCAAGCCGGGACACAAGCCATGGAACGACGGCGTGCGAGGCTACCGCCATCGCCCCCACCGCATCTCCGAGGATGGCCGACGGCGACTGCGCGCCGCGAGGAGCGGCTCGAACAGCAACTTCTGGCGCGGCGGCACTACGAGCGAGCGCGCCTTGATCGGAGCGTGGACACGCGAGCACGCTCGTCAGGTGCATGCTCGCTTCGACTTCACATGCCAGGCGTGCAACGCTCGTGGCGTCACCCTGCACGCACACCATGTACTGCCTGTCTGGTACGCACCTGATCGCGCTCGGGACATCGACAACCTCGTCACCGTATGCGACCGATGCCACCGGGAGATCCACGCCTCCGCGACCGAGGAGCTCGCGTTCGCGGCCGCGATCTCCGACTTCGAGCTGCCCCCGCTGCGAGATGTCCCACCTGCTCGTGGTCGTCGCCTCGTCGCGCACGCCGACCGGATCGTGGCGGTCACGTATGTCGGCGTGAAGCAAACCTACGATCTCTCGGTCGACGGACCATGGCATAACTTCGTGGCCAACGGTCTGGTCGTGCACAACTCCTTCAACGAGCAGTCGGCCAGGTACTCGCAGATTCCGGATCACTTCTACGTGCCCGAGCGCGAGTACGTGCGCGAGCAGGTCGGCAAGCCGGGCGCGTACTCGTTCGAGACGATCGCCGACGACACGATCGCGAGCACGTCGCTCGAACTGATCGAGTCCACGCAGCGCGCGGCGTTCGACGCGTACCACCAGATGCTCGAGCAGGGCGTGGCGAAGGAACTGGCGCGCACGGTGCTGCCGGTGGGCATGTTCAGCCGCATGAAGTGGACGGTGAACCTGCGCGCGCTGTTCAACTTCCTGTCGCTGCGCAACGACCAGCACGCCCAGCGCGAGATCCGCGACTACGCGATCGCCGTGGAGCAGCTCGCCAAAGACGTGGTGCCGGTGGCGTTCGACGTGTTCGAGGAGAACGGGCGCGTCTGCCCGTAGCGCGTCAGGCCACGCCAAGCTCAACCGCCACGGCATTGAGGCGGCGATCGTGGGTCCAGAGCGTTGCTCCGGAGATCAGGCATGACGCGATCAGGTGCGCATCGACGTACCCGACGCCCCGACCATGCAGGGAACGCGATTCGATCAGCGTGAACACCTCGTCGTACCCGGCCACTGGAGCGTACGGCAGAACTCCCAGCTCCTCCAGCGTCGAACGCCGGTTCGGCACCATTCCGAGGGCCAGCTCGCCGAGCACCATCGGATGCATCTCGACCATCCGCGCGGCAAGCGCCGCTCCCAGCTCGTCGTCGCGTGCTCGGAAGTGATCGATCCACACCGACGAATCGGCAAGCATCAAGCCGGCTCGCTCCGACGCCGAGGGGCCGCTTCGGCATTCGGCATTGTCCCGCCGAGCCGAGCGAGTCGCTTGCCAGCCTCGACCTGGATCAGCGTGGTGAGGGCACGCCTCAGCAACTCGCCCGGCCGTTCCTCGCCCGTCATCTCCCGCGCTCGCCTCAACAGCTCGTCATCGATTGTCACGGTGGTTCGCATCTGTGCTCCTTGCATCAATGCACGCATCACATGATGCATGACGTGATGCACGCGCGCAAGCGGGTACCACCCGACCGTGACCTCATTCGACACATGGCCGCCGATCCGCATCGCCGGCACCGGATCCTTCGTGCCCGAGCGCGTCGTGACCAATTCCGAGCTCGTGGCGAGCGGACTCGACACCACCGACGAGTGGATCGTCTCGCACACGGGAATTCGCGAACGACGCTGGGTGGACGAGAGCGCGGGCACGACCACCGCGCAGCTCGCGGCCGAGGCGGCGCGGCGCGCGCTCGAGGCGGCCGGCACGTACGCGGACGACGTGGACCTGCTCGTGCTCGCGACGTCGACGCCCGATTGGCAGCAGCCCGCCACGGCGAGCGCGGTGCACCAGCTGCTCGGCCTGCGGCCCGACGCCGGCGTGTTCGACCTCAACGCCGTGTGCTCGGGCTTCGTCTACGGCCTGCATGCGGGGGCGTCGATGCTCGCGGCCGGCGAGGCGTGGACCAGCGTGCTCGTGGTGGGCGCAGAGCGCTACTCGTCGATCACTGATCCTGCCGATCGCTCAACCCGCATCTTCTTCGGCGATGGCGCCGGCGCGGTGCTGCTGCGCAAGGAGCTCGAGGTTGCAGATCTCGCGGTGATGGCCGCGCAGGAGGCCGGCGTCGACCTCGGCTCCGCCGCGTTCGACGAACTCGACGGCGGCGCGCTCGACGACGAGACCGCCGGGATCCGCAGCGTCGCGTACGCGGTCGACCACTCGGGCAAGGACGCGCTGCTCACCCCGCTCGGCGAGCCGTTCGGCATGGACGGCCCCGCGGTGCGCGCGTACGCCGTGCCCGCAATGGTCGACGCCGTGCGCCGCGCATGCCGCGACGCGCACATCGACCCGAGCGAACTCGCGCTGGTGGTGCCGCACCAATCGAACCTGCGCATGCTCGAAGCGGCGATCGACGAGCTGGGACTGCCGCAGGCTTGCCTCGCCGTGACGGTGGAACGCTACGGCAACACCGCCGCGGCATCGATCCCGATCACGCTCGACGAGGCCGTGCGCGCGGGCCGTCTCGCCGACGGCGACCTCGTCTGCCTCGTCGGCTACGGCGGCGGGCTGCAGAGCGCCGCGTGCGTGCTGCGCTGGGTCGACTGACGCCGCACGGTCAGGCGCGGGCGACGCGCTGCGCGAGCGTCGATACGTTGCCGGCCTTGTCGCGCGCGCGCACGCGCACGATCAGCTGACCCGTCGTCGTCTTCGGCAGCGCCTTGCTGGCCGTACCCGACTTGCGCACGATCACGACCCACGTGGCGCGAGCCTTCGCGCAGGTGACGGCGACCCACTTCGCGCCGGTCCACGACATGCACTTGCCCTTGGGCAGCTGGCGGTAGACGCTCGCCTCGACCAGCGTCACGCCGACGGCATCGGCGCTCGACAGCTTCAGCGTGCAGATGCGCGAGGTGGTCTTTCCGGTGCAGGTGAACGACGTGATCTTCGCGGTCGGTGCGATGGAGTCCACCGTCGGCGTCGGATTGGTCGGCGTGGGGTTCGTTGGCGTGGGGTTCGTCGGATTCGATGTCGTGGGCGTGGGCACGACCGACGTGCTCGTCGCGGAGTCGTTCGACGGCACGGAATCCGTTGCGGTGGTGGACGCGGTGAACGTGGAGAGCGCAGTGCCCGCCAACGCCGCCTTCGCGGTGACCGACACGGTCGCGGTCGCACCCGGAGCAATCGCGCCGAGCGGGCACGCGATCGTGGCGCCGGACGCCGTCGAGCAGGCTGCCGCGGGTGACGTGACGGACGCGCCCGTGAGCGTGAGGCCGCTGCCGATGCTCGCTTGCAGTACGGCGCCGGTCGCGGTGATCACCCCCTCGTTGCGCACCGTCACCGCGAAGGTGACCGAGTCGCCGATCGCGGGCGCAGCGGTGCTCGCCGTGACGCTCGTGCGCAGGTCGGCGGTGCCGGCCGTGGCGACCGTGGTCTGCTCGAAGCGCGTGTTGTTGGCGCTCGACGGATCGGGCGACGTGCTCGAAGCGGTGGCGAAGATGCCGGTCGTGCCGAGCGTGGTGGGCACGAGCTCCACCGCGATCGTGGCGCTGCCACCTGCCGCGATGCCGCCGATCGTGCAGTGCACCACGCCCGCGACCGGTGCGGCGCACGATCCGCGCGATGCGCGCGCGCCGGAGAACGCGGCGCCCGTGGCCGGCAGCGTGATGTCGACCGCCACGCCGGTCGCGGTCACCGCGCCGGCGTTCGCGATCCGTACCGAGTAGCCGATCGCGCCGGCGCCGAGCGCGTGCGGATCGGGGGCGTCGGTGATCGTCACCGCGAGGTCGGTGTTCGGGCTCGGCGCAGCGGCAACCGTCAGATCGAGCGCCGCCGTGTCGTTGCCCGCTGCCGGGTCGCTCGACGTGGACGCGATCGACGCGACCGCGTGCGCCGACCCGGCCGAGCCCGGCACCGCAGCGACCACGATGGTCCACTGCGCACCCGACGCGAGCGAGCTACGCGTGCACGACGCGACCTGCCCCGTGACCGCGCAGGTGCCGCCGCCCGCATCGGTCACGGCGATCGACGACCAGCCGGCAGGAAGCACGAGCTGCCACGCGAGACCGGTTGCCCTCGACGGGCCCCGGTTGGTGACGGTGGATGTCCACGCGACCGACGATCCAACGCTGGCCGGCGCCGGGCTCGCAGCGAGCTGGACCCGCAGATCGGCGTCGGGGCGCTCGAGCACGGCGATCTCGGCGTGCGCCGCATCGTTTGAAGAATCCGCGTCCGCGCCTGTGGCCGTCACGCCCGCGTCGATTCCGACTGTGCCGGCGCTTCCCGGAAGGTCGAGCATCAGCACGACGCGCACCGCTCCCTCGAACGAGCACGTGATCGACCCCGTCGTCGATGCGCACGTCGCGGAGTCGACCGGCGATGCGGCGATCGACCGCACGTGAACGCTCGCGGGCAGCTCGATCGACAGCGTGCCCGGAACGATCGCCACGCCCTCGTTGCGGGCCGAGATCGCGACGCGCGTCGTCTGGCCGATCTCGGCGCTCGATGGCGCGTCGATCGTCGTCGCCAGATCGACGTGCTGCGGATCCATGAGCGTGCTCGTGCCCGTGACGTGATCGTTCGTCGGGTCGTCGTCCGCGCTGCTCGTGGTCACGTCGGCATCGACGCTCCACGCGCCTGGACCCGACACGTGCAGGACTAGCCTGATCACGGGAGCGGAACACGAGCACTGCGCGTCCGTCACGTCGCCGATCTCGCACTCGATCACGCCGTCGTCCACGTTGCCGCACGAACCCTGCGAAGGCGACACGGAAGAAACGGTCGCGCCATCTGGAATCGCCAGCGCCGCGGTCACGTCCGTCGCGTCGCCGTCGACGGAGCGAACCACGAACGACCATTCGACGTCGTCACCACCAACCGATGCGATCGCGGCCTGCGGCAGGACCGAATCGACCGAGACGCTCGCGTCGGCGGACGGCGCGCCATGCACGCTAACGCTGTCGGAATCGGAGTCGTTGGCAGGATCGCTGTCGGGACCACCGCCGAGCATCGCAGCAGCGACCGTGGCCGTGAACTCGCGCGTCCCGGCGGTCAACGAGTCGAAGCGCAGAACGAGATGCCGCTCGAACGACGAGCGACCGCGCCCGAGCGCGCAGCTCACCACGCTCGCACCGAGCGAGCAGCCCGCCGACGAACCGGACGGGACGAACGTGGTGCCGCTCGGCACGGGCATCGTCACGGACAGGCCGGTCGTCGGCACCAGCGCCGACGTCTCAGCAAGCACGTCGACGTCGACGTTGATCGGATCGCCGACGTTCGCCCAGCCTCGCGAGGCGTGCACCTCGACTGACAGGTCGGCCGCGACGCTGGACGGCGGGGCCGTTCCCGTGAACACGACCGACGAGCGGGCCTGATCGTTGTCCGGATCGCGATCGGCATCGGCCAGCGACACGGTGGCGGTCACGCCGAACTCGCCGGGTGTCGCGGACGTCGCGTCGAACGACAACGTGGATGGCGCATCGCAGTCGATGACGTGCGCGACCGGCTCACACGACGCTTCCGACACGTTCGACACGGTCAGCTGCGAATCGACCACGGCATGCAGATGCGCCGGCGCGCTTGCAGGCCCGTCCACGCCCGTGTCGATCAGCCACGTGACCGGCGTGCCCACGGCTTCCGTGGCCGACTGTGCCTGTACGGCCACCGATGCATCGACATCGCTCGTATCCCAAACATCGACGGTCGTCTGCGCGTCGTCGTTGGAGGGATCAGCTTCGAGCCCTCCGTTCTCGACGACTGCTCCGAAGGTCTTGAGCCCGGTCGTCAGCATGCCTACCTGCACGGTCAACTGAACCTGGTTGCCGGGTTCGAGCAGCTGATCGAGCTTGCAGGCGATCACCGACGCGACGAACGTGCAGTCGCCCGTGAACGGATCCATCTGACTGGTCCACCCGTCGATCTGCATGCCGAGCCGCAGCACCCCCGATGGGAGCGTCATCCGAATCGTTGGAACCGATGAGGCCGGGCCGTCCTGGGAAACGATCGCGGTCAGATCGACCACGTCGCCACCTCGAGCCTTCGCCGTGCTGCGCTGCAGATCGATGCTCAGATCGGATCGGTATGCCGCGAATGGCTGCGTCACCGGCGGCGCGTTCACGATGTCCACTGCCCGATTGTTCGATGGATTGAAATCGTCCTCGGTCGCCGCGACATCAACGACGTGGGCGTAGCTGCCGAACGGCACGGTGCCTGCGAACGTGAGCTGCACGCCCGCCATGTCGCCCTGGTCGAGCGATCCGAAATCGCAGGTCACCTGACGCGCGTCGGTTGGCGCGTGCGTGCACGAGTACGTGCCGGGGTACGAGTTCACGCCGAATAGCGTTCGTCCGGGCGGCAGGCGATACGTTGCCGTCACGTTGGTGGCCGTCGCGTTCCCCGTGTTCTGCACACCGAACATGATCCCCCCGGAGCCTGCCGTGAGGATCTCCGCGGCGACGTCCACCCTTCCTGTCGGCCCACCCGTGGGGGGCTCGGTGGTCGTGATCACGGCCAACTGTTCGTCGTCCGTGGGATCGAAGCCGAATGCCAGCGACGACGCACCGATACGAGCCACGCCGGCACCTGCGCTCGCTGCCGTCCAGAGGATGGTGACGAAGCGCTGCTCGTTCGTGGCGAGCGTGGGAATCGTCGCGCACGTGAACTGCGAACCGGTCACCGGGCAGGTGTCCTGCGGGTTCATGAAGTCGTCGATCGTCACGGAGTCGATCGTCACGTTCGCGGGCAGCTCACCCGTGATCACGACGTCCTGTGCCGTGTCGGGGCCCTGGCTGGAGATCGTGTACGACATGCTGCCGCCCCCGCCGATGAACGCGGAGCTGGTCACACCGTTCTGCTGGACGACCAGCTCCGCGTGCTGCGGCTCGGTCACGACGTCCAGCACGGCGTCCATCGCAGCGAACGTGCCGTCGCTGGATGCGTGGAGCGCGATCTCGTGCGTGGTGTCCACTCCGGCAGCAACCGTCACGTGCAGCAACGCGTTCGTGTTCGCAGCGAGGCTGCCGACGGTGCAGTTCACGTGCGAGGAGTCGGGCACCGTGCAGGCATGCCACGTGGAGCCGTTGTCGGCGCTCCACTGTGCGGCGCTCGTCGTGATGCCGGCAGGAAGCGTCGCCGTGATCTGTACGGAGTCGGCCCGCCCCGGGCCATCGTTGTACACGCCCGTTTCGATCACGTTATCGGAGCCGACCACTTGCGGGGTCCCGTCGATGCCCACCCATCCAGCGACCGCGAAATCCGGCACGACGTCCCAGAACATCTGCTGGTAGTCGTTCCCGCCGTCCCGGTCCAACATGGACGGCAGATAGGCGTAGGCATCGGTGAACGCCGCGTTGCCCGCGGCCTCCACGTCGATGGTGACGCTCGCTCCGCTGGCGATCGGAGCGAGCTCGCACTCGACGAGCGTGTCGGGCGCCTCGCGCACGATCGTGCAATCGTCAGCCGCGCCGCGACTGGACGTGACCGACGTCACGTCCACCGGGTGATACGAGCCAATCTGCACGACCTGCCCCGCATGCGACGGCGACACGCCGTTGTTCACGATCGACCCGGTGATCGTCTCCCTGTCGCCCAGCTGCCAGCTCGACGGCCCGGTCGAACCCGTCACGTCGAGGTCGATCCACTCATCCGCGGAAACATTCTCGGTCTGCACATCGTTGCCGGCGTCAATGTCACCAGTGGCGGTGATCGTCGCGATGGCCTGGACGTTCACCACATCCGCGACGACCCACACGTCGATCATGTTCGTGGCCGGATAGTTCAGCGTTCCCGTCTGCACGCACGTGAGCAACGAAGCCGTGGTGTCGGTGCACCCGAAGCCCGTGGACGACCAGAACGGCAGCTCCGACGTGTCGATGTGCGCGCCGGTGAGCGCGATCGTCACCGTCGCACCACTGATCGGATCCATGTTGATGTTCTGCACCAGCGCGCTAAGCTCCACCGCATCACCCGCCACGACGGGCCCATTCTGGAACGACAGGTCGTTCATTCGTGCGTCCACGTCGGCCCAGGCCATGCCCGGAGCAGCGAGTGCCAGCAGCGAGAGGCACGCGGCGACCAGGATCATGCAACGAAGTCTGAGGCGGCGATGGTTCGACGAGCGCATTGCCCGATGCTACCGGGAAACGGCTCAGCGCCGTCGCGCGTACGCAGCCGCGGCGTCCTCGCTGCGATCCTGCTGCCGCAGCACGCTGACCGCGTGCCCGATCTCGTGTTGCACGACCTCGCGCAGCGACTCAACGCCCACGCCATCGATGCGGCTCGCCACCCGGATGCCGGTGGGACGAAGCCGCCCGTCATCGCCGCGCACCACCGCAGTCGCGCCGAGCATGCCGTCCTCCAGCGATTTCGCGCCTACGAGCTGCACGCGCAGTCCATGCTGGGCGAGCAACGCCCGATCGGCCTTCGGCAGCGCCGCGATCGCCTTCGAGGCGACGTCTCGCTGGGCGACCGTCACCGAGCGATCGGCGACCATCAACGATGCGTGCGAGCGAACCTTCATTGCCCTGTTCATCGCCGCCGCCGCGCGCGTGCGGCGGCGCGCTCGCGCGTCGTGGCCCGCTGCGACCACCCGACCGGCCTACAGGTCGCGCCGACCCAACCGAACCAAACCGATCGCGAACGGAATCAACGCCCAGCCCGCGAGCACGATCAAAGCGTGCGTCAAGCTGTACCCGGGTTCGGTCTGATCGCCGCGAATGGCCACCTGCACATGGAAGTCGGCGGTGTTCAGCGAGACGTTCTCCCACCAGTCGCCGAGCTTCGGCACCACGGTGAGGATGCCATCGAGCATGAGCGCCACCACGAAGTAGACCGCGATCGCCGGACCGCGCGAGCCCACGAGCAGCGCCACGCCCGCGGCGAGCGGCAGCACATAGGCGATCCCGTACGCATACTGGCCCGCTTCCTGCGCGATGTCGCGCCACGTGCCATGAAAGTCCATCGGCGACAGCAACAGCGCCAGCGTGCAGACGATCGCCATGGAGACGACGAACGCGGCGACGATCATCGTGCCAGCGGCCAACAGCCGTCCCGTCACGATCCGCCAGCGCGGCTTGCCCGTGAGCACGAGGTCGCGCAGCACGCCTCGCTGCAGATCCACGGAACCAGCGGTCGCGCCGAGCACCACCGACGCGACCAGCGTGAGCACCACCCCCGTGAAGCCCAAGCCGATCGTCATCAACGCCATGGGCGTGGCGACGTCCCGCTCGGTCGCCTGCGTGTACATGTCGAGGCGCGCTGGAATCGCTGTGCCGGCCACGATCAGCGCCGGCGCGACGATGCCCGCGATCAGCAACAGCCCCCAGAATACGCCGCGCATGCGGCGGAACAGCATCAGATCCGCGCGGGTCATCGCACCATCTCCAAGAATCGCTGCTCGAGCGACTGCGTCGCCGATTCGATGCGTCCCACGCGAACGCCCGCCACCACGAGCTGCTCGTTGAGCGTGGCCGAAGCGTCGCTCGCGGCATCCGGCACGAGCTGCACCACCACGATGCCCGCGTCGCCGGAATCGACGACCGACGCGACGAGCTCGTGCTCGGCGAGCAGCGCCCGCGCGCGCTCGACGTCCCCCACGCCGAAGCGGACGCGGCGCCCGCTGCTGCCGTCGCCCACGATCTCCGATACGGTGCCTTCCGCGATCACGCGACCGTCCTTGAGCACCGCCATGCGATCGCACAGCAGCTCCATCTCCGCGAGGATGTGGCTCGAGACGAACACCGTGCGCCCGTCCTGCGCCAGTCGCCGCAGCAAGTCGCGCATGTCGTGAATTCCGGGCGGGTCGAGTCCGTTCGACGGCTCGTCGAGCACGAGCAGGCGCGGGTCGTGCAGCAGCGCGCGCGCCACGCCCAAGCGCTGTCGCATGCCGAGCGAGTACCCCTTCACGCGATCGCCGGCTCGATCGTCCAGCTTCACGACGTCGAGCACCTCGTCGACTCGCGAGGCGGGAATTCCGGCGGATCGCGCCGCCACGATCTGCTCGAGGTTCTCTCGTCCGGTGAGGAACGGAAAGAAGCGCGGCTCCTCGATGATCACGCCGAGCCGTGGGTACACCTCGTGATGCTCCGCGGGCATCGCGCGGCCGAGCATGCGCGCGCTGCCGCCGCTCGCGTGCGTGAAGCCGAGCATCGTTCGCATGAGCGTCGTCTTGCCAGCGCCGTTGGGACCCACCAGTCCGTACACGCTGCCGGTCGGCACGGCGAGCGACACCGCGTCCACCGCCGTGCGCGTGCCGAACCGCTTGGTCAACGCGTCGAGCTCGATCGCAAGTTCCGCAGACATTGCCGTTCCCTACCCGATCGCTCGCCATCTGGACCGCTGCGTCGATCGATCCAGAGGAATAGGATCGAGACGTTCCCGCGCGCGCCCGCGCGAGACGCCCCGTCTCGTGAACCCGGACACGCGCAACTCCCAAGGAAGAGACATGACCACCATGCAGCAGCTGTGGGGCGGCGAGACCGACAAGGCCGTCAAGAACTTCCCGGTGAGCGGCGAGCGCGTTCCCGCGCGCGTCGTGCACTGGCTCGCACGCATCAAGGGCGACGCCGCCCGCGTGAACGCGGACCTCGGCCTGCTCGACGCCGAGATCGCCGAGCGCATCGCCAAGGCGGCGGACGAAGTCGCCGACGGGGGCTACGACGACCAGTTCCCGATCGACGTGTTCCAGACCGGTTCGGGCACGTCCACGAACATGAACGTGAACGAGGTGCTCACCAGCCTCGCGGGCGAGGGCGTGCACGCCAACGACCACGTAAACATGGGCCAGTCCTCCAACGACACGTTCCCGAGCGCCGTGCACCTCGCCGCGCTCGACGTGGCCACGAACGACCTGCTCCCCGCGCTCACGCAGCTCGAAGCGTCGCTCAGCGCCAAGGCGACCGAGTTCAAGGACCACGTCAAGAGCGGTCGCACGCACATGATGGACGCCGTGCCAGTGATGCTCGGCCAGGAGTTCGGCGGCTACGCCGCGCAGGTGCGCCTGGGCCGCGAGCGCGTCGCCGCGACGCTCGAGCACGTCGGGCAGATCCCGCTCGGCGGCACCGCGACCGGCACGGGCCTCAACACGCATCCGGAGTTCGCTGCGAAGGTGCGCACGCGCCTCGCCGAGCGATCGGGTCTCACGATCAGCGCCCCGCTCGACGCGTTCGAGGCGCAGGCGTCGCGTGACGCGCTCGTGGAGCTGTCAGGCGCATTGAAGGTGCTCGCGGTGAGCTTCATCAAGATGAGCAACGACATCCGCCTGATGGGCAGCGGCCCGCGCGCCGGCCTCGCCGAGCTGGAACTGCCGAGCCTGCAAAAGGGCTCGTCGATCATGCCCGGCAAGGTGAACCCGGTGATGGTCGAGATGCTCCAACAGGTGAGCGCGCAGGTGATCGGCAACGACACCGCGATCACCCACGGCGGCATCCAGGGCGCGTTCGAGCTGAACGTGGCGATCCCGCTGCTCGCCCGCAACCTGCTGCAGAGCCTCACGTACATGGCCAACGCGGCGCGATTGTTCGCGGCCAACTGCGTGGACGGGCTGATCGCGAACGTGGAGCGGCTCGAGACCTACGCCGAGGGCAGCCTTTCGGTGGCCACGGCGCTCAATCCGTTCATCGGCTACGACAAGGCCTCGCAGATCGTGACCGAGGCGCACGCCTCCGGCCGCACGCTGCGCGAGGTCGCTCGCGAGCTGGGCGTGGACGAGAAGGTGCTCGACGAGGCGCTCGACATGCGCGCCATGACTACCAACCAGCAGTGAGTCGATGACGCGACCGGATCGACACGACGGCGCCGCCAGCGCCAGAAGCAGGACGCGACGGGCGCTCGCCCTCGCCTTGCTGCTGGCGGCGCCGTTCGTGCTCGCCGGGTGCCACGACGAACAGCGCTTGCGCGAACGCCTCGAAGGACCCTCCGCTCGCCTGCCCGTCGAACCCGACCAACCCGACACCGCGCCCGTGCCCGCGCTGCTGGACACGGTGCGGCCGTGGCGCATGCCGAAGCTGTACGCCGGTGACGCTACCGACACGTGGTCGTTGATCACCGCGCATGGCGCCGGTGGCTACGACCTCACGTTCCGCGTTCCGGAGTCGTGGTCGAATCCCAAGCCCGGCCGCGCGAAGAGCGGCACGCAGGACGTGGACGCGTACGCGCGCCTCACCAGCCTTCGCGACTCGTCGATGTCGCTCGCTACCTACGCGGCGCAGCTCGCCGAGGGCAATCCGATCTTCCAGTACGCGACGTCGGACGGGCACATCGTCTACGTGACGCGTCGCGAAGTCGCGCTCGCGCCAAGCGATCCCGACGCGCAGCGCGAGGTGTTCCACACCGCCATCGTCGACATCGACGGCCACATCGCCAAGCTCGACGTGCGTTACGACTCCGAGCTCGACTGGCGCTACGACGACCTCGCCGCGGCGATCAGCGGCACGCTCCAAGTTCGCCCCAGCGCCGAAGACTGACGCTCGCTCAGCCGACGCCGTCGATCATCGCGCGGCGCGTCGTCTCGATTCGCTGCGCGAGCGACGCGTCGTCCTTGTAGGCAGGCCCAACGACCGTGCCGAGCACCTTCGGATACGTCACGAACGCGCCCGGGAAGATCGACTTCAGCTTCGCTTGCAGCGCATTGTCGCCAACCTGGTCTCGATACATGAGCGCGAGGTTCGCGTCCTCGGTGCCTTCGCGCATGCCTTCCAGGCGCAGGCTCGACACAGGCTGCGCGTTCTCGGAGTTGCGCCGCTCCTCGCCGACGAGCCCCAGCTCGGGCGAGTAACCCGGATAGATGAACGTTCCCCAGCCGGCCGCGTACCCGAAGAGCTTGTGGTAGAAGTACGGCGCTTGCTCGTAGGGATTGCCCTTGCGGCGCAGCTTCGTGCCGCTGTTGTAGGCGATCGTGGCGCCCCACCCCATCATCGAGTTGGACACGTACAGGCCCGTGTGCCCGTCGCGCGCAAGCATCAGCGTCTGCACGACCGGATCGGTGCCCGGCGAATCGATCGCCAGCTGCGGCATCAGCTTCGTGGCCGTGTAGAAGTTGTACGCCCACGTCTCGCGACCGCCCTTGAGCTTGCGGATCTTCGCGAGGCGATCGGCGTACCATCGCTTGCGATCGACGCTGTACTTTTTGAGCAGCGGGTTGTCGGGGCGACCCCACAGCCGGCTGAAGTGCGGCATCCACACGTCGACGTCGTCCTGGCCTTTGCCGTCCCACATCTTGCGATTGTCGGACGTGTCGCCGGACACCGTGGTGCACGACTTGCCCGTGCCGACCTTGCGGCACTTCGGCTCGCTGCGCGAGTCGCGCGGCCAGCCGGCGAGCACCACGAGCGCTTTGCCGCCGCTCGCCTTGTGCAGCGCCACCGTCGCCGCCGGAACCTGCTTGGACATCGTCGCGCGCTGCGCGGCTGACGCGTCGCCGGGCTCGTCGAACGGGTTCTTCGCATACGTCGCGCCGGTCTTCCAGAGCGAGTTGGCGTTCCACGTGGCGGCCACCGTGCGGTACCACGCCGGCGCGGCAGGATTGAGCACGTCGTCCTGCTTCACGCCGGGCGTGCGCAGCTTGTCGAGCGTCGGCTCCCACTTTTCGGTGGCGCCGTCCGGCTTGCAGCCGTTGGTCTCGTGCGGCATGAAACGCACGGGGAACTGCGCGGCGTTCGGATCGATGTCGCGCGTCTTGCCGTAGTAGCGATCCTTGAGCTGATCGAGGTAGGAGAACGCGGGCAGACGATCGTTGGTCTGGTACGAGCAGCTGTACGTGCCGTTCTTCGCCGGGTTGGCGAACGGCATCTCGAGCGGCGTGATGTCACGCGAGTCGAGGAACGACAGCAGCCCCGTCACCTGCGCCATGCGATTCGCCCACAGCTGCGTGCCGCGCGGCGCCGAGCGCATGTCTGGATGCTGCAGCCAGTAGGACTCGCCCTCCACCCCGGTGACTGTCTTGAACGAGTTCTTGTCACCGGGTTGGCGCAGCTGGGCGGCGCGCACGTCGAGCGTGAACGCCTGGCGCGCTTGCACCGTGTCGTTGCCGGAATCGCCGGTGAACAGCTCCACGCTTGCCGAGTAGACGGCGGACGGCGCGTCGGTGCGCACCCGTGCGAGCACGACGAGGCCGCCCCATCGACCGCTCGCGATCGACAGACGACCGGCGTCGAGATCGTTGTTGAACGGGGGAAGGGGATCGGCGTAGCTGCCGCCGGACGTGCCCATGCCGGTAGAACCCTGCGGCAGGTCGACGAAGCCAACGCGCAGCAGCTCGAAGCCGATCTGGCCGTCGCGGATCGCCTGCTGCAATGCGGCGTCCCCCACCACGCGCGCGCCGAGCGCGCCCGCGCCGGTGGTGTTCTGCACCGCGAGCTGGAAGCCCTCGCGCTCGCCGCGAAGCGTCACCATCTGCTCGGGCAGCGCGCCGCTCGTGTAACGCGCATGCGACGGACCGTCAGCGGCCGAGATGCGCTCGCTCAGGAACATCGGCTGCGTTGGCATCAGCTGCGCGGCGTCGCCCGCGGGAGCAGTCGTGGGGGCAACCATCGCCATCGCGATCGCAGCGGTCGTCGCCACGACGCCGATTCCGGCAGACACAGCTCTGCGCGCGCGCACGTTCAACAACACCGAAGACTCCCTTGCGTTCCGCAACAACCCCAACCGCGAGGCACCATACCTCGTATCGGCGTGCGCCCAAACGGCTTGAATTCGATTCGTTGACGATCTTCGTGACGCTCAGACGATCTCGATCATGCGGCGGATCGCCAATTCGGCGCGACGAGCCACGTCCTCGTCCACCTCGATCACGTGCTGGTCCTCGCGCAGCGCTCGCTCCAGCTTCTCGAGCGTGATCTCCTTCATGTAGCGGCAGATCGCGCGCTCGCTCACGGTGTGAAACGCCTTTTCCGGCGCCTGCTGGCGCATGCGGTGGATGATGCCGCTCTCGGTGGCGACCACGAACTCCTGTGCGGGGCTTTCGGCGACGCGCTTGAGCATCGCTTCGGTGCCGAGCACGTGCACGCGCTCGCCCGGCAGGTCGCCGGTGGAGACGTGGTACATGCAGCTCGACGCGCATCCGCACTCGGGGTGCACGAGCAGCTCCGCGGACGGATCCTCTTCGAGACGAGCGTTGACGTCCGCCGGGCGGATGCCGGCGTGCACGTGGCATTCGCCGAGCCACACCTGCATCTTGCGGCCGGTGATGCTCTCGAGGTACGTGCCGAGGAACATGTCGGGGCAGAAGAGGATCTCGCGATCGGCGGGGATCGCCTCGATGATCGCGCGGGCGTTGCCGCTGGTGCAGCAGTAGTCGCTCTCGGCTTTTACGGCGGCGGTGGTGTTGACGTAGCTCACCACTACCGCGTCGGGAAACTGCGCCTTCCATTCGCGCAGCTGCTCGGCGGTGATCGTGTCGGCGAGGCTGCAGCCGGCGGCGAGATCGGGCAGCAGCACGGTCTTGGCGGGGTTGAGGATCTTCGCCGTCTCGGCCATGAAGTGCACGCCGCAGAACGCGATGACGTCCGCGTCCGTTGTCGCGGCGTACTGGGAGAGCCCGAGCGAGTCGCCCACGTAGTCGGCGATGTCCTGGATCTCCGGGTACTGGTAGTTGTGCGCGAGGATCACCGCGTTCTTGTCGCGGCGCAGCGCGTCGATCGACTCGATCAGTCGAGCCTGCAGCTCGGGATCGGCTGCGGACGGATCGTTCGGGATGCGGGATCCGCGAGGGGTGCTCGAACTGGCCATGACGCGATCGTACCGAGGTTCAGGGCTTGACGCAGTCGCGCGCGTCGTCGAACACCTCGCCACCCTTGGCGCCGCCGACCACCCACACGTAGTCGCCGTCCACGCCGGACTCGACTTTGAGCTTGCCATCGGAGGCGGCGTCCTTGGCGAAGGTTTCGCTCTTCTCCTTGAATTCCTTGATGCGATCCTCGTTCTTCACGTATGCCGCCATCACGAACGTGAAGTCCTTCACGTTCGAATCGGTGATGTCGGTCGCGGCGAACAAGCCCTTGCGCACGTCCGAGTCGCTCTTGGGCGAAGATTCCACCTTCATGCCGAGCTTGGTCAGGCACGGTTTCACGTCGGCGAGGTCCTTGCCGCTGCTGCCGCAGCCGGTTGTCGCCAGCGCGGCCACCGCCACGATCGCCATCGTCGTCATCGCTCGTCGCACTGCAGATCGATCCCCTCGGCGGCGGAGCCGGCTGCCCCGCGATCGATTGGCGGGTACCCGATCGGCGGGTCGATCAATCGAGCGCGTCGAGCGCGCAGTCGAACGCGGGTGCGGAATGGGTGAGCGCGCCGATGCTGATGCGGTCGACGCCGGTTTCGGCGATGCCGCGAACGGTGTCGAGCGTGACGCCGCCGCTGGCTTCCGCCAGCGCGCGACCACCGATGACGCGCACTGCCTCGCGCAGCTGCTCGTTGGTCATGTTGTCGACCAGGATCACGTCGGCGTCGGCGGCGAGCGCCTCATCGACCTGCGCGAGCGTGTCCGCCTCCACGTGGATCCGCACGCGCGGATGCGCTTCGCGCACGCGCGCCACGGCGGGGCCGATCCCGCCGCATGCGGCGATGTGGTTGTCCTTGAGCATCGCCTCGTCGAACAGGCCGAAGCGGTGGTTCGTGCCGCCACCCGCCCGGACCGCGTACCTTTGCAGCAACCGGTTGCCGGGATCGGTCTTGCGCGTGTCGAGGATCTGCGCGCCTGTGCCCGCGACCGCATCGACGAATCGGCGCGTGAGCGTGGCGACGCCTGACAGGCGTTGCACCACGTTGAGCGCGGTGCGTTCGGCCGAGAGGATCGCGGCGGCAGGGCCTTCGACCTCGAGCACGACTTGACCCGGCTCGACCTCGACGATGTCGGCGAACCCCTCGGCCACGTTGGCGCCGCGCATGCGAAACGCCTCGGCGGCAAGCTCGAGCCCGCATATCGTGCCGCGCGCTCGCGCGACGAGCACGGCGCGCATGGTCACGCCCTCGAGCGCGACGGCGGTGAGGTCCAGCCCGTGCGGCCCAAGATCCTCGGCGAACGCGCGCTCCAGCAGCGCACGGCCAAGAGCGAGCTCCGCATCGTTCACGCGCGAACCTCGGACCGCTTCGCCACGTCTTCGAAGCTGCCGATGCGCGGGTGTTCGCCGACCTGCTGGGCGACGTGCACTTGCCATGCCGGGTTCTCGTCGGGAAAGTCGCTTCGGTAATGGCCGCCGCGGCTCTCCTCGCGAACGAGCGCGGCGCGAGCGACGAGCATCGCCACGATCACGTCGGGCGGAGTCGCCACCGCCGCTTCGCGCGATTCGAGCGCTTCGGGGGCGAGGTTCGCGATGCGCGCGAGCGCATGCGCTTCGCGAATCACCCCAGCGCCGTGCCACAACAGCTCGCGGGTGGACTGCAAGTCGGGAAGCTCGACGGGGCGCGCGGGCATCGGCGGGCGATCCGCCGTCGCGCTCGCCGGAACGTCCGCTGGATTCGCCGCGTCGAGCGGCTCTTCGCTCGCCACCAGTCCGGCTCGATCGGCGAACACCAGACATTCGAGCAGCGAGTTGGACGCGAGCCGGTTCGCGCCATGCACCCCGGTGCACGCGACCTCACCGACCGCGAGCAAGCCGGGCAGCGTGGTGCGCGCATGCAGGCTCGTGAGCACGCCACCCATCGTGTAGTGCGCGGCTGGCGCGACGGGGATGCGGTCGCGCGCCATGTCGAAGCCGAGGTCGGCGAGCCGACCGGAGATCGCCGCGAAGCGCTCGTGCACCATCGACGGGTCGAGATGCGCGAGCGTCAGGTACACGCAGTGGTGGCCGGTCTCGCGAATGCGCGCGACGATCGCGCGTGTGAGCTCGTCGCGCGGCGCGAGCTCCGCGTTCGGATGACGATCAGGCATGAAGCGCATGCCGTGCACGTCCACCAAGTGCGCGCCTTCGCCGCGCACGGCTTCGCTGATCAGGAAGCAGTCGCCCTCGCCCGGCAGCGCGAGCGCCGTGGGATGGAACTGCTGGAACTCCATGTCACCAACGCGCGCGCCCGCGCGAAAGGCCATCGCCACGCCTTGCCCGCGCGAGCCGGGCGGGTTGGTGGAACGCGCGAACAAGCTCGCCGCGCCACCTGTGGCGAGGATCGTCTTGCGAGCGAGCAGCACCTCGTCGGGCAGGTGCGCGCCGTAGCAGCGATCGCCATCCGCCACGAGCCCCCATGCCGGGGTCTGATCACGAATCTCGATGTTCGGATGCTCGAGCACGCGCCGCACGACCGCGTCCATGATCACGCGCCCTGTGCCGCCGCCGCCCGCGTGCGCGATGCGCCTGCGCGAGTGTCCGGCTTCGAGCGCGAGTTCGAGCTCCTCGCCGTGGCGATCGAAGTCGACGCCCAGCTCGCGAAGGCGGCGCAGGTGGCGCGGCGCTTCTTCGGTGAGCAACTCGACCGCGGCGGGTCTGCACAAGCCTCGCCCCACGCGCAGCGTGTCGGCCTCGTGCAGTTCGGCTGCGTCGTCGCGCCCCACGGCCGCCGCGACGCCGCCCTGCGCCCAGAACGACGCGCTTTCGCGCAGCGATGCGCGGGTGACGATCACGACCGTGCCCGCCTCGGCAGCCCGAAGCGCCGCGTACAGCCCAGCGAGGCCGCTGCCAAGCACGAGCGTGCGTGTGGAATTCACGTTCATTGCGCAACAGCTTCGCACACGCCGCGCGCGACCGCGTCGATGTGTTCGAGTCTGGAGCGGCGGGGGAAGTGCCGGAACATGCTCCATGTTCGATTCCCGCTTCCGATTTTCATCGTCTTCGTCCTCGCGCTCGTCGTCGCCGCGTGCGGCGACTCGAAGGAATCCGATTCGAAGAGCGACAACGGCTCCGCCTCCACGACCTCCTCGATTGCCGCGGAGAAGGCGGCCAGCCAAGCCAAGCACGGTATCAAGGAAATCATCAACTCGATCGAAGCGTGCGCTGCGATGAACGCGGATGGTTCCTACACCGGATGCACTGACAAGCAATCGCTCGCCAAGTCCGATCCATCGCTCGAGATCACCGATGACTTCACCATCAAGGGCGTCGGATCGAACCACTTCGGATTCGAAGTGGCAGCTGCGTTCGACGGCACGACGTTCACGGAGCGGCACGACGAGGATGGCATGATCACCAAGACGTGCTCGCCGAAGGACGCGCCCGGCTGCGACGACGGCAGCTGGGGCTGACCGAGCGACGTCAGCGTTCGCTCTTGGAACGGTTCGAGTAGTGCCCGCGCATGACTCGTGTTCGATCGCCGTTCGCCATGCTTGTCGTCCCGCTCCTCGCCATGGTGGTTGCCGCATGCGGCGACTCCACTGACCCGGACGCCTCGACGACAAGCACCGCTGCAGACGCGGACAAAGCGAAGGCGAACATGAGGTTGGTGATCAACACGATCGAGGGATGTGCCTTCTCCAGCGCAGACGGGTCAATGGCTGGCTGCGTCGACAAACCGAAACTGATCGGACTCGAGCCGAGGTTGGGATCGATGCAGGACGCCTTCAGCGTGAAGACCTGGGGCACGGCCGGAATGGGGTACGAGGCAACCATCGTCGCCGGGGGCACCACCTTCTCCGAGATCCATCGCGAAAACGGCGCCGTGTCGAAGCTCTGCGCGCCGACGAACGCACCCGGCTGCGACCACGGACGCTGGGGCGACCCGGACGAGATGATGACCTACGACGACGAAACCGTCGGCTACGCCGATGCGGAAGACGACGTGGATCCGTCGACGCTCTCCGCAGACCAAGCCAAGATGCACGACATCGCCCAAGGAACGAAAACGAAGGCCACGGTCATGCAGTTCGTGAACGCGCTCGAGGCCTGCGCGATCAAGAATGCGGACGCCAGCTACACCGGTTGCACCGACGCGACCACGCTCGCCGCAAACACCCCCTCGCTCGC
Organism: Thermoleophilia bacterium; assembly: GCA_039811765.1. Taxonomy (GTDB): domain Bacteria; phylum Actinomycetota; class Thermoleophilia; order Gaiellales; family SKUG01; genus JAGQUL01. Next base: position 32 of record JBDHZF010000029.1, on the reverse strand, counting down.
GCACTTGCCTGGCAGCACGTACATCATGTCGC
>JBDHZF010000028.1:0-25757 GCA_039811765.1 Thermoleophilia bacterium | reverse complement strand
TCAGCACGACGGTGGCGTCCTGCTTCACGAGGTACTCGATCGTGGGCAGGGCCGCTGCGATGCGCGTGTCGTCGGTGATCGCACCCGAGTCGTCAAGCGGCACGTTGAAGTCGACGCGCACCAGCACGCGCTTGCCCGCGACCTGCTCGCCGGCGATCGACGGCAGGTCGTAGGCGGAGGATGCCGTGCTCATGCTCAGACCGCCGCGCGCTCGCGAACGACCTTGCCGACCAGGTCCACCACGCGGCTCGAGTAGCCCCACTCGTTGTCGTACCAGCTGAGCACCTTCACCGTGCGGCCGTGCGTCATCGTGGACTGCGCGTCGAACACGCTCGAGTGCGAGTCGCCGATCACGTCGCTAGAGACGATCGCGTCCTCGGTGTAGGCGAGCACGCCCTTCATCGGACCCTCGGCCGCAGCCTTGATCGCGGCGTTCACCTGCTCCTTCGTCACCTCGCTGCCGATCACCGCCACGAGGTCCGTGACCGAGCCAGCCGGGGTCGGCACGCGCAGCGAGTTGCCGTCGAGCTTGCCGAACAGATCGGGCAGCACGAGGCCGATCGCCTTCGCGGCGCCAGTGCTCGTCGGGATGATGTTCAGCGCGGCGGCGCGGGCGCGACGCGGGTCCTTGTGCGGCGCGTCCTGCAGGCGCTGGTCGCTCGTGTACGCGTGCACGGTGGTCATGAAGCCGCTCTCGATGCCCCAGTTGTCGTGCAGCACCTTGGCGACGGGCGCGAGGCAGTTGGTGGTGCAGCTCGCGTTGGAGATCACGTGGTGCTTGTCCGCGTCGTACTCGTCGTCGTTCACGCCGAGCACCACCGTGAGGTCCACGTTGGTGGCGGGCGCGGAGATGATGACCTTCTTCGCGCCGGCGGCGATGTGCGCCTTCGCCTTGTCGCCGTCGGTGAAGAAGCCGGTGGACTCGATCACCACATCCACGTCGAGCTCGCTCCACGGCAGGCTGCCCGGGTCCTTCTCGGCGGTGCAGCGGATCGCGTTGCCGTTCACCGAGAAACCGTCGTCGGTGAGGGCCACGTCAGCGCCGAAGCGCCCCTGGACGCTGTCGTACTTGAGCAGGTGCAGCAGCGTGGCCTTGTCGACGAGGTCGTTCACCGCGACGACCTGCACGTCACCGCCCTGCTCGACGATGCGGCGGAAGACGCAGCGGCCGATTCGTCCGAAACCATTGATCGCGACTCGCGTTGCCATGACGTGTGCTCCTCGGGGGTCGAGTGGGGTGTGTGAAACGACGCCCCCGAACCTATCAGCGAGCAAGCACCACCGCATCCGGGATCTCCGCGAAGTCCGCGTCGAAGGTGAGCAACATGGCGTTGCGGGATCGTGCGGCCGCGAGGATCGTGGCATCGGCTGCCGCGAGGCCGGTCGTGACGGACGTGAATGCGGCAAGACGTGCAAGCGACGCATCGATCGGCACGGTGTCATGTTTGCTCAGCATGGCGGAGCACTCGTCGATCTTCATCTCGTCGTCCACATGCCGAATCAACCACCGCTCCGCCTCGAACACGACGGTAGCCGGAACCACGATGCGCCGCGGATCGCCTCCACGCGACCGGATCTCATCAACTATGCGATCTGCAGCCCCTGCCACGGACCAGCGCTCGATCCACACACTCGAATCGAGTGCGATCACGATCGTTCACCGAAGTCGTAGTCTTTCTCGCGCTCGAATGGCGGCAAGTCGAGATGCGCGAGACTTCCATCGAGTTCCTCTGCGGTTTTCACTCGCACCAGACGAAGTCCGCGCCCGGAATCGAGCCAAACCAACTCGTCACCAGGCTTGAAACCGTACTGCTCGCGAATTTCCTTGGGAATGACGACCTGGTACTTGCTCGACATGACGATTGATGCCATCGAAGGCCACCTCCACCACCAATCGTAGCATCGAACAACGAGTCGTTCAACGATCTACTGATCGATGCCGAACTCGGCGGCGAGCGCCTGCGCGCCGCCCTTCCGGTCGACTGCGTTCGCGATGCGCTCGCGCAATCGGTCGTAGATCTTCGCGTCGAGGCCGTGCCGCGCGATGATCGCCTTCGCGAGCACACCAGGCGTCAAGCTCATGCTCTTGCCCTGCAGCAGTTCGAACGCGCGCTGCTTGCCCGCGGTCGAGCGGAAGTCGCCGCCAGCGAGCCGCACCAAGTCGCGCAGCACGACTTGCGAGTCGCCATAGTTGCGCGCGGTGTCGCGATCGTGCCGCTGCTGCTCGTCGGCAGGCAGCTGGGGGCGACGATACGGCTTCCAGCCGGGATCGTACGACGGCGTTTCCTTCAGGCGAGCGGCATACGCCTCGGGCCTGACGTTCGACGCAGCGTGGATCTTCGCGAGGAACGTCGGTGTTCTGCTGAACACGTTCGCAGTGCCCTCCTCCATCCAGCGCGCGTCCCCTTGATACGCGCCAGGGTAGGGAGACGTGATCGAGTGCTGCACCTCATGCGTGGGCACGTATGCAGCGTACACGCCGTAGTGGGCCGAATTCATGAGCCGCGGCTCCACCTTCGCATCCGGTGTGTAGGCGCCAGCGCTCACAAGCATCGCGCGAGCGGTGCTCGGCGAGAACGTGATCCAACCTCGACTGTGCCACGCGCCGGCCCGCGCGACGTGATCGGCCGAGTCGCGCCCCCAGACTCGCATGACGTCGCCCGCGGCCTTCGTCAGTCCCTTCGCGCCGAGACGAGCGACCTGGCGCCCGTCGACGTTGCTGGGATCGTCGAGCCAGCTCACCACCTTCGCGGCGGTGACGCTCTCGTTGTCCTCGGTGAGGATGAAGCCCTTGAGCTTCGACTTGTCGGCCAAGCTGCCCGTGGAGTTCACTGCGGTGCGCAGCTGCCGGATCAGCTCCGTGCCGGCAGCGGTCTGCATCAACGCCGCGGCGTTCGGCGAATCGGGCACGATCGGCCACGCGGTGGGATCGCTCCCCGCGCGGTCCACGCGGAATCGGATCTGGTCGTTGAGCGAGCCGGCGAGCGTGGATCGACCGATGCGCGCGTCGAGCAGCGCGTCCGGCAGGATCTTGCGGGACTGCGGGGTGAGGTGGGACGCGGCGAGCTGCGTCTGGGTCTGACCGCGAGCAGGCACGGGTGCCGCGGGCACGGGCGCGACGGGCGCAATGCGAAGGTCCATACAGTTGCTCCTCGTCGATCGATCGATCTGCGAGCGCTCATCCACCAGGTCGACGCCGTGAGCGCTCGTCCATGACCGTATGCGGTCGCGATCACGACGCAGCTCGTCCGGGGACGGGTGTTCCACGCCGGGGATCGACCACTGCGGCGGATCCGGACGGTTGAGAATCGCCACGGATGCGATCGCGTCCTTCGTGGGCGTCGCGCCCCGCAGAAACACCTCCGCGGGCGTCGCCCGGTATCGCTCGCTCGTCAACATGCGCGTGATCGATCGACGAGCCGTCGCCGAATCAGCGGCGAGCGCGCGGTCGAGGCGCCCAGTGGAACGATGGAACGGCTCGGACCCCTGCAGCGAGACGAGCGTGTCCACCAAGATGTCGGGCAGGTCTTCCAAGCGCCCCGCCTTCAGGCCGCCGCCGAACCGTTCGTGGCCGCCGGGACCGCCGGACAGGATGGGCGAGATGGTCGCGTTCTCCAAGAGCTCGGGACGCCACGTGATGCGCGTGTCGCCGTACCGATTCGTTTCGTCCTGCACGCGAGCGGGACCAGTCTTCGGACGTAGCACGAGCGCGGCGAAGACGGTGTTCTCGAGTGACTCATCGGGGCGCGCTTCACCGAATTCGGTCAGCTGCTCGCGGTAGCGTTCGCCGATCCGAAAGCCCGACTTCAGACCCTTCGCGGTCCCACCCGGGGAATGGTGCGTGATCGCCACCGGTTCCAGGTCCTGCAGCGCCTCAACGACGATCCCGCGCAGCTTGGAGCGCTCGGGCGACGGCAACGTCCACGTCGGTGGCACGTATCGAGACACGGAATCCTGCATGCCAAGCACCTCGTCGCCATGCCGCGCCGACACGCGATCGTTGCTCGCCCGATGGCCGCATGCTCCCGGCGCCTCGGCTTCAGGCGGCCGTCACCCCGGTCGCACGAGCGGCGCGTCCTCGAGCTCGAGCAGCCGGCGCTTGTAATCGGGGCCCGTCGCCGCGCCGTAGCGACCCACGTCGCCGCGGCGAGCACCCGCGTGCACGGCTCGGTGACAGGGCACGACGAGCGGCAGCGGGTTGCGCGCGCAGGTCGAGCCGGCGGCGCGTGCGGCGCCTGGGCTGCCTGCGAGCGCGGCGAGCTCGCCGTAGCTGAGCGTGACGCCGCGCGGCACGTCGAAGAGCGCGAGGGAGAGCGCCAGCCGGAAGCCATCGACTCCAGCCGCGCGCAACCACGCTTCGACGTCGGCGCGATCCGCAAGCTCAACCGGATCACCTTCGAGGTACGCGCACATCGCTGCGGCCAGCTCGCGCACCGCGCGCGGAGTCGCGGAGTCCAGCTCGCGCAGGTTGGACCCGGCGCGCGGTCCGTCCATGGGCGGTTGGACGCGAACGATCGAGTCGCCGAGCGAGCAGATCACCGCATCGCCCCACGACGTGGGCACTCGATAGGCGCGTCGAGACGAGGACATGCGGCAGATCGTTGCACGATGCGGCGAAACGCGAGGCGGTTCGAGCGCGATACACGGGCAGGAGCATGCCGCGGACGGCGGCCGGATCACAGGGGACGAGCGACCGATGAACATTTCGTCAGCAGTCAAGGGAATCACGCGCGCCATCGGGTCGGTAGCCAGCGACGTGGCCGACGACGCCCCGCGAATGGTCAGCGGCCGTTCGCGATCGACCATGGCGGGACTTCAGCGCGCCACTGGTGGCGCGGGCGCAAGCGCGGCTCGCGCAGGCGCCGACGCGATCCCGTCCGGCCCGGTGCATGTCGATGGGACTTGGCTCGACGCGCTCGGCAACGTGCCGCGCGGCCACGGCGGCGGCACGTGGACGGGCCCGGACGGCCAGTCGTTCGACGCGCTCGGCAACGCGGCGCGTGGCGGCAGCAGCAGCTGGGGATCCTTCACGGGCCCCGACGGAGCGACCTACTCCGGCATCTGATCCGACGAGGCGACGCTCGTGCCGCCGAGGCGGTGCAGTTGTTCGTGGATGCGCCGCGCGACCTTGCCGGGTAACCCGGGCACCGCTTCCAGTTCCTCGAGCGACGCGGCGACCACTCGTTCGGGCGATCCGAAGAACGTGAGCAGCGCGCGCCGACGCGCGTCGCCAACTCCCTCGAGCGTGTCGAGCACGCTGCCGCGCCCAGTGCGCGCGTCCTGCGAGCGGCGCACGCGGTGGTAGCCCACCCCGAACCGGTGCGCCTCGTCGCGGATGCGCTGCACCAGGTGCAGCGCTGGCGACTGGCGCGCGAGTTCGATCGGATCGCTGCGCCCGGGCACGAACACGAGCTCCTCCTGCTTGGCGAGCGACACCACGGGCACCCGCTCGATGCCGATCTCGCGCAGCGCGCTCACCGCCGCGCCGAGCTGCCCCTTGCCGCCGTCGATGATGACGAGGTTGGGCGTGGCGGCGAAGCTCTCGTCCTCTTCCTCGCCTCGATCGGCCGCGGCGAGGCGCGCGAAGCGGCGCGAGATCACTTCGTGCATCATCGCGAAGTCGTTCTGCCCGTCGGGATGTCGCATCGCGAACTTGCGGTAGTGGTCCTTGCGCGGGCGCCCGTCCTCGAGCACGGTCATCGATGCGACCGGCGACTCGTCCTGCAAGTTGGAGATGTCGTAGCACTCGATGCGAAGCGGCAACCCTTCGAGGTCGAGCTCGTCGCGCAACTGCTCGAGCGCGAGCTGGCGTCGTTCGATGCGAGTGCGCTCCTTGAGCGAGTCGTAGGTGAGCGCGTGGGCGGCATTGCGTTCGGCGAGCTCGGCAAGTCGACGCTTCTCCCCGCGTTGCGCGCCGCGCACTTCCACGCTCGCCTCGCGCACGCGCGCGAGTTCCTGTTCGAGCATGGCAGCGTCGTCCGCGCCGAGCGTGCCGGCGCTCACCACCAGTTGCGCGGGCACGGGGCGTCCCTCGCTGTAGTGGCCGAGCGCGAATTGGGCGAGCACGGTGGACGGCTCGATGCCCGCCACGTGTTCGAGAAACAGCGAGCGGCGATCGTGCAGGCGGCCGTCGCGCACCTGCAGCAGCTGCACGTTCGCGAGCTCGTCGCCCACGGCGATGCCGAGCACGTCGAACGACCCCTCGCCTGGTCGCTCGGTTTGTTGCAGCTGCGCGACGTGTTCGAGGTCGGCGATGCGGTTGCGTAGGCGCGCGGCTTGTTCGAACTCGAGCGCGGCGCTCGCGGCCCGCATCTGCTCGTTCAGGCGACGACGAATCGGCGCGACGCGACCGCCGAGCACCGCGATCACGTCGTCGATCACGGCTCGGTACTCGTCCTTCGTTATGTAGCCCACGCATGGAGCTGCGCAGCGTTCGATGTGGTAGTCGAGACACGGAACGCCGGATTGGCGGCCCGGTTGCGAGCCTTCGCACGGGCGGTACGGGAAGATCCGGTTGAGCAGATCGAGCGTCGCGCGCACGCGCTTGGCGGACGAGTACGGCCCGAAGTAGCGCGTGCCGGGGCGGCGCTTGCGTTCGCGCGAGAACATCACGCGCGGGAATTCGTCTCCGAGCGTCACCGCGATGTACGGGTACGACTTGTCGTCGCGCAGCATCACGTTGAACGGCGGCTTGTGCAGCTTCACGAGCCGGTCCTCGAACGCGAGCGCCTCCTGCTCGCTGGAGACGGCGAACACTTCGATGTTCGCGATGCGCAGCACCATGGCGTGCTTGCGCGCGTCGAGCGCCTTCGTGAAATACGAGTTCACGCGCTTGCGCAGGTTCTTGGCCTTGCCCACGTAGAGCACTTCGCCCGCCTCGCCGTGATACAGGTACACGCCGGGTTCTTCCGGCAGCGCCTTGCGCTGACGGTCGACGTGTTCGCGAATCTCGGGAGGGACGATGGTCATGGCTCGTTCGCCATGTTAGTGCTCCGGATCGGCGAGCCGGCGAGCATGCTCCGCGTGCGCGTCGCGCAGCAGCTGCACGAGCTCGGATTCGCGGCGGCGGATGCGCGCGCGGCGGCGGTTCGACAGACCGAGCAAGAACTGCTCCTCCGTCTCCAGCAGCGCCCATATGCGTTGACGCTCGGCGAGGTCGGTGGTGTAGTCGGTGTCGAGGTACGCGATCGCGTGCCGGCGCGCGTTCACGAGCGCGGCGTCAACGCGACCGCGATCGCTGCGCAGCGACGCGATCACCGTGACCACGAGGATGCCGCAGATCACCGCGAGCGAAGTGCCGGTGCCGATCTCCACCACGGCCACGTGATGCCCGTCGTTGATGAACGGCAGCTCGTTCTCGTGCAACGCGTGCAGCACGAGCTTCACGCCGATGAAGATCAGGATCAGCGCAAGCCCATAGGAGAGGTAGACGAGTCGTTCGAGCAGCTCCTCCACCAAGAAGAACAGCTGGCGCAATCCGAGCAGCGAGAACACGGTTGCCGTGAACACGACGAAGGTGTCCTGCGTGAGGCCGAAGATCGCGGGGATCGAATCGAGCGCGAAGAGAATGTCGGTGCCGCCGATCGCCACCATCACGAGCAGCATCGGCGTGAGCACGCGCCGCCCGTTCTCGATCGTGAACAGCTTGTCGCCGTCGTAGTGCTCGGACGTGGGCAGGAATCGTCGTGCAAGCCGAATCACGACGTTGTTCGGCTCTTCTTCTTCGCCTTCGTTCGCCGAGCGCAGCATGCTGCCGGCCGTCATCAACAGCACCATGCCGAAGATGTAGAACACCCAGCTGAAATGCGCGATCAGCGCCGCGCCGACGAAGATGAACACGGTTCGCGCGACGATTGCGAACGAAATGCCGAACAACAGCACCTTCTGCTGGTCCTCGCGTGGCACGCGAAAACTGCCCATGATCGCGAGGAACACGAACAGGTTGTCGACGCTCAGCGCCTTTTCGGTCACGTAACCGGCGAAGTACTCGCTGCCCATCCTCGCGCCGCCGAGCGCAAGCACGGCCACGCCGAACGCGAGCGCGATGCCGACGTAGAGGATCGTCCACTTGGTGGCCTCGCCCAAACTGGGCACATGGGCCGCGCGGACGTGGAAGAAGTAGTCGTACGCGATCAGCGCGACGATGAGGACGACGGTGAGCGTCCAGACGAGGGGATCGGCCATGTGCGCTGTCCCTACCCGATCGGGCGCGGAAGTTTCACGCGGTCGGCTCGACGCGCGGGTCGAGCACGGGAACGTCGTAGCGGGCGATCGCCGGGTCGGTCGTGACGATCGTGGCGCCGAGCTGGCGCGCCTGCGCGACGAGCAGTCGATCGAACGGGTCTCGATGGTGCAGCGGCAGCGACGCGACGGCGAGCACGTGCTCCAGCTCGATCGGTTGCAGCGCGATGCCCTGCGCTGCGATTTGGGCAGGCACGAACGTCTCGGCAGGCTGCGGCAAGGCGAGACGCCCTGTGGCCGACTTGATGGCGATCTCCCATGGACTCACGATCGAGAGCAGCGTGTTGTCCGAGCCCAGCAGCGGCTGCATCCGGGCTTGGTTCGCGCGCGGATCACCAAGGGCTACCCAGAGAAACATGCTGGTGTCGAAGAGGTATCTCATCGTCCCTCGAACAGGTCGAGCAGCTCGTCGTCGAGCGGGTCGTCGAAGTCGTCGGGCACGGTGAACAGCCCTTTGGCGGTTCCCCAGACGAGCGGCGTTCGTGACGCAGGCTCGGGCGGCACGAGCCGCGCCACGACGTCGCCGCTGCGGGTGATCGCGATCTCCTCGCCCGCCTCCACACGCTTGAGCAGCTTCGAGAGGTGGGTCTTCGCCTCGTGAACTCCGACCGATTCCATGCCCTCATCGTAGACTAAGTCATTGACTAAGTCCACGTCACATGACCCCTGCGGAATGGAGTTGACGGGCGAGACCACCCAAGGTGGCGAGCAGCATCAGCCACATCAGGCCGGGAACGACGAGCAGCACGAGCGCGAGCTGCATGCGTGGCGCGGCGGTCTGCGCGATCGAGCGCAGCTGTTCTCGACGGGCGGCGCGCGCGTCGCGCAGCAGCTGCTCGAGCACGTCGACCGATGGCGAGCCGAGCTCGGCACTCGTGCAGATCGCGTTCAACCATCCGTCGAGCTGCGGGGAAGCGGCGACTTCGGGAACGGTCGAGAACGCGCTCGCGATGGTTCGCCCCAGACCGACATGATGCACTGCCGGCGCGAGCGCGCTGCGCAATGGTTCCTCGCACGACGCTGGCGCGAGCGTCGCCACCTCGTGCGCGGTGGCGCCGGCCGAGAGCAACGCGATCGACACTTCGAGCAGGGATTCGATTCCAGCCTGTGCCACGGCAGCTCGACGTCGGCGCTCGCGGGCCGCATCGGACCACGGCCATGCCGCGGCCGCGCCGAGCGCTGCGACCGCGCACAGCGCCATCGACGCCGAGTGCCGCGCAACGACCAGCGGAACCACGAGCGCGCACGCCGCGACGACGAGCCGCGTCGATTGCAACGACCTTGGCCCTTCACCGGCGATGCGCGCGACCACGCGGCGAATTAGTGACGCGCGCTGCGCTGCCGCGCCTTGCATGCCCATGTCGCAGGCACGCTTCGCGATGGTGCGAGCCACGAGCGCACCAGCGACGACGAGCACGATGCCAGGCGTCGCGATCAACAGGTTCGCAGGCGCGGCGAAAGCCCGAACCGCACCCGGCGAACGCCAACAGGCGAGAACGATCAACAGCACCGGCATCGCAAGCACCGCACGAGCCGAGAAGCGTGCCTGGGCGGTGGCGGACCGCGCCTCGGCGTCGAGCTGCGCGCGATCGTGCAGGAGCGCCGCCAATCGCTGGCATGGCCCACCCAAGTCGCCGCCACGTCGATGCTGCACGGACACGATGTGCGCGAACAACCGTGCGGCTGGCGAATCCAGCACATCGGCAAGTCGCCGCACCTCGGCCTCGACGGGGCGACCGAGTTCGATGCTCGCCGCCGCGTCCGCACAGGCCGCGGCGACCGGCCCGCTCGATCGCCCCGCCGCGCGCCGCAGCGCTTGGACGAGGCTCGCTCCGGCGCGCATCGCCGCACCGATGGTGCGAAGCACGTCGGCGAACGCGCGATCACGAGCGGCTCGGCGCGAACGTGTGGCGACGAGGCGGTCGACGGCATCGTCGGCTCGCGCCCATCGATCGCAAGCCCGGATGTCAGTCATCGTCGCTCCACACGATCGTCGACCGCCACGCAATGGAATCCGCCTCGCTCGCTCGTTCGACGCGCGCGATCGACGCAACGCGCCGCTGCCCGGCTCGACGCTCGAGCTGGATCACGGCGTCCACTGCGCGGGCGATCTGATCGCGAACCACCAGCTGCGGAATGCCGGTGCCCGCGCACAACACCATCGACTCCAGACGCAACAGCGCCTCCTCCACGCCATTCGCGTGGATCGTGGACCAGCTGCCGCGGTGACCTGTGTTGAGCGCCTGCAGCAGGTCGTACGCCTCGGCGCCACGCACCTCGCCGACAATGAGCCGGTCAGGGCGCATCCGCAACGCGTTGCGCACGAGTTCGCGCATTCCGATTTGCGCGACGCCCTCGCTCGATGCCGGCCGCGCCTCGACCCGAACGCGGTGCGGGTGTTCGAGCGGCAGCTCGGCGGCATCCTCAAGCAGCACGATTCGATCGCGGCGCGCGGCCGCCGACAGCGCTGCGGCGAGCAGCGTCGTCTTGCCGGTGCCAGTGCCGCCGCTCACGAGCACGTTCGCGCCACTGGTGACGAGCCGCTCAATCTCGAGCGACGCGACGCCATCCAGCGAGCCGAGCCGAACGAGATCGTCGAGCGTGGACGCGACTGCGACGAAGCGACGGATCGTGAGCACCGGACCATCGACGGCGAGCGGCGGCACGATCGCGTTCACACGCGAGCCATCGGCGAGTCGCGCGTCGACGATCGGCGACATCGCGTCCACGCGCCGCCCGACCGGCGCGAGGATTCGGTCGATGACGCGCAGCAGGTGCGCGTCGTCTTCGAAGCCGCCGTCGACGCGCTCGATGCGCCCAGATCGCTCGACGAAGACGTCGGCGTGACCGTTCACCATGATCTCGCTGACGTCAGGATCCGCGAGCAACGGCTGCAACGGGCCCAGTCCCAACGTGGCGGCGACCACGCCGTCGACCACGCTGCGCGCGAGGGACTCGTCGACCGCGCCAAGCTCCGCGAGAAAACCCCGCGTCAACGCTTCGACGACGCGTGGCGCGTCGTCGGTGCCCGCCCCGACGATCGCGCCAGGATCGCACTCGCGCCACACGCGATCACGAACGTGGGCGACGAGCCTCGTCACGTCGTGCTGAGCGATGCTCGATGCGCCACTGCTCGTCATGCGTCCGCACTCGCGAGTCGACCCATTCCGCCCAGCGCGACACGGGTTCGCTGCGGCGATTCGGCCGCGGGCGCCGGCAACAACACGCTCACCCGCGCGATTCCCTCGGCCGCCGCGTCGGCGTCGAAGTCGATGCGACCTCCATGCGCCTCAACGATCGCTTGGGCGATCGACAGACCGAGTCCGACGCTCCCCGATCGCGCTCCGTCGAGCTGGACGAACGGCTCGAACAGCACCCCGATTCGATCGCGCGGGATCGGATCGCACTCGTTCTCGACGACGATGGACCTTGCAGCGTTCGATCCGCGCGCCGCGTCGACGACTACTCGAACCACTGACCCGTCCCTCGCGTGGCGCATCGCGTTTTCGAGCAGATTCGACAGCGCTTGTGCGATTCGCCCACGATCGACGCTCGCTTCAACGTGTGGACGCTTGCCTCCGAGTTCGATGACGACGCCACGACTGGTCGCCTGCTGCGCGAATCGAGACGCCTCTTCCTGCACGATGTCCGCGAGGTTGCACGGCTCGATCGCCAGCCGCACGCCACCAGCATGAAGCGACGACGCGTCGAGCAGATCGGTCACGAGCGCCGCCAAGCGCTGCGATTCGTCTTGCACGAGCTGGAATCGATCGAGACGCACGGGATCCACTTCATCGCGCGAAAGCGTGAAGGCGTGACCTTGGATGATGGTCAACGGGGTTCGCAGTTCGTGCGAAACGCACGCCAGCGTGCGACGTCTCGCCTGTTCCAGTCGATGCAGTCGTCCCGCCATCGCGTCGATCGCGGACGCGAGTTGTCCGAACTCGTCGGAGCGATGCGACACAATTCGATGCTGCAAGTCGCCCGCGGCGATCGCGCGAGTCGCCGCGACGAGTTCGTCGACGACGTGGCGAATCGATCGGCGCAACACGGCGATCGCGGCAATCATCGCCATGAGCACGGTGCCCACGGTGAGGCCGATCGCGAGCTGGACCGCGTCGAGCATGTCAGCCGACGAGAGGCCCTCCCCGTCCGCGGAGATCGCGTCGACTACAGCCGGAGCAATGGTGACGCCGTCGATGCCGGCGATGAGCGGCACCGCGAGCAGCACGAGTGGCAACTGCACACGAACCGCACGGGAGCGGAGCGCTCCGACGGGACTGCGCGAGCCCGCGCGGGCGCTCACTCGACCTCCTCCACGTCCAGCAAGCGATAGCCGATGCCCCACACATTCGCAATGTAGGGCCGATCCGGCGCGGCAGTCCGAAGCTTCACGCGAAGTCGGCTGGCGTGCGAATCGAGCGTCCGTGTTTTGCCACCAGCGCGAAACCCCCACACGAGTTCCAGGAGGTGCTGCTTGCGAAACACCCGTCTCGGTTCGCGAGCGAGCGCGGCGAGCAGCATGAACTCCTTCGTCGACAGATCGACGGGCAATCCTCCGACTTGCACCTCCCGAGTGCCGAGGTCGAGACTGATCCCCGCGGCGCGAAGGATCTCTGGATCCTGCGATTGCCTCGTTCGACGCAGCACTGCCGACATGCGCGCCACGAGCTCCGGGTAGTGAAATGGCTTGGGCAGGAAATCGTCCGCGCCGCGCTGGAATCCGCGAACGCGATCGACCTCGTCGCCTCGTGCGGTCAACATGATCACAGCCATCTCGGGCGACCAGCGAACGTCGAGCGGTTCGGATTCGCGGATCTCGCGACACAGGTCTAGGCCAGAGCCGTCAGGCAGTCCGATGTCGACGAGCGCGATGTCCGGCAGGTACGCGTTGAGCTTGGAGCGAGCAGCCGCGATGCTCGCCGCGGCATGCACCTCGTATCCGTCGGCGGAGAGGTTTTCGGACAAGAAGCTGAGAATGTGCGGTTCGTCGTCCACCACGAGGGCGACGGGGCGATCGTGCGTCATGCTGGCTCCAAAAGTCGGCGATGCTTGGAGACAGAATGTCGACCATCCACTCCTGTGATCAACTAGCATGCTGAAACAAATGCAAGCTACGAGCATAGTTTTCGAACCACAAACGACGTAGCTAGTCAGATCTGTTTATCGCTGCACCCGAAGTGGTTTCGCTCCCGTGAATACACCTGGAATTCGGGTGATGTGCAGCACAATTTTGTGACAAAGTCGGCACAAAGTCGTGACGATTGCGTGACACCGGCTCGACTCGCAGTCGAGGGTTCCACGTGCCGAGACGCACCAAGTTGGAACGGTCAATCTCCTTTTCGAAACGGAGTGAATACGACCCGCGGGTGCGGCGACCTGCAGGTCGCGACCCCCAGGTCGCCGCACCCAGGGGCCGCGCGCCCAGTCGCCGCGCCCGAACCATCCGCAATTTCCGCGAACTGTCGGGACAAACTGCGGAACGGTCGCCGGAAACCGGACTTCCTCGGCCATGTCGTGCCCAAACGCCGCCGCGCCCAAGATGCTCGGACAAGCGGAGGGACAACGGTTGGCGAGCGCTACCGGTTGGCGGCGATCGTCAACCGATCCCCCACACGGATGTTGAAGAACGCCGCCTTTCCGGGTGGCAGCTCGAGCACCGAATGCGCGTGCTTGCCGCCCCGCGCCATGCGCCACGGCCGCAGGTCCTCGTGCACGCGCACGACCTGCAGGCGCTCGTCGATGAACACCGCGTCGATCGCGAATCGCATGAAGAACATGTGGATCGAGTTGCAAGGTGTGATCCACAGCCCTTCGCTTGGCGCGAGCGCGCCGCGCCCGAGCAGGCCGCGCATGCGCGTGAACATCCGATCTGCGCGCACGAGCCTCGGCGTCACGATCTCGCCGGCGAGCGACACGCTGAACGTGCTAGCCGGATCGACGCCCGCGAAGGCGCCCTCGGTCGCGTCGTGTGTGTCTTCGGACGGGTCCATTCGGTGCAGCGCAGAGAGCGGGTGCATCGTCATTCTCTCCGATCGAGGCGCATCGTCGCGAGTCGAGGAATCGCGTCGGATGCAAGCTCGGACACCGGCACGGCGACCGGCCTGCCAAGCGTCGTGCAAGCGTCTTGTGAAGGTTTGCGAACGCTCGGACGGGGCCACAACCACGAGGTAGTGCTGAAACGACCGGAAGTGTGCACCATGGCTGACGAACAAACGCCGCAGTCCGAACTGATCGACGATGCGATCAGGCAGGCGGAGCGCCAGCTCGAAGAGAAGCTCCACGCCCTGCGCATGAGCGCTTTGGGCGAGACGACGAGCGCGACGACGAGCGCACACGACGATGTCGCGATCCTGCACCCAACCGGCGGCGAGAGCGAAGCGGCGCAGACGCCCGAATCCGCGCCTGAACCCGTGCCCGCGCAGTGGCACGAGACCGAAAGCGAGGACCTCACCTTCGTTCCCGTCGGCGACGTGCCGAGCGCCAGCGTGTCGGACCTGTTCGTGCCCGAATCCACGACGATGGAGCCGGCCGAAGCACTCGACGAGCATCCCACGCAGGAAGACCGCGACGACACTGACGAGCCGTCGACGATCGCCGAGACCGCCGATGCGCTTCGCGAGTCGCTGTCCGCGACCGTGACGGATCTCACGCCGGTGTGGGAGGACGACGAACCGTCCGCGACGATGCACGAGGCGCCGCTGCCGACCACGCGCCGCGCATCGAGCACGCCCCCCGCCGTGGACACGCCCTCGGCGAGGTGGAGCGACGCCAGCCGCACGAGCCGCGACGAGTCGCCGCAGCGTGTGACCGCGCTGCCGAGCGAGGACGAATTGCAATTCTGGGCGCACACCCGCACGGCGCTGCGAAATCTGCAGCAGGTGGTGGACGACGCTCCGACCCATGTGGTGGGCGGCGTGAGCACCGAAGTCGCGCGACTGCTGCACGAGGAGCTCGGCGGCACTGAACAGGCGCTGCGATCGCTGCAGGCATCCACCGAGCAGGCGCTGCCGCAGCTCGCCGAACAAGTGCAGGCATCGATCGAGCATGCCGTCGAGACGCCGACCAACGCGGTTCGCCAACTGCGCGAGGAGTTGCCGCTGCAAGTCGATCGCGTCACGCGCGAAGTTCAGGAAAGCTTGTACGAGGCGCTCGATCGCACCACCTCCACCACGCACGGCGCGATCCAACAGGACTTGGCGCAGCTGGAGCAGACGATCTCGTCGAGCGTCGCCCGATCGGCACAGGGCACGACAGACGCGGTTGCTCGCGTGGGCGATGACGTGGACGTGCTCGGCGAAACCGTCGTTCGTTTCGAACGCGGCGTGCACGCGAACTTCGATCGGTTCGAATCGCAGATTCGCGCCGCGGTGGAGCGCGTCGAGCAGAACCTGCGCGACGAGCTGGTCGCGCCGACCGAAACGGTTCGCAAGCTCGACGACGAGATGCCGGCGCGCTTCGATCGCATCGAGCGGTCGCTTGCGGACCAACTCCAGCATGGCCAGCGCGACGTCTCGCAGGTGTTGACGAGCCTCGTCGACGCGGACCGCGCCGCGCTCGATCGGCTCGCGTCGATCACGTCCACCCTGGACGAAGAGCGCGCACGCCGCACCGAGGATCTCGATGTCGTGGTCGACACCGTGACCACCGGCTGGCAGGCGCTGGCCGGCGCAGTGAAGGCCCTGTACGAGCAGGCGGACGAGAACTCGCGCAGGCTCGCAGCGATCGAGCAGCGACTGTCGCAGATCCGTGACGTCGAAGGCGCGCTCGAGCGAACGCTGACGGAGTTCCAGCGACACATGCGCGACCTGAAGCCGTCGCCCGTGGTGGTGACGGTGTCGCACGACGAGGCGGAAGTTCGAAACGAGACGCGCGCGGGCTGGAGCGAACGCCCCGATCGCGGCTGACACGCGCTCGACACAATCGAATCACCGTGGCGGGGGAGCACGATCGTGCTCCCCCGCCACGTCTTCCGGCCCCGTGGAAGGTGCTACTTCGTCGCGCCGATCGCTTCTTGCAGGCGCTTGGCGACGGCGCCCCCGAGCTTGCCGCCCTGGTCGCCGAGTCCGCCGCCGATCGCCGCAAGCAGCACCGCGACGGCGACCGCAAGCCCGACGTACTCGACCGTGGACTGCCCTCGCTCACGACGAACGCGCGTGTTCGGATTGGTGCGCATGATGGTTCCTCCTTGTGCTGACTGTGGTTGGCGCACCGTCAATGCTGAGCCAGCAAGTGTCACGCGTTGCGCGCACTCTGTGCCAAATGTGTGCCGAAACACGCACGAAAGACGCACGAATGTCGATAGGGTCGACGCGAACCATCCGACCACTCCAGTCGACGACCACGAAGGACTCGCCACGATGAGCACCGCAGCGCCCGCGTCAGATGCCGCGACCCACCCGGACACGCGAGACGTGCCGCCGATCTCCAGCGTCGCCGTGATCGGCTTCGGCACGATGGGCAGCGGCATCGCGCAGGTGTGCGCGCTCGCAGGTCTCGACGTGCGCGTCGTCGAGCCGAGCGAAGCCGTGATCGAGCGCGACCTCGCCGGCATCGCCCGCCAGCTCGACAAAGCCGTCGCGAAGGGCAAGCTTGAGCAGAACGCGCGCGACGACGCGCTCGCTCGGATCTCCACCAACACGGAGTTGTCGCACGCCTTCGACGCCGAGCTGGTGATCGAAGCGATCCCCGAGCGTCTCGATCTCAAGCTCGACCTGCTGCGCACGCTCGACGAGCACGTCAGTCCGGATGCGGTGCTCGCCACCAACACCAGCGCGCTCAGCGTCACCGAGATCGCGGCCGCCACCTCGCGCCCCGAGCGCGTGTGTGGCCTGCACTGGTTCAATCCTGCGCCAGTGCTGCCGCTCGTTGAGGTGGTGCGCGCCGAGCGCACCGACGACGAGACGATCGCCCGCGCCTATGCGTTCGTGCGCCAGGTCGGCAAGCACCCGGTGGTATGCCGCGACACGCCGGGCTTCATCGTCAACCGCATCTTGCTGCCGATCATGTCGGACGTGGCGAACCTCTGGGAACAGGGGCTCGCGTCGGCGCAGGACATCGACGACGCCTGCCGCATGGGCCTGAACTGGCCGATCGGGCCGCTCGCGTTGTGCGATCTCGTCGGCATCGACGTCACGGTGCACGCGTCGGAGGCGCTCTACGCGAGCACGCGCGAACCCAAGCACGCGCCGGCTCCCGCGCTGGTTCGCATGGCGAAAGCAGGCAAGCTCGGCCGCAAGAGCGGCGAAGGCTTCTACACCTACGACTGAGCCATCAGTCGGCTGTTGGCAAGTCCGAATCAGGTCGCGCGCGCAGTCGCGACGCATGCGTGTGCGCAAGCGCGCGCAAGCTCGAATTCCAGCGCTCGACGGCTCGCAACTCGTCGGCGGAGAACTGCTGCTCGACATGCTGCACGTCGGCAATCCATTCGTCGTGGAACTCTCGAATGAGCTGCTGGGGTCGCGTCGTGAGAGTCAATACCGTGCGCCGTCGATCGTGCGGATCGGGCGTTCGCTGCACGTAGCGAAGCGCCTCGAGGCGATCGGTGAGCGCTGTGACGGCTGCTCGCGACAGCGGAATCCGAGCGCCCATCTCGCTCATCGTCATCGGGCCGTGCTCCCACAGATGACCGATCGCGAGCCGTTCATGCGCATTGATCGTGAGGCCACGCAACCACTGCGCGACGAGGCCGGACATGGCGACGCCCAGCTGGTTCGTGGAGACGACGGGACCGTCGAGTCCGTCGATCTTCACCGACGCGCCCACAAGCGAATCGTTGGTCATGTGGTACCCCCCGGTACTGCGGTCGACGAGATGCCCGTGTGGCACCTACGCGACGGACAGGTTAGCAAACGCTAACCCGCCGGCCCAATCGAGCGTCCGACAATGCGTCGGTCGCATACTGCTACCGTCGACGAGCTACCACCACGTGGGCGGTGTGTCGGCGTCGCGGCGCCGCTGCGCCCGCTTCGCTCCGCCACCGCCGAGCTTCTCGATCTCGTCGCGCGAGAGCGAGCGCAGGTCCTCGGCTTCCTCCCGCGCGAGGTCGCGCAGATCGGCAAGCACGTCCACGACTTGCGCCCATGCCGCGGGATCGATCGAACGAACATATTCGTCGACGCGATCGTTCCAATGCCCGTTCATGCGAGCAATCTCTTGCTCGACACGCTCGGTCACCTCGAGCAGGATACGTCGACGATCCGTGGGGTCGGGCACGCGCTTCACGTAGCCAAGCCGCTCGAGCCGATCGGTCAGCGTCGTCACGGCCGCACGCGACAGCGGGATCCGCCGCCCCAGATCGGTCATCGTCATTCGACCGAATTCCCACAGCGTGGAAATCGCCTGCATCTCGTGAGCGTTGACACCCCATCCGCGACGAAGCTGGGCACCGAGCGCGTCGATCGAACAGCTGAATCGCTGCAGGAATCGAGAGGCCTGCCCTTCCTCGCGGCCGAGTTCGCGCACGTCGCGCCGCATCAGCGCCACCACATCGTTCCAATTTCGCTTGTCGAGAGCTGCTGTCATCGCATGATTCCTTCCACTGTGGCCGACGCCGACCCGATGAGTGCTTTCAAAGTGTCGTCCGACATCTGCTTGAGACGCGTTGCTTCATCTTCGTTGATCGCACGCAGGCGCGCGCCGAAGCGGACGACCGTCGCCCACTCCTCTGGCGTGAATTCGTCGGCGAGCTCCATCAGGTTCGCGCGCCATGCGGGATACACAGGCAGCCAGTCGTCCAACGCCGTTGGGACGATGGTGACGACGGTTCGACGACGATCGCTGGGATCGGAACCTCGACGAACGATCTCCAACGCCTCGAGCCGATCGACGAGAGTCGTCACAGCAGCTCGCGACAGTGGAATCCACTGCCCAAGCTCGGTCATCGTCATCGGACCACTCGACCAGAGCGCGGCGACGGCGAGACGCTCGTGCGCGTTCAGTCCGTACGCGCGCCGCAACTGCGCGGTGAACCCGTCCAGTGACGTTGCGAGCGCGAACACCCACTCGACAACATCGGCCACGTTGTCTTGCACTGGCGCGCGATCGACGCTCGGCGATTCCATCGAAACTGGCATACGAGCCACCCCTTTCCTCCGTTGCGGGCGCGACTTCGTCGCATCGCACAGCGGAAACTATGCAAACCATATCAGGTGATACGACGGCCGGAGCTTCACCGCTGCGAATCGACCGTTGCGCGAAGCGTCATCCTCGAAACTCGGACATCTGTGATTGATCACTCACAACAGCCTAAAGCAATCGTCCGAGTCGCGCGTGTCTCGCCCTTGTGAAGTCATGAACCGAGCCGCCGTCCGCAACGAAGTCGACTCATACGCCGCGCGCGCCCGCGTATGACAAAGTGTGGGGACGCGCGGTAACGGGGTAGGAGCCGTCCAACGCCAAATCGCGACGCATGCGCATGGGATTTCTGGACAACATCGGCAAGGGCCGCAAACAGGCGAACGAGGGGGCGGCCCGCCCGGGCGGCGCCGCGCGATCGAATGGATCGACCGCAAAGTCCAGCACAACCTCCCCGGGAAAGGCAGTCCAGGCACAGCAGCCGCGGCCGTCGGCGGCGGCGCCGACGGGCACATCGAAGTCACGATCGCTCGGACGGCGTGGCAAGAAGAAGCATGGTGCCGCGTCGCCGCGCGAACGAGTGCAAACTGCAGCCGCGCCGTTGCACGATCGCCGACGCCGACTTGTGGGAGCTCGTGAGACGACGCTCCGCGATCTCGGCGGCCTCATGCTCGAGATGTACAAGCGGAATCGTTTCCGCGAAGAGTTGCTGCTCGACAAGTGCGAAGAAGTGCTCGCGATCGAAGTGGAAATCGCGCACGTCGATCAACGACTGTTCCAGCTGGCGCCGCCGAATGCCGCTGGAATGCGCCCGATCGGTCGCTGCGAGTGTGGCGCGCCGATCCATCCTGGCCAGAACTTCTGCGGCGTGTGTGGGCGATCGTTCACGACCCTCACGCAATCGCGCACTTGCACGCGCTGCGGCTCCGGCCTGCGCCCGGGCGACCAGTACTGCGCCACGTGCGGCCACGAGGCGCCCGACTCGCTGCAGACGATCGAGGCGCCCTCGGCACCGAACCCCGGGGCCGGCGCGCCGGACGCGAACGACGATGCCGCTTCGATCGCGTCGCGCGCCGTCGCGGAGACTGTGGTGATCGAGGCCCCACCACTCGAGCCGATCGTTCCAACACCAGCAGCAGCTTCAAATGCCGCGGCGGAGACCTCGGATCTGCCGCCCGTGGCAGCGTTGCCCAGCGACGCGCCCGCTGGCTTCGATTGGACCGCGCCCCCAACCGTTCCTGACGCCGCGATCGCGGCCGCGGTCGAGGCCGCGCCGCACAGCACGCCGACGAACCCGTTCGTGCCGCTGCAGGAGGTTGTTCCGCCACCACCCATCGTCGACCCGCTTGACGTGACGCTGCCCGGCGAAATGCCGCTTGTGGTTCCCGCCGCGCCAACGCCGGCGCAGCCACCAGGACCAGCTTCGCCGTCCCCCGACGCGACCGACGACGCCAAGCAGGCCGCCAAAGCGGCGAAGGCGGCAAAGGCCGCCGAGAAGCAGCGTGTCAAGGAAGCCACTGCCCGCGCCAAAGCGAAAGCGAAGGCGGCGCGCAAGCAGCGCAAGCGCGGCGGCGACGCGTGAACGACGACGTCGACGACCGCAGCGAGGACTCGTCGGAACCCGGCACGATCGGGGTCGGCATGGGCGGGTCGTGCCCCTCGTGCCGAGCGCCCGTGGATCTCGGACAGGAGTTCTGTCTCGAATGCGGCGCGCCGATTCGATTCACGCCCAAGCAACGCGCAAAAAAGCGCAGCAGCACCGCTCCCGTCGCGACTTCGACCCCTGCGCCACGGAAACGTTCCGGGTTCCCGTGGGTGCCGTTTCTGATCGTGCTCGCGCTGGTCGGTGGCGGTGTTGCGTTCGCGCTCGTCGACGGAGGCGACGGCTCCAAGTCCAGCAAGGACAAGGACGCCACCACCGAAAGCGCGCTGCCCACGATCACCAACGAAACCGAGCCACCCACGACGTCGTCTGGCATGACGACGACGTTGGAAGATTGTGATCCTGCTCGACCGTTGGACGACACCGAACCCGCAGTGCCGGACGGGCAATCGTCGACGTCTCCAAGCGAAGTGATCCCGTCGATCGACGACGCGGCAAGCGACTCGTCAAACGATTCCAGCGACCCGTTCGACTCGCCGACTGCCGACAACAGCGCGGTCCCGTCAATCGAACCCTCGGATTCGGGAACCTCCACGAGCGCGCCCGTGACCGTGGACCAGAACGGCAACTTGTGCGCGAGCGATGGCGCGTCGCCCACGCCCACCCCCGCTCCACCAGCGCCCGCGAATCCCGACACGGATTCCACCGACACGACCACCACGACAACGTCGTCGGACGGCGCGTGGCCGGCCGGCAAGAACGGCTGGACCGTGATCGTTTCGGGCTACGACACGGAGGCTCGAGCCCAGCAGCGCGCAGCGGACGTGCAGGAGGACGGATACCAGGATTCCGGGGTGCTGTTCTCGAGCGACTTCACCAGCTTGTGCCCAGGCTACTACGTGGTGTTCAGCGGCGTGTTCACGTCGCGAAGCGAGGCCGAAACGCACAAGACGGCGCTCGACAGCAAGCCCGACTACGCGGGCATGTACGTGCGCGAGGTGCGCAAAGGCGGCACTCCGGCGAGCGGCTGCAAGAGCGCCACTTGAGCGGCGCAGCGGTCCGCCTGCGCCAGTTGCGTGGCCGCCGGCGGCCGCCACGAACGCCGCGAGCAGTCGGATCGAGCCGCTGCGTGCGATCCTCCTCCCGACGAACCGCACAGGGCTTGCCAGCCGGCGCGATTCCCGTACAGTGGTATCAGGCGTGTCGGAATCCAGACGGATTCCCGTCACTCCCGATTCGCCAGGAGGGAGCGTGTCGTCGGCAGGGGGCCGGGGGCACCATAGAGGACACGATGTACCGATTCAGCCGAGCCATTTACCTTGAGACGCGTGACTTGATCACGGGCGCGGACCAGGCCGAAATCACGGAGGCACGACGTCGCGTGCTGACCGCGTGCGAGGCCACGATGGAGCGCCTCGCCAAGGACAGTCGCTACTTCGCCGATCCGGCGAAGAGCCTGTTCAGCGACATTCGCTACTACTATCCGATCCGCGAGCAGGAACGCGTCTATCACGTTGTGAAGACGTATCTGGCCGCAGCCCTCGTCTTCCTTGAGAAGGAGCAGGAACGCGCTGTGACCGAGGGCGCGATGCTGCGCTGCCGGGCCCAGACGCGCAAGGGCAAGGCGTGCCAGCGCACCCCGCTGCCGGACAGCAACTTCTGCCCGTCGCACCAGCACCTCGCGAGCATCGTCGCCTGATCGGCGATCGCCGCACACGACGCGACATTCGATCCCCGAAGGCCCGCCCGAATCGGCGGGCCTTCATCGTTGCAAGCCCCGCGTTCTGCCCGAGGATCCGGAATCGAAACCGACACAAGACGCCGCGCTGTAGTTGATTTTCATGCAACGAGCGGCATTTTCGGGGCCGGTCGGTCCGCTTGCCCTACCGTCGAGCGGTAGCGCGCGACTACCATTCCGCCGTGGAGTGGGAACGGCGAGCCACGGCGCATGGGGAATGCGTCGCACGGCTCGCCCAATGAAGGGAGCAAGAGCGCATGGCCAAGCCGTTGGAAAAGGAAAAGCTGGTCCGCCAGCTGTCGATCGTCGCGTTCTTGATGAGCATGAACCGGCCGATCACCGCCCGCGACGTTCGCGAAGCCGTCGAGGGTTACGCGAACATGAACGACGAGGCGTTCGCCCGTCGCTTCTACGCGGACCGCTCCGAGCTGAAGGATCTCGGCCTGCCGCTCAACTCGACGCGCGACGACGACACCGGCGAGGAGCTCTACACGCTCAGCGCGCGCCAATACCTGCTGCCGAACCTCGACCTCACCGATCGCGAGGTTGCCGCGCTCAACTCGTGCTTGTCGCTGCTCGACGGCCAATTCGCGTACGCCGAACCGCTGCGCCTCGCGCTGCAGAACCTCACGCTCGGTCGCGAGAACCCGATGACCGACCCGGCGATGGCGTCCACCGAGGTGCGCCTGACCGGAAGCGACTACTCCCCCGAGATCGCCACGCGCATCTCGAAGCTGGAGTCGGCGATCTCCAAGCGCCGAACGATCACGTTCAACTACTTCACGATGGGACGAGGCGAGGACGAGGACCGCATCGTCAACCCGTACACGCTCGTGTGGAACGGCGGCCAGTGGTACTTGGTCGGCTACAGCCACGAGCGCAAGGCCGTGCGACAGTTCCGCTTGTCGCGCATCCAAGGCGACATCAAGTTCATGAATCGCAAGGAGCGCGACTTCGAGATCCCGTCGGACTTCGACGCGACCGAGTACCGCACGCGTCCGAACTGGCAGTTCGGCGATCGCGACGCGGACACCTCCGGCGAAGCCGATCTGTGGGTGGATCCGTCCGCCGCTTGGTGGGTGGAGCGCAGCTTCGAGCGAGCGGGCGAGGTCGTGGAACGGCATGACGACGGCTCGGTGATCTTCCGCACGTGGTTCGCGTCGGCGAGCTGGTTGATCGGTTGGATTCTCGGCATGAACGGCTTGGTTCGTCCGGTCGGTCCGTCGGAGATCGTCGACGGCACGTTGGACGCGCTCGCGAAGATTGAGAAGGCTCACTCGGGGCGAGCGAAGAAGCTCGCGGGCGAGCTTCCGCCGCTGGATCTGCCCGAGCCGTCGACCAGCCGACGCCGCAAGCCGGTCGCGCCGGTCGGGGCCGAGCAGTTCGCGCTGCTGCAGGCGCTGATGAGCGATCTGCTCGCGAGCTGCAACCCGCGCGGCGAGGGCGAGGTGCCCGCGGCCGATCTGATCGAGCGATACCAGCTGGACGACAAGCAGCTCGCCGAAGCCGTGGACCTGCTGACGCTCGTGAACTTCGGCGCGGGCGCGTACGCGATGTACGCGGAGCTGGACGGCGACGTGGTGAAGGTCGACGCATGGCCCGACGGCGAGGTGTTCCGTCGCCCGGCGCGCCTGTCGCCACTCGAAGCGAAGGCGTTGATGCTCGCGCTGGATCTCGTGGGCCCGCTCGTGGCGGCGACCGCGAAGAGCGACTTGGATTCGGTGCGCGCGAAGCTCACGGAAGGGTTCGGCGGTTACGGAACGCTGGCGGTTCCGGCAACGGCGCCGACCCAGAGCGAGCAGCACGTGCTGGAGCGCCTCACGACAGCGATGCGCCAGCACAAGGTCCTGCGCATTGAGTACTACTCGCAGGGTCGCGGCGAGCTCGCCGAGCGCGACGTGGAGCCGCTGCGCCTGCAGCGCCTGAAGCAGCACTGGTACGCCGTGGCGTGGTGTCGGAAGGCCGACGACGTTCGCTCGTTCCGCTTGGATCGCATCAAATCGCTCGAGGTGCTCAAGGAGACGTTCGAAGAACGTGACGTCGACCTGACCGGGTACGAGGCGGACACGCCGCGCACGCTGCAGGACGCGCCGCGCGTTGCTGACGTGTGGTTCGCGCCGTCCGCGGCCGGCTACATCGTGGAGAAGGGCGGGGACGTGAAGCGACTCGTCGACGGCTCCGCGCTGCAGCACGTGGCCACGGCGGGCGACACGTGGCTGCTCGAGGAGATCCTCAAGTACCGCGGCCAGGCCGTCGTGGTGAAGCCGAGCGAGCTGCGCGAGAAGGTCGCGGCGCGTGCGGGCGAGCTGCGCGAGCTGCTCTCCTGCGTGCCGGTCGCCTGAGTTTCGTGGATCCGACGACCATGGACGGTCGCGTGGGGCATGGACGCCCCACGGGTTCACGCGCTCGCGTCGCAGGGCAGAATCGTCATTGCGATGACGATCAACCACCGCGAGACGTTCCGGATCCATCCGGAGGACTTCGACGCGCGCCTGCAGTGGCAGGGCCGGGCGTTCGCGTGCACGATCGAAAACGTGAGCGCGGGCGGCGCGAAGGTGACGACCGACGCCACGCCACCGACCGACGCACCGGTGAGCCTGATCGTGCGAGCACGCTCGCAGCCGGCGGGCGCGGCCGCGGTGGAGACGACGTTCCCAATGATCGTGCTCGAGACGGGAGCGGGGTGGCTTCGACTGCGCTCGAGCGTCGAGGACTCGCTGTCGCATCTGGTGTTCGAGGCGCAGCGGATCGCGCGGGCGCGCGAGACCGGGGCGGACGAGTCGAGCCCGATGGCGAGCGACGAGCAGCGACGCAGCGAGTTGCGGACCGAGCAGCGACCGCGGTTTTCGCGGGGGTCGACGCGCCCTGGTTTCGAGGACTGATCGATTCGATCGAGTCACGAACTGCATCCGGTCGCGATTCCATACTGAGTCCCATGGTGGGAGCTGGGGAATCACGTCACATCGCAATCGCAGGCAACATGGGAGTCGGCAAGAGCACGCTCACCGCGGCGCTCGCTGATCGTCTCTCGGCCGACGCGTACTACGAGAGCATCGCCGAGAACCCGTACCTCGAGCGCTTCTACGAGGACATGGGCCG
>JBDHZF010000027.1:0-26095 GCA_039811765.1 Thermoleophilia bacterium | reverse complement strand
TGTTGGCGCGCGCGCCGCTCATGGCGTGTCCTTGTCGGCAGGGTCCTGGGCGTGCGCGCTCCGCCGGTTCGCGGCGATCTGGCGTCGCTGCATGCCGGTGAGCTCGCGGCTGCCGTCGAACAGGTAGATGAACGCCGGCACGTTCTCGGTCGACACCATGCCGAGGTCCTTCGTCGCGCGTTTGTACACGAGCCCGGGCACCTTCGCGCGCGCGGCCTCCGCGCCGAGCATCGCGTTCTCGCGGCGCAGCTCGCGACGCTGGTCCTCGAGCTTGCCGAGCTCGGCGGTTCGACCGATCACGACGTTGTTGATCAGGATCACGCCCACCGACCCGCCGATCACGGCGAGGATCGCGGCAACGACTGCAAGCCGCGTGAGCGCGACGCGGAGCTTCGGACTGTTGCGCATTCGCCGGCGCACCCGATCGAACGGCGCGACGACGAGTCCGAGCAGCACCCACCCGATCCCGGTGCGTCGCCGCGTGCGACGGCGGCGCGCGCTTGGATTTGCCCGGACCGAAGCGACCGGCGCCGACGGTTGTTCGCCCGTCTCCACGTCGCCCCACCACGGATCGTGCCCGGCCACGCCGCTCATCGCTCACCCCCGGCGATCGGTCTCGGCGGCTCCACCCGTCGCACGGCACGCAGCTTGGTCGGCGCCGAGCGGCGATTGCGCTGCACTTCGACCTCGGAGGGACGCACCACGCCACGGGTGATCGGCTCGGCGCGCGTGACCGCTCCGCACGCGCACACTGGCAATCCCGGAGGGCACGTGCAGCGACCGGCCCAAGTTTCGAAGCGCCGCTTCACGATGCGGTCCTCGAGCGAATGGAACGAGAGCACGACGAGTCGACCGCCTGGCGCGAGCAGCTCGAGCGCGGCGTCGAGTCCGTCGTCGAGCATCGCGAGCTCGTCGTTGACGGCGATGCGCAGCGCCTGGAACGTTCGCTTGGCGGGATGCCCGCCAGGCGCGTGTCGCGCGGCGACTGGAATCGATTCGAGGACCACGTCCACGAGTTGACCGGTCGTGACGATCGGTTCGCGGTCGCGACGCTGGACGATGCCGCTCGCGATCCGTCGCGCGTAGCGCTCTTCGCCGTACTCGCGCAGGATTCGCTCGAGCTCGCGTCCGTCGATCGCGGCCACGAGATCGGCCGCGCTCTCGCCACCGGCGGTGTCCATTCGCATGTCGAGCGGCGCATCGTGTGCATAGGAGAACCCGCGCTGGGCTTGGTCGAGCTGCATGGAGCTCACGCCGATGTCGAGGATGACAGCGTCGGCGGACACGCCGTCGCTCGCGAGCGCGCGCATGGCGGACGGATAGGTGTCCGCGACGAAGCGCGTGGGCAGCGACGCGACCTCGCGCACGAACGCATCGAAGCGCGGGCGGGCATCCGGATCGCGGTCGATCGCGACGTATTGCCCGTCGCCGTTCAGGCGAGCGGCGAGCAAACGTGCGTGCCCGCCGTTGCCGAACGTGCCGTCGACGATCACGTCGCCGGGACGCGGATCGAGCAGCTCGAGGACCTCGTCGGGCATGACCGGAACGTGCAGGGTGCCATGCGACGACCGGCCGCTGGGGATGTCGGCGGCAGCGGGCATTTGAACGAAGATTCGACGCAGGAAGCCGAACTCCTGCGTCGAACTTGAAGCTCGACTTGAGGTGGAGGGTGTGTCCGAAACCCCTGCAAACATGCGCCTCAAGCAGCGACCCGGAGGGGCAACCATGGCGCGAGGACGAACCACGATCGAGCACACCGAGGCGAAGGCCGAAGCCGCGACCGATGCGCCGATCGACACCGGGTTTGGCGCGGAGTTCCGCGAGCTGGCTCGCCAGCGCCGCTTCGTGCGCGACGCCGATGCCGAGTCCGCGCCTTCGGTGCCCGAGCCGAAGGCGAAGCCGAAGCCTGATTGGCGCGACGCCGCCGCGCCTGCCAAGCGCAAGTCGCGCACAGAGCGTGCCGTTGCCGCTCCCGCCCCGTCCCCCGCGACGAAGCCGTCGCTCGGTGCGACGCGAACCCCACGCCTGAGCGACGACCAGCGTGCGATCGTCAGCGAGCTCGCGCGGATGAGCGACCAGCTCGTCGACGCGCGCGAACAGCTCGTTGTGGCCACCACGCGCACGACGCACTTGGAAGCGTCGCTCGCCGAGCGCGCCACGCAGTTGCGCGACGCGAACGATCGCGTGATGGCGTCGCGATTGCTCGTGCAGGACGCGCAGCAGGCCACACACGACATGGCAGAGCGATGCGCGTGGCTCGAAGCGCGATGCGACGCGCTGCAGCAGGCGCTCGAGATGGCCGTGAACGCCTCGTGGCTCACACGACTGCGCTGGCGCCGCGAGCAACGCGCCGCCGCACGTAGCTGACGTCACACGTTGAAGCGGAAATCCACGACGTCGTCGGGCTGCATCACGTAGTCCTTGCCTTCGAGGCGCGCCGTGCCCTTGGCGCGCGCGCCGGCGCGGGTGCCGGCCGCGACGAGGTCGCCGAAGCTGATGACTTCCGCCTTGATGAAGCCGCGCTCGAAATCAGTGTGGATGACGCCAGCCGCCTGTGGGGCAGTGGCGCCGATCGGGATCGTCCACGCGCGGACTTCCTTCTCGCCAGCGGTCATGTACGTCTGCAGCCCAAGCGTGTGCTGAGCCGCGCGTGCGAGCTGCGCGAGACCGGACTCCTCGAGCCCAAGGTCGGCGAGCATCTCCGCTGCGTCCTCCGGCTCGAGCTCGGCGAGCTCAGCCTCGATCGCCGCGCACACGAACACGCAATCCGCCGGCGCGACGAGCTCGCGCAACGGCGCCTGCACTGCGGCGTCGGCGACCGCGTCCTCGGCGACGTTGAACACGTAGATAGTGGGCTTCGCGGTGAGCAGGAACAGCTCGCGAAGCGGCGCGAGGTCGAGTCCCGAACCGTAGAGCACGCCACCATCGGCAAGCCGCGCGTGCGCCGCCTCGAGCGCGGCGGCGAACGGCTTGGTCTCCGGCATCTTCTTGGCGTCCTTGCGTGCCTTGTCGAGCCGCTTCTCCACCGTCTCGAGATCCGCCAGCACGAGTTCGGTGTTGATCGTCTCGATGTCCGACGCTGGGTTCACCGCGCCGTCCACGTGCGTGATGTCGTCGTCTTCGAACGCGCGCACCACCTGCACGATCGCGTCGCACTCGCGGATGTTGGCGAGGAACTTGTTGCCGAGTCCCTCTCCTTTGGACGCGCCTGCCACCAAGCCGGCGATGTCCACGAACGTGACGCTCGACGGGATCACCTGCGGGCGCTGCTCGCCCTTGGCGTTCAGTTCGGCGAGCCGATCCAGGCGCGAGTCCGGCACGGGTACCACGCCGACGTTCGGTTCGATCGTGGCGAACGGGTAGTTGGCGGCGAGCGCGCCGGCCCGGGTGAGCGCGTTGAACAGCGTTGACTTGCCGACGTTGGGCAGTCCGACGATTCCGATCTTCATTCGATCGACTCTACGCGATCAGAGGTCCAGCGCGAGCTGGCGATCATCGCGCACGCGCCCCACCCGCTCGACAGGGTCGTCGAATCCAGCCACCCGCACGCCGAGCAGGCGAACGGGATCGGCGGGCGCGTACTCGCGAAGCAGCTCGTCCGCCACGGCCGCGACCACGGTCTGGTCGTTCGTGCGCTCGCCGAGCGTGCGCGCTCGCGTGATGGTGGTGAAGTCGGCGAGACGAACCTTGATTCCGATCGTGCGCCCACGCAGGTCACGGCGCGACAGTGATTCGCAGAGTTCGCCCGACATGCGCCGCAACCGCTCCGAAAGCTCGCTGGGATCGTCGACGTCCTGGTCGAACGTGCGCTCCTCGCTCATCGACTTGCGCTCGCGCGACGGTTGCACGAGACCGCCGTGCTCGAATCGCGCCCGCGCCCTCAGTTCGCCCGCACGCCGTTCGCCGAATTGGACTTCGAGCATCGTCGAGTCGGCGTCGCGAAGCGCGGCGATGGTGTCGATGCCGAGCCGCTCCAATTGCGCGGCGGTCTTCGGGCCGATGCCGTTGATCGCGCGCGGCGAGAACTCCGCGAAGAGCTCGCAGCACTGCTCGCGCGACGCGACGTTGAACGCTGCAGGCTTGCGCAGGTCGCTGAGCATCTTCGCGCAGAGCTTGTTCGGGCCGATGCCCACGCTGTAGGTGAGCCCCGTCTCGCGCTTGATGCGATCGACGAGCGTGCGCAGCGCGGCGATCGGGCGATCCACCGCGGTCACGTCCAAGTACGCCTCGTCGAGCGACAGCGGTTCGACGATGTCGGTGAGCTCGCGCACGATCTTCATCGCGCGACGCGAGTAGTCGCGGTACAAATCGAAGTCGGGGCGCAGGAACACCGCGTGCGGGCACAGTCGCCGCGCGGTCGAGGCCGGCATCGCGGAACCGATCCCGAAGCGGCGCGCCTCGTAGCTCGCGGTGGTGACGATGCTGCGCGGTCCTGTCCCCGCCACCACGACGGGCTTGCCGGCGAGCGACGGATCCTCGATCAGGTGGACGGTGGCGTAGAACGCGTCGGCGTCGACGTGCGCGATCACTCGCCGCGCGCCGTCCGCATCGCCCATGGTGCTTGCATCGCCCCCCATGACGGCATCATACCCGAACATATGTTCGATGACACCCGTCGGCCATCGACGTGGCCACCGCCGGCCCACCGTGGATTCGGCCCACGGTGGCTTCACGGGAGCGATCGAAACACGGGCATGCAGGTTGGCAGTCCAACGAGTCGCGTCATCGCGACGATCGCAACGGCCGATTCCCCCACCCCGGTGATCGGCGGCGCGGCGGTGCTCGCGACCAGTCGCGACATCGCCGCGTCTGCGCAGACGGTCCTGCGCGCGGACACGTTCCGCACGACGAGCGCGCCGAACGTGGACGCGATCGCGGACGCCGCGGGCCGCGGGGTCGACGTGCACGCGCTCGTCGACTCGGCGAACGCAGCGGACGACGACGCGTTCGTGACGAGGCTCGGTGGTCTCGCGTCCGCGACCGTGACCGCATATGGCGACGACCCGTTCAAGCAGCACGGCAAGGCGATCTCGCGCGATGGCGTGGACGCGCTCGTCGCCAGCGACGTGAGCGACGCGAAGTCGATGCACCGGCTCGAGATGGGCGTGCGCTTCGGCGGGCGCGCAGCCGCGGCGTTCGACGCGGCGCAGCAGCTCGACGCGAAGACCCCGCACGACATCGCCGACGCGGCGTTCGATCGCGCGCGAGCAGCGGGCGTGGTCCTGAACGATCCGCACCACGACCGCCACGACGTGAGCGACGCTGTGAAGGCTCTGGTCGACGGCGCGTCGAATACGCTGCTGATCACCACGCGGGAGCTGGATGCCGACGGCCTCGCGAAGCGCATCGCAGCGGCCGCCGAGCGCGGCGTCGCGACGATCGTGGCCGCGCACGAGCTGGACGACCACGACGCGAGCGCGATGCGACGCGCCGGAGTCGACGTGCGCACGATCGACTATGACGCGGCGCTCGCGCGCGACGTCGCTATGCACGGCACGCTCGTCGCGGCCGACGACCACGCGCTCGTCACGACGATGCCGCTGATCAAGCGCGCGATCGACGGCAACGCGCATCGCCGCTCGCGCGAGCTCGGCGCGATCGTGGACGGCGCTCCCGCACACGCGTTCGTCGACGCCGCTCGCGGCGCGCTCGCCCTGCAATCGCGTTCCTGATGCACGCCCTCGCCCGCCAGGTGGCGGACGAGCAGGCCCACGGCGCGCACCGCATGCCCCCTGCCCCGTCCCGAAGGTCCGATCGAGTAAGCGATGTTGGCCTCGCCTTCGTCGATGCCCTCCACGAGCGTCCGGTCGGAATGCGCTTCGATGCCGCCGACGAGGGTTTTCGATGCGTGATCGACGATCACGAAGTTTCGTCGGTGCGCGCCGGCGGTCCATGTCTCGTGGACCACCTCGATCCACTTCACCATCTCTGCACGCGTCAGGACACTTCCGGTGAGCCAGCGAACCACTTCGCCGTCCTGCTCGGCGATCAGCGCCGGCGCGTCGTCGACCGTCGCGACGCGAAGCTCGACGACGTCGTCACGAAGCACGGGTGGCCAGATCGAGCGATCCCGCCGCGTCATGGTCGCCCGCCGAGTGCGTGTCCATGCACGAGCCGCTCGGTGACGTAGTGCTTGCCGTCCTCGGGCATGTAATCGTTCGTGACCGCGAGGAACGAGACCTCGCCCGCGACGAGTCCGGTCTCCTCCTGCGCCTCGCGCGCGGCGCATCGCTCCAGCGACTCGCCGAACTCGACGTGCCCGCCGGGAGTCGACCAGGTGCCGTCGCCGTGCACGTTCCGACGCTTGAGCAGCAGCACGTCGTCGCCGCGACGGATGACCGCACCCACTCCGACACCCACCCACCTTCGATCCATGACGACGAGCTTAGCGGACAGCACGACCCTGCGATTCGTGACCCGGATCGCCTCGACGAAGCGCACCGGGCAGCGTGCACGATCGCTCCATGAACATCACTCCCCCGATGTCATCGATCGTGTCTGACAACTGGTATGGGCACCCGCTCGGGTTGTTTCTCAGGACCTTTCAGGACTCGCTCGGTCGATTTCGGACGAAGCAGTCGATGCTGCTGCTGGCCGATCCACGAGGCACGCTCGTCGAGCATGGGACGCTCGACGACGCGATCGAGACGGCGAAGCACATGGCGGTCGATCGAAGCTGGAAGGCACCGGCGCTTGCCGTGATGCAGGCCGCCGATGGAGCGTTCTTCATCACGCCCGCATACCACGGCCCCGACGCGCCGAACGACCTCGACCCCGGTCCGTTCCTCGGCAGTCGCGTTGTTCGACGCGACACCGCGAGGATGATGGTCGCGCCTTGGCCATCTCCGAGTATCTCCACGACCTGCGCGCGATCGTCGAACCACGCCTGCTGCTCGTTCCGTCGGCGGTCGCGCTGATCTTCGACGACGAAGGACGAGTGCTCATGCTCCGAAGCGCCGAGCCAGTCATCCATCGAACCGCCACCCACCTCCTCCACGATGAATCCAAGCGGTCGCCTCTTGACGGGCGCAGACCACCCTTCGAAGGCGAACGAACGCACGCATGATTTCGACGTTCACTGCGACGGCCTGTTGGTTTCTCAGCACGCTGGAAAGCATGGCAACGCCTTGCTCCGTGAAGGCATATGGCGGTTTCCGGCGACCTCCTCGTCCACCATATTTCGTGACTTGCGATAGCAAACTATCGCGCTGAGCAGGAATTTCGTGGTTTGGTATCGCAATCTGCGATAGCAAAGCCGCGTACTCATCTGCATTCAGCTGGAACATGAAGTCGCCAGGGCGCGTCAACCATCCGCGCTCCCGCAACCTGCGACGTAACCCCAATGCCACGGCTCCCAGAGTTGCGACGAAAACCACTCAGGGACGATTGAAGACCGCGAACGGCAGACGCAGTTCTGACTGCCACCGTTCTCCGTCGAAAGCAATGAGCCAGAGCTCATCGATGACTGCTTCGTACGGAAGCGAGGAATGGACGATGCGCTCAATGCCATCCTGCTCCCTCGTATCGACCCCCTCGGCGATGGTGAGATGCGGGTGCACCTCGTCGAATACGCCTCCGTAGGGGGGATAGTCAGGCCAACGACGCTCGAGATCTGCGGTGAGATCCGCATAGAACGCAGGATTGTCCGGTTCGAGGAACGACACCGATGGGAATCGGCCGCAGGCTGCAAATCGAGTGATCGTCGCAGCGCGGCGCAACGCAATCTCCTGCAGCCCGACACGGTCATCAGAGTCGATGAGATCGAGCGGCTTGAACGGATACAAGGCTGTGATGTGAGCCGGCAGGCCCGGTTCGCAATACGGGAGTCGCCACGATCCGATGATCGTGTCCGCGCTGCTCACCGGGACGATGATCGCTGTGTCTCCCGCCGAGCTACCCACCGATCACATCCTCACGGCTGAGACCCGACTGACGCATGATCGCTCGAAGCGTTCCTCGATCCAACTCTCCATGCAACGGGACGGTAGTTCGCCGCCCATCGGCATGACGCATTCGGACATGGTCGCCCCTGATACGAACCTGCTCGAAGCCGTGGCGTTCAAGGATACGGATGAGCACCTTGCCGCTCGTTACCGGAAGCGGCGGCATCTCAGACGGCGATGCTGATCTGCTCGGTCGTCGCGCCCGTGTCGGGCGGAAGTGCCTCGCCGGATTCGGCAAAGTCCTCGATCGCGAGAATCATTGCCTCACGAACGTTCGCGAGTGCTGCGTCGCGGGTCGCTCCCTGCGAGACAGCCCCTAGCGCAGAGCACACGGCGACGAATCCGGAATCCTCGCCGTGCTCAATGATGACGGTGTATCGGTGCTCGCGTGCCATGCTCACAGTATGCCTCACGGTTTTTCTCCTGTGCTCGATGGGGGTCTTGATTTCGTGGTCGAGACGACGAGTTCGGGCAGGCGAAGCTGCTGGTCGGGACCCTCATCGCACCCCTCGACATACCCCCAGTGCCAGGGCTCCCACGAGTATCGCTGGACGAAGCCGAACGATGGGCCATGGGTCTGGAGCCACACATGGATCGACGAGCCAGCCGGACCGACCGCGATGTCGAACTCGGTGGCGTCGTGGTGGCGGCTCGTGCCAGGTGGCGCGGCGATGCCGGGGCCGAGCTTCGCATACAGCACGGCCTGCTCGGCGAACGTGCGAAAGCCACTGGTGGGGTGCAACGCGATCCCGTCGCGACGCGCTGCCGCGTCCATCGTGCGAAATGCGGCTGCCACGGCCGGGCACACTGGCACGCCGCCCGCGAGCTCGAGCGGTCCCGAGTATTGCCCGGGAGGGTTCGGGCCATAGTCGCCGACCGCCGCAGGCGATGGCACGTCAGCCCACGCCTCGGCTTCGATGACCGCGCCGCGACGCAACCCGAACGCCGCGGGCGCGCGACCCGTCACGCGAATGCGCAACCGCGCGCCGTCGTCCACCTCGTCGATTCGCACGGAGCGAGCGCGGTTCGCGCGCGCGAGATCCTGCGCTCGCGCGCTCGGCGAATCGCCAGGCGACCGTTCGACCGCGGCGGCCGCGATGTCTGCCGCCTGCTGCAGCTCCGCGTGCGCGACATACGCGCCGCCCACCGCGACCAAGACCGCCAGCAAGAACGCGGCCACGAGCACGATTCCGAGCATGAGAATGCTCATCCCGCCGTGCTCGCCGCGATGCGTTCGCCGATCCATGCTTCACGATCGCATGACGACTGTCACGAGATGCGCGCACTTTGTCACGACTTCGTCACAATTTCGTCACGAAAGACGCGCAACCGACGCGCCAGCCCGAGGATCAGCCGAACGAGACGCTGCCGCCGCCCGCTTCGGCGCGCGCGAGGAAGCGATCGTTCGACGGCGCCGCAGGCGCGCCTGCATACGCCCCGACGGGCGGCTCCATCGGCAATGTGCGCACATGCGCCGCAACCGGGATCGCCGTCGATGGCGCGTGCACCTGCACGGTCCCGGGAACCACGACTGCGGTTGGCACGGGAGTTGTTTGCGCGTGCGGAGGTTGCGCGTACGCGGGTTGCGCGCCCGGCGCTGGCTGCGCAGCGCCCCGGGCCGTGCTCGTGAACACGAGCACCGGATCGTGCGGGTTGCCAACCTGCATGCCGTTGCCGTACACCATCGCCTCGACCTGCGCGCCGAGCGCGGGCGGAACCGGCTGGCCGCCGCTCATCACGTCGTGCGTCGCGGCGTTCACCACGCCGCCGCGCACCGCCGGCCCGCGGTACGCGCCGCCACCTTCGAGCACGAACGGACGCGCGCCCTGCAGCACGGTTCCCGACGCCACCTGAATCGTCTCGTGCGGCACGCCGCGATGCATCGCGGCCGGATCGAACTCGTGCGCGACCGCGGCGGGAGCCGCTGGCGCCATGTGCGCCGCCGCCGCGCCACCGGCCTCGACGAAGCCTCGCGGCGCAGCACGCGTGAACAGCGGGGTGGGCGCGGGTTCTGTGGCGGGGGCGCCACCGCCCACGATCTCGCCGGGCTGCTGCCGTTGAACGGGAGCGCCCTCCTGGTGCATCGCGAACTGCGTGGCGGCCTGCGACGCGAATCCCGTGGCCGGCTGTGGATGCGATTCGACCGCCCGCGGCGCGGATTCGTCACCCGCGCTCCAGATGCGCGAGATCACCGAGCCAGCGAATGGAACGTCGTCGAGCGACGAGGACGGCATCGCCGTGCGTGCCGCTGCCTGCGGCGCCGCCACGGTCGGAATCTGCATCGGCTGCGGGCGCGGCGCGCGCTCCACCTCGCCGAACTTCACGAGGCGAATCGCCGCGTCGAGCGTCGAGACCGCCATCGCTCGCGGATGCGAATGCTGCAGCGGCGAACCCACCACGATCACGTGCAGGTTGCTCAGGTACGGGCTCGTGCCAAGCGTGCCTTCGAGCACACGCGCCACGAACTGGTCGGGCGTGAGGTTGAACGGTCCGCGCTGCGCGGGCGTGAGCACCACGAGGTCGACGGGCGCTTGCGCCGCGGTGAGCCGCTCGAACGCGTCGACGTTGCGCGCGAAGCCATAGATGTCCACCGCGCCGGTGAACGCTTGCGTCCACATCGCCTCCGCGCGGGGATCGTCGCCGACGATGACGTGGACGGGACTCATCGGTCCACCCCGATTCGGGCGGCGGATGCAGCGCTCATGCGGGCGTGGGGTGCCGCGCTGGGCGCCGAGATGTTGATGAAGGCTGGGGGCATCGTTCTCGGAGCACTACGTTGTTGTCTCTATTGCAAGTGAACGACGGGTCCGTGGATTCGTCAAGCGTTCCGCCGACGATCGCCACTCGCGTCACGCGAACGTCGCGCTCGACCGCAGCTCCACCGGGTGCCTCACGAGTTTCGCGATGCGCGAATTGCCGCTCGCCACCACGACTACCTCGCTGCCACGCACGCGTATGCGCGCGCTTGCGCGAGCGCGATCCGGCAGTGCGCCCAAGGCTGCCTCGCGCGGCGATTCGCCGACCATCTGCGCCGCAGCGGCGCGCGTGGCGGCCTGCGACACCGCGATGCGATCGCGCACGAGCACCCCGGCATCCACCAGCGCGAGCGCGCACGCCATGCAGACCGGGAAGATCATCACTGCCTCGACGAGCGCCTGAGCGCGTTCACGATTCGTCGTCATGTCCGGACCGCCCTGCTCGATGAGTGCACGACGAGCCGATCCCGCCCGATCGGAAGCACCATGGGCACGTGCACGCGCAGTTCCACGCGCCCCGAGTCGCTAGTTACTCGCACATCGCGACGATAGGCCGACGGCAACGCGGCAGACACGTCCGCATCCGATGCGCCACGCGCGGCACGGTCCACTGCCGGTTGCGCAACGAACACGCCGATCGCGAGGAGCAGCGCCTGCACGCAGATCGTGCAGGCCAAAACGACGAGCGGCAGCACGCCGACGAACTCCACCGTGGCCTGCCCGCCTTCGGGCGCCGGCTCGCAGTGCATGTCGCGACGCGTCGTCATGCAGGAATCGTGCCGCTCTGCACCCCGCGAGCACAACCCCAAAACTGTAACGAAAGTGCAACAAGAGTCGCACGAAAGACGCACATCGACGACGCCCCGTGGAATTCGGCTTTCGGCGACGAGACCCGAACAGTACACTCCGCGCATGGAATCAACCGTGCTCTCTCCCGACGATTTCGCGAAGGCGATCCAACAGCATCACGAGGAATCGATGGCCGACGGCCACAAGGTCGTGGTCGGGCTACAGTCCGAATCACATTTCGCCGACATCTACGCGCGCTACGCGCACCTGTTCACGCGCGACCAACTGGACGCGTTGGGCGAGGCGCGCGACGCTGCATCGTCGGAAGGCGAGCGCGAGCGACTGAACCGGTTGTGGTTCGAAGCGGCGGACGGTCTCGCGGCCGCTGACGTCGTCGACGCAGCGCAAACGTTGTTCAACGACCGGCTGGCGTGGCGCACCGAATTCGACGGCGAGCAGGTGTCGATCAATGCGCTCGGCGCGATGATCGCGGCGGAAGCGAGCTACGATCGCCGCGAGCAACTGTACGAGCGCATGTGCGCGGCCGACGAGGAGTTCGCCGAACGCGACGTCGAGCTCGACGCCCGATCGCAGGAACTCCGAACCGACGTGTTCGGCCTGGACGGCGAGCGCGGCATCGCCAACGCGCGCATGGGCATCGACGTCAGCGAGTTCTCGCGCAAGGTCACGGACGTGTCGGATCGCACGGCGGCGGCGTACGACCAACAGGCCGCGACGCTGTTTCCCGAGCTGCTCGGAACCGACGATCCGCACCCGTCTCGCGCGCATGCCGCGTACCTGCGATCGCTGCACCCGTGGGACCACGTGTACAGCCGCGAGCGCATGGTCGACGTGTGCAACGCCACCGTGCGCGAGCTCGGATTCGACCTCGACCGGATCCCCACGATCCGCCCCGATCTCGAAGATCGACCGGAAAAGGATCCGCGTGCGTGCGTGATTCCGGTGCGCGTGCCCGAGGAGGTCTATCTCGTGGTGCGCCCCACCGGTGGCATCACCGACTACCAGGCGTTCCTGCACGAGGCTGGGCACGCGCTGCACTTCGGACTCACCGATTCCACGTTGCCCCTCGAGCAGCGATACCTCTCCCCCGACAACGCGCTCACGGAGATCTATTCGTACGTCGTCGAACGCATCACGCACGAGCCGCTGTGGCATCAGCGCCACTTCGGCATGTCGCGCGAGGACGCCGAGCGAGTGTGCGCGCAGACCCGATTCGTGGACGCGTCGTTGTATCGCCGCTACGGAGCGAAGCTCGCGTACGAGCTGCTGTTCTGGGCCGATCCGCGCGATCAGGCGAATCCGCAGCGATACGCGACGATGCTCTCCGACGCCACGCGCATGACGTACCCCACGAGCCAGTTCGCGAGCGACATGGACGCAGGCCTCTACGCCGCCGACTACCTGCGCGCATGGCGCACCAGCGCCCAAGTCATTGCGTGGCTTCGACGCGAACACGGCGAAGAGTGGTTCTGCAGCGGCGCAGCGGCCGAGTTCTTACGTGAACTGTTCGTGCAAGGCACCGCGCCCACGAACGAGCAGGTCTCGCTGCAAATCGGTTCGTCCCCGGACGACTTCGAGGATCTCGCGGCGCAGCTGATGACGTGATCGCCGATCGGTTGGCTGGCTACCAGCGCGACGTGCGCTGCTGCCACGCCCACCAGATCGCGAAGCTGCAGCCGAAGATCAACCCCCAAAACGGCACGGGGTAATCCGCTTTCCAGCCGAATGGCGCCGGCAAGAACGAGAACGTCGTCATGCCGGTGACCACGACCGCCAGCAGCACCGCCCCAGCGACCTGCAACACGAGACGCGGCGTGCTCGGCATCGCGGCGATCGTTCCCGAGTTGCGTTGGTAGAGCCAGATCAGGAACCACACGGTCAACACCGCGAACGCGAGGTTGAGCAGTCCGTACGCGAGTCCGGCGCTCGTGCCGAACGCGCCGCTGAACGTGACGCCGAGCACGGCGATCACGGCAAGGATCAAGAAGTTTCGCTGCGAGTCGGACATGTCGTGCAGTTACCCCGTCGAGTTCGATCGTTCACGCAATCGGGTCACCCAGTGGCGATGGCGCGCAGACCAAGCGCCGCGATCACAAGCGCGGCGATCGCGAACACGCGGACGTTGCGGCGCGCTTCCGGGGTTCGATACCCGTACGCGGCCACGATCGCGACGACCATGAACGTTCCGTACACGCGCACGTGCAACGGGTCGTCCGCATGATGCGTGCCTTCGGAGAGCAGCCACAACCCGAGCAAGCACGTGGCGAGCACCAGCGTGTGCGACAGCTGCAACACATGCGCGAACCATCGCGCCTCGGCGCTCTCGTCGTCCGCGTTTGCGATGGCCTTCGCGCGCGCGAGGCCCCACACGCCGACGACGATGCTGGTCGCGACCAATGCGACTGCGGTCGCGACGTGCACGATGACGAGTGGATCCACGACGTGTATGATACGGCCACCACATGCGGATGTGGCGGAATTGGTAGACGCGCGGCGTTCAGGTCGCCGTGGGCTTCGGCCCGTGGAGGTTCAAGTCCTCTCATCCGCACTCGCGCAGCGCTCCTTCGGGGGCGCTGTTGCTTTGCGCGGGGTCACGCGGGGCGCAGGTCGCGCCGCACGCCGTGCACGGGACGCCCCAGCGCGCGCCACTGGTACAGCGTGATCGTCGGAAGCCCTCCGTCGTACTTGACGATGCGCGGATCGCGTCCCACCTTCTTGGCGATCGCGGCGTGTTCGAGCAACGGGTCGGGCGTCTCGGCGATCACCACGTGATGGCACGCGGTGACCCACTCGAATTCCTCGCCGCACGCGGGGCATGGCCACGGTGCGGTGTTGATCGCGTACCACAGCTCCTTCTCGGGAACCGGGTCGTCCAGCTGCAGGTCCTGCAGCGCCTGCTCGAGCTCTTCCACCTCGTAGACGGTCGCCATGGTCGCCAGCCTACCCGCTCCGAGGCGACTGCGGCCACGAATCCGGCACGCACAGGCCAACTGCCACGGAAATCGATTGGCCAGTCAACGCAGCGTGCATGATGATGCAAACCGTTCGGACGGCAGGGACCGCTGTCCGCGCCTGTGGGATTCATGGACGAAAGGGTCACGGATGGCCATCTCGACGATCGCCGACGTCGCTTCCAAAGTTGCCTCGATGGGCTTTGCCTCGATGGGCTTGGAAACGGACACGCCGACCAACGCCACGCCCGCGCCGCCGACCAAGGCCGAGCAGCGCGCGATCGACAAGGAGGAATCGAAGTTCTCCGAGTTCGTCGTGGTGCTCGACGATCAAGCCACGCGCGATGTCGAGAAGGCGTTCGCCATGCCGATGGGTCCCGATCGTCGCCAGTACGTGGCGAAGACGCTGATCGACAACATGGTGAAGACGCAGACGCCGTTGTGGAAGGTGCTCGACGGGCTCAAGGCCTCGGGGCACGTGTCCGAGCGCCGCGGCTACACGCCGCTGTGGATCCAGAACTCGATCGTCGTGTACGGCGACGAGACCGCGCTCACCACGATGCAATCGGCCGCGGGCGTGGCGCAGGCCGCGAAGAGCGCGACGCACGTGCTCGACCATCCGGGCCAATACACGGACCAGCTCGCTCCCATCGAAGACGCGGTCACGGGCGCGAGCGACGCGCTCGCCGACTTGCCCGTGGACGTGCAGCAGCCGAACGGCGCGCCAGCGGCGCCAGGCGCGAAGCCGGTCGACTTGGCGACCGATCCGCAGTGGAACCTCGCGCGCGTCGGCATCGCGAAGGCCAACGCGGACGGCTTGACGGGCAAGGGCGTGACGGTCGGCGTGATCGACACCGGCGTGGACGTCTCCAGCCCGTACGTGCTCGGCAACTACCGCGGTTACGACCCGCAGACCGGCAACCGGTCGGACACGGGCAACTGGTACGACGCGGTGACGGACGATCGCTCCCCATCCCCAGTGGACAAGGGACGACACGGCACGCACGTGACGGGCACGATCCTCGGCCACTACGCCGGCGTGCAGCTCGGCGGCGCGCCCGACGCGAAGTGGGTCGCCGCGCGCGGCCTGGGACCTGACGGCGGCAGCGACGGCATGCTGCTCAGCTCGTTCCAGAACATCGTCGCGCCGCGCATGCCCACGCCCGGCAACAACCCCGCCACCAAGCGAGTGATCGCGCTCGGCCCGGACATCATCAACAACTCGTGGGGCAGCGCCGACGGTACGAGCGTCAGCTACATGAACGCACTGCGCAACATGGACGCGATGGGCATCATCAACGTGTTCGCCGCCGGCAACGACGGCGAGTCCGGAGCCGGCACGATCGGTTCGCCCGCGTCGAACCCGCACATCATCACGGTCGGCGCGACCGATCGCGACGACAAGCCTGCGAGCTTCTCGTCCAGGGGACCGAACCCGTTGCCCGTCGAGGGAGGCGCGGAGCCCGTGCCGTTCATCTCGATGCCCGGCGTGGACATTCGCTCGTCCGTGCCCGGTGGCGGCGTGGAGACCGGATGGCAGGGCACCTCGATGGCGACGCCGCTCGCCACCGCCGTGATCGCCGACGCGCAGCAAGCCGCGCTCGAAGAGACCGGTCGCATGTTCGACACGCGCGCCATGAAGGAAGTGCTCAAGCGCTCGGCGCAGGACGTTGGCGAGCCCGGACCGGACGACGCGACCGGGTACGGCATCGTCGTGGCCGACAACTTGCGCGCGACGGTGCGCGCCGTCGCCAACGATCTCGGTCTGATCGCGCAGCCCCCGCTGCCCGCCGCCGGCTGACGATGCGTGCGCTGGACGCGCATCGGGCATGGACTCGCCGATGTCGCTCAAGGGCTTGATGAAAGGGACGCACGGCGCGCCGCTGTGCAACGAGGAAGCAACGTCCGCACCGCGATCCGGGTGGATCGGCGTGCTTCCCGTGGACGAACTTCCTCGCCCCGAGGGCGTGAGCGTCGACGACGAGCTGCACGTGGAGCATCTGCAGATCGCGGTGCATTGCCCGAGCTGCTCGAACTACGCACGGATCGTGGGCGACGGCTCGGAGTATCGCAACGTCACCAAGCTCGTCGATCCGCGATTCGCGTGCTCGGTGTGCTCGTGGGGACCGTCCCCCGGCGACAGCCCGCAGCGGTGGCAGGCGTACTACGCGGGACGGCTCGGCGGCACGATGGTGTTCGCGATGAACGAAGAACATATGGACGTGCTCGTCACGTACTTGGAGATCCCCCCGAATCGCCGCAACACGCTCGAGTATCCGTGGGAGTACCGCGCGCTCATGGGCCGCCTGCCGCGCGGAATCTTGTCGGGTCGCTACCGAAACGACATGGTGTCGCTGATCAAGCGCCTGCAACGCACCCGCCCGCACGGAATCTGAACGCGCCGCGCGATCAGAGCTTCACAGCGGGGATGTAGATGTCGGTGCGCAACTCTTCCTCGTCCACCTCTGACGGCGAGTTGCGATACACCTCGATGATCGGCTGGGCGAGCAGCGTCCACCCGTCGTAGCGCATCGGCCCGTCGAACACCTGCTCGTAGGTGCGCTCGATCGAGTCGTACGCGCCTTCGTGCACGGTGCGCAGATAGCGGCCCGGAGCGGTGACGATCACGAACGCGGGCGCTTCCACGCTGGACGCGTCGGCGGCGTCGATCGGCACGCCCACGTCGTAGCGACGGTCGCGCGCGTCGAACTGGCGCGGATCGTCCCAGAGCAGACCGATCCCGCGCGCGTCGTGCGAACGGCCGAGCAGGCGACGGGGCGACGCCCACAAGATCAGCTCCTGCCATGTGGCGTCGGTGAGGTTCGGATCGTGTGGTCCGTGGTGGCGCATGGCGGCAACCCAGATTGGTTGCATGTACTGGAGCGCGACGTCGGACATCGTTGAGCAGGTACCCCGTCGCGCGACTGCGCGAACGCGCGCGATCAGCCAGCGCTGGAGAGCGCGCGTTCCATCGCGAGATCGACGCGACGACGCACCGCTTCGGTAACGTCGCCGACGATCGTTCTATCCGCTGGGGCATGGTCGAGCACGGTGCGTTCGCGGGTAGTCGACTCGAGCCGCATCGACACGAGCGGAGTCGCGCCGGGATCGATGGTTCCCGACACCAGTCCCATTGCTGGCAGCGCCTCGTACACGCCGCTGCGCTCGATCTCCTCGAGCAAGTCGATTACCTGCCTGGACGTGAGCGAGCCGACGAATCGCTCGCCGCTCGAACAACTGCCGCCGGGCGCGTGCAGGATGCTCGAACGCCACACCTCCGCGCCCGCTCGTGTCGCGCGCAGCTCGAAGGTGTGGTCGGTGCGAACGCCTTCGAGCGAGCTCTCGCTCACCGTCAGCACCAGCCGACTGAAGGCGTGGAATCGATCGGGGTCGGTTGCTTTCATGCGTCGTCGAATTCTCGCCGCTGCGTCGCGTCGCAAACGTGCGCGAAACACGATCGGGACACGTCGGGCCACGCCGACGACCGCACCCGGACATGGTCGCGTCGACCTGCGAGCAGCCCAATCTCGTGAACCCGAATCGGCCGATCGGACAATCTTGGATAGACGTTGCAGACGCCCCGGTTTGCTACGCCACCCCACGGGAAAGTTGATGACACGATGAAGGTGCTGAACGACATCACGGTGCTGGTCGCCGAGGACGAGCGACCGGTTCGCATGCTCCTGCGCGTGGTGCTCGAAGCAGCTGGAGCGCGCGTGATCGAGGCCGACAACGGCGCGACAGCGCTGCGCCTGCTCGACTTGCACCCGGAAGTGGACATCGTCTGCACCGACGCGAGCATGCCCACGCTCGGCGGACCAGCATTCGTCAAGCGCATGCGCCTTGCGCGCCCCTCCACGCCGGTGGTCGTGTGCTCCGCGCACGACGTGCGCGAACTGCACCCCGGACTTGCCGCTCGCGCCGACGCGATCGTGCGCAAACCGTTCGTGCCGAGCGATCTGATCCGCGCGGTCGCGATGGCCCTCGCGAAGGGCGACGACCCACTCGTGGCGGCGTCCTGAACAGATGCCTGCGCCCGCGCGAACGTCCGCCCGTGAACGCCCAGTCGTGGTGGTGACGGGCGCCTCCAGCGGGATCGGACGAGCCACCGCGATCGAGTTTGCGCGCGCGATGGACGTGCGGCTCGTGCTTGCGGCGCGACGCTCGGATCAGCTCGAGCGAACCGCGCAGGTTGCGGGCGCGAACGACGCTGTGCTCGTCGATTGCGATCTCGCGACGGTGGACGGCGTGGAACGATTGGT
Organism: Thermoleophilia bacterium; assembly: GCA_039811765.1. Taxonomy (GTDB): domain Bacteria; phylum Actinomycetota; class Thermoleophilia; order Gaiellales; family SKUG01; genus JAGQUL01. The sequence continues at coordinate 7,373 of JBDHZF010000027.1, read as the reverse complement.
GACCGCGGTTCGCGACTTCGGTCGCGTCGACGTGCTCGTCAACAACGCTGGTCGGGCGTCGGCGCACGACTTCGATCATCCGGACGCGTTGGCGGATCTCGACGAGGTGATGGCGCTCAACCTGCGCGCCCCGATCATGCTCACGCATGCGTTGACGCCGCTGCTGGAACGCTCGCGCGGCACGATCGTCAACGTGTCGAGCGTGGCGGGCTTGGTTGGTACGCCGGGCGCGGACGCGTACAGCGCGACGAAATGGGGGCTCACGGGATTCAGCGAGGCGTCGCGCGCGCGCCTTCGCCGGCGCGGCGTTCGAGTCGTTTGCGTGCAACCGGGCCCTGTGCCCACCCCTGGCTGGCCGCACGAGCGCTTGTCGAGGCTTCCCGTGCTTGGGCGCGCGTTGACGAGCAGCTCGCGCGAGATCGCCCGCTGCTGCGTGCGCGCCGCGCGTGGTAGCGGGGGCGCTGCGCCTGTTCGGCCGCGAACGTATGCGACCATTCCGCTCATGCGCGCTGTCGCGCCGTGGTTGGTTCGCGCCGTTCTCGCCCGAGTCGCGTCGCGCCGACGCAACCAAGCGGAAAGGGAATCTCGATGAGAATCGTCCAACGCCGCTCGATCGACGTGCTGCGCACGCGCCGCCTCGACCTCCGCTCTCGCGGGCTGTCGTTCGGCACGCGGATCGTGGTCGCCAGCGACATCCACGCGCGAGACGACTGGTTCCCGCGCCCGCACGTGGCGCGCGTGGTGGACGCGATCAACGCGATCGAGGACGCCGACATGGTGGTGCTGCTCGGCGACTTCGTGGGCGACGACGTGACAGCGATCGACTGGTCCGCGCAGGAGTACGCGCGCATCGAACTGCCGACCGCCGCCGTGCTCGGCAACCACGACCACTGGTGCGACGCCGCGCGCGTGGAGCGAACGCTCGCGGACGTTGGCGTCGAGGTGCTCACCAATCGAGCGATCCCATTGGGCGAGCTCGCGCCCACCGCGCGTCCGAGCACATGGCTCGCCGGCATCGATTCATGCTGGACGCGACGAGGCACCACCGGTGCAGGAGCCGATCCGGAAGCGGCATTCGCGAACGTTCCCGACGACGCCGACGCGATCGTGCTCGGGCACGAGCCGCACTTGGCCACGATGCACGAACAGGCCCTGCACCTTGCCGGGCACACGCATCGAGGGCAGGTGCGTTCGCCGATCTTCGGCGATCTCACCGCGCGCATGCACATGCCGCGCTACTCCGAGCCCTATCCGACGGGTCTGTACGAAGTTGAGCGACCCGGCGCGCTCGGCCCGCGCTTCGTCTACACCACCGGGGGCGTGGGCTATTCGACGATCGATCTGCGCGTGTTCTGCCCGCCCGAGCTGGTCGTGATCGACGCATGACTGGCGCGTCGGTCGGTACGATCGACACGTGACCAGCGCTGCTTCACAAATGATCGAACGACGTGGCTTTCGCCGTGGCCTGCTCGAGGTGGTCGGGTGCTCGCTGCTCGTGACGAGCGCCGCGGCGATCGTGGCGACGTTCGCATCGATGGCCGGGTCGTTCGAATGGTCGGTGGCGTTCGTGATCGCGCGCTGGATCTGCGTCGCGATCCTGCTCGTGCTGCCGCTGCTGCATCAAATCACGATGCGTGCCGGCGTTTCGTGGCGGCTTCCGTGGGTGCTGCAGACGCCCGCCACCGCGCTCCTGCTCACGGCGGAGTCGATCGCGTTCGACATCATCAGCGCGCAGCTCTGATCCGGTCGGCTCACGAGCGAAATCGATGTTCGAAGCCGAGCACGAAGTCGAGCTCGTCATCGGTCATATCGAATGCCCGCGCCAACGCGCGATCGATCTCGTCGATCACCGGCCTCGTCGCGGCTTGGCGAAAATACGTGTTGCGGATCGTGCCGACCGAGCGATAGGTGCACGTGCGCACCTCCGCGCACGCCCGAAGCGAGTCCATCAACTCGCAACCGAGTTGCGCCAAGCGCTCCGCCGAATCGGCGTCGAGATCCGGCATGGGGAACGCCGCCAAGTCCCGGCGGTTCACGTTGCGGTTGTCGGTGAACACCGAGAAGTACCACCAGAACAGCGTGCTCGACCACGCTGCGATCAGGACGGACGCATAGACGTCCGGCACGATGTCGATCGCCTTGAGCTCGGTGGGCTGGCGTGGCGTGCCGTCCTCGTTCCAAATACCCGGCACGAAGTCGCAGAACAGCAAGAAGTACGACCAGCGACGTTTGTACAGCACGCGATTCGCTGGTTGCTCGTCGTCGGCGAACCATCGGCCCGCGGGCGGGCTTGCGAACAGTCGCCGCAGCAACCGCGCCTCCACGTCGCTGCCGATCTTCGCGATCGAACCCGCGACGTGCTCATCAGGCAGGGGCACATGACGAACGCTGGCGAGCATCGTCTCGCGCTCCGCGCGCAGCCAGCGGTGATACCGGCTCGTGTGCCACCGCGCGGGCGAGCAATCGTTCACGTCGCGCACGCGCGCCTCGTAGATCGACAGCCGCTGCACCACCCCGTCGAACAGCGTTGACGGGATCGTGTCGAAGTGGCTCGTGAGCACCAGGTCGCAGGCGCGATCCCATTCGACGCGAGCGGGCACGAACGCGTCTGTGCAAGACGTGGAGATCGGCAGGACGAACGCGATGCGCGCACCGGGTCGCGCGGCGTCGAGCGCGCGCTCGACGATCCACGCGGACACGTTGGGGACCCGCGCGGTGCGCAACTCGGGCGGCGCGTCCGCGCGCGTCGCGCGAACATAGGGCGGGTTGCCGAGCACGATGTCGCATGTGGGAAGCACGTCGCCTGCGAGCGCGTCCGCGCGTTGGATGCGGGGCGCGGCGAGTCCCGGGGCAACGATGCGGAAGGTCTTCATGCACGCGTCGACGGCGTCCGCCGATCGATCAATGCCGTGGAGCTGATCGGGCGCGATGTCGTCGATGCGGAACGTTGCCGCGAGCTGCTCGAGCACGCGCCATGCGGCGACGAGGAACGATCCTGCGCCGCAGGTCGGGTCGAGCACTTCGATCGAAGGCAGCAGCTGCGCGATCTGCTCGCGCGTGGCCGCGTCGTCGGTGCGCGCGACCAAGGTTTCGATCGGGTCGCCACCAGCAGCGAGCATGCGCTCAAGGACCAAAGCGTCGTCCACGCGTTCCAGCAGCCACGCGCCGATCGCACGACGCGCCAGCCGGTCTGCGACATCGGAGTCCGTGAAGAACGCGCCGTCCGCGCGACGCGCATCGCGTCCTCCACGATGCTGCGCGTCGAGCGCAAGCTGGGCAATCGTGCCGATGTGATCGGCGTCGTTCACGTCGCCAGCGCTCGCCGCAACGCCAGCTCGAGCGTGCGATCGTCGAACTCGAAGTCGAGCGCCTCGAGCCGAGCTGGCACCACCTTCTGACCGTGCAGCAGCATTTCCTCCACCAGCTCGCGCGAGTAGCGGGCGCGTAGCAACGGCAGGGGCACGGGCAGGATCGTGGGTCGATGCAGCAATCGCCCGAGCAGCTTGACGAATTCGGCGTTGCGCGACGGCGTTGGCCCCACCGCGTTCACCGGGCCATCGATGCGCTCGTCGTCGATCGCGAGCAGGTAGACGCGAACTAGGTCGTGCATGCCGATCCACGGCATCCATTGGCGCCCGCTCCCCGTGCAGCCCCCCAGTCCGAGTTTGAACGGCAGGAGCTGCTCGCGCAGCGCGCCGCCGTGGCGTGACAGCACGACGCCCATGCGCAGGTGCGCGGTGCGAATCTCCGCCGTGCGCGCCGGGTCGGCCGCGGCCTCCCAGTCGGAAACAACTGACGCGAGAAACGAGGATCCGGGCGCGGACGTCTCGGTGAGCAGCTCGTCGCCACGATCGCCGTAGAAACCCACCGCGCTGGCGACGACGAATGCCGTCGGGCGAACGTCGAGTTCGCCGATCGCGCTCGCGATCAGCTTCGTGCCGTCGACCCTACTGCGCCGGATCTCGTCCTGTTTCTCGGCCGTCCAGCGACCGAGCAGCGGCTCGCCAGCAAGATGCACCACGGCGTCGAACCGACCGGCTGCCAACGCTTCGGAATCGATCGTGCCCGTGGTCGGGTCCCAGAGCACGTCCAACGCATCGCGCGCGGTGCCGCGCACGAGCGAACCGACCTCGTCGCCGCGTTCACGCAGCGCCGCAACAAGCGCCGATCCGACGAGGCCGCGCGCGCCGCTGATCAGTATCCGTTTCATCGCGATGATCCCTGCCGTTTCGACGTGAAATCGCCCAAGATCCGACCGCGTGCGGTCGACTGGTCCATCGCAACCTACGCGATGCATCGCCGACGCTGCATTTCGCTCATGGTCAACGGAACAATGGCCGATTTCACGTGCGAATGCGTCGAGTCCGCCGACACCACGCACACGCACGCGCGCACGTGGCCCGCGCGTGTGCGCTCGCCCTGCTGGCGCTGCTCGCGATCGCGCCGTCCGCCCTCGCGATCGGATTCACCACCGGCCAGAACGCCGACCTGCTGCTCGGCTCCACCAGCTGGACCGATCGCACGCAGCACTCCGCCGCGCTCATGGGGTACGGCTTCGGCAACCCGCTCGGCGTCGCGGTCGACTCGAGCGGCTCGGTGTACGTGGTGGACCGCAACGCCGAACGCGCGATGCGCTGGGCGTCCGATCCCACGAGCGACGGGCAGGCCGCCACGAACGTGTTTCCCAAGGGGGACGCCTCCTCCGCCTCGTGGCACCAGAGCTGCAACGGCGGCACGCAGCTGCCGGACGGTATCGCCGTGACCGGCGACAGCTCGAAGGTGCTTCTCGTCGACCGGTACGCGCACCGCGTGCAGATCTACAACGGCGAGCCGACCACGAACTCGGCGACGCCTTCGTCGGTGATCGGCCAGTCGAACCTCACGAACTGCCTCGCGAACAACGGGGGTTCGATCAACGCCTCGGGGTTGTACGAGCCGACCGACGCGTGGACCGACGGCACGAAGGTCGCTGTCGCGGACACGTCCAACAACCGCGTGCTGCTGTGGGACAGCTTCCCCACCACCGGACAGGCCGCCGACCGCGTGATCGGCCAAGCGAACTTCACGGTGGGACTCGCCAACCGCGGCGGCAGCGCCGCCGCGAACACGCTCAACGCTCCAGAGGGCGTGTTCTTCGACGGCAGCTACCTGTACGTGGCCGACACGAACAACAACCGCGTGCTCGTCTACGCGGGGTGGCCGTCCACGAACGCGAGCGCGAGCTACGTGATCGGCCAACCGGACATGACCACGGTGTCCTCGAGCTGCACCTCACAGAAACTGTCGCACCCCGTCGGAGTCGCGGCTTACGGTTCGGGAGCGTCGCAGCAACTGGCGATCGCCGCTCAGTTCCAGAATCGCGTGACACTGCTCACGGGCTGGACCAACCCGTCGCCGACCAACTACCCCACGTTCACGGCCGCGCTCGGCCCCCCGACGCTCACGAACTGCGGCGTCAACCGCTCCACCGGAATCGCCAACAACACGATGTTCAGCCCGTATCGCGTGGCGTTCGACCCTGCCGGAAAGCTCTGGGTCACCGACCGCGACAACCAACGCGCGCTGCGATACCCCGCCTCGCCGTCGACGGGCGCCGCAGCGGAGCGCGTGCTGGGCCAAACCGACTTCGCCAGCAGCAACGTGATGGGCGGAACGAACGCGAACGTGTTCTACCACACGACCGGTTCCGGGGCCGCGTGGCAAGACGGTTCGCGCGTCGCGGTGGAACCGGGAGGTTCGTTGTTGGTGACGAATCCCGTCGACTCCGCCATCTCGTACTGGACGTCGGCTCCGTCGAGCACGAACCAAGCGTTCGATCGCAGGATCGGCCAGAACGACCGCTGGACGGGCGGATACAACAAGGGCGTGGGCGCCGCGTCGCAGACGAGTCTCTCCCACCCCCTGGGGGTGTGGTTCGACGGCACGCGAATGCTCGTCGCGGACGACAACAACAACCGCGTCCTCGGCTGGACCACGCCGCCGAGCAGCGACACCGATCCCCCTGATTTCGTGCTCGGGCAATCCTCGTACACGGGCACGTCGCCGGGCACCACCTCGACCACCATGAGCGGCCCGAGCGACGTCACCAGCGACGGCATCAACATCTACGTCGCCGACCAGAACAACAACCGCGTGCTGATCTATCGCAACTACTGGTTGCTGCTTCCCGGCAACGGCGTCGCCGCCAACGTGGTGCTCGGCCAGTCCTCGTTCACCACGTCCGGAACGGGCACGACCTCCACCACGACGAGCTTGCCCACGGCCCTCGACGTCGACCAGTTCGGGCACCTCGCCGTGGTCGATCGCGGCAACAACCGCGTGCTCATGTGGAACAACATCGGTTCCGCGACGAACGGCCAGGCCGCGAACGCGGTGATCGGCCAGTCGAACTTCACGTCGAGCGGTGGCGGCATCGCGAGTTCCTCGTCGGACGTCACGCTCGCGGGCGGCGGCGTGATGTGGACCTCGAACTGCACGACGTACGTGCTCGATCCGCGCCCCACGAGCGGAGGCGTCACCGCGGCCCCGCCGCAGCTCGGCACGGGCTGCGCAACCGCCACCACGGCCCAGAACCGCCTCGCGTCGGTGTCCGGGATCGACGCCGACGACAACGGCCACGTGTGGGCGTCGAACTCCGAGCAGGCTCGACTGATGCGCTGGACCGACTCGACCGCGCCGACATTCAGCGTCGCGCCCAGCGCCACCGCGCGCTGCGACGGCACCGTCACGATCAGCTGGAGCACGAGCGAGTCCACCACCACCGACGTCAAGTGGGACACGGTCACCCGCGGCGGCGCGTGGGGCGCGGCCTGGGCGAACCAGCAACTCGACCCGCAGTACACCGGCCTCGCGCACTCGGCGGACCTCTCGTTCGCCACGCCCGGCACGCGGTACGCGATGGTGCGCGCCACCGACTGGGCCGGGTTCACGATCTACTCGAGCGAGATCAGCTTTACCGTGCCGGCCACCTGCCCCGCGCCAACGACCATGCTCGCCGACGACGCGAACGCGCAGACCGGCTTCGGGCGCGCGAACCCGTCCACCACGAACGCGCCGCCGATCAACTCGACGACGTTCCATTCGTCGTGGCTGCAGTCGACCGGTGTCACGATGGACGCCGTGAACACGGAGACGTGGTCCACGCCGCCGGAGCACGCGGGCGGGCTATGGCATCTGAACGGCGGATCGGGCGCGGCCGACGCGAGCTCGCAGACGAGCAACGCGATCACGTGGAGCGGCTCGCCCGCTCAGGTGACCGGACGATTCGGCGACGCGATGTCGTTCACCGCCGACGGCCAGTACGGAACGGTCGCGGACGCACCGACGATCCAGAAGGCGAGCGATTTCACGTTCGACCTGTGGTTCAGCACGAC
>JBDHZF010000026.1:0-26124 GCA_039811765.1 Thermoleophilia bacterium | reverse complement strand
CTGTCGCCAGCCGCGAGGGGTGACCGGCCGCCAGGCCCGCCCGACCTTGCGCTGCACGCGGAACGTGACCGTCCGTGCGGCGGCGGGGGACGCCGGCGGCAGCGTCGTGGCGCCGGCGCGCAACCTGAACGCGACGGTGCGCACGCGCGGCTTCACTGTTGCGGCGGCGCACGCCTTCACGACGCTCGCACCACACGTGGCGAGACGCCGAACACCGAGCAGCTGGTGGATCGTCAGGCGCTGGGTCGCTCGGGGGGTCGCGGCGGCCACGAAGCGCAGCGACTCCGTCGAGCTGTCGTCGCTCGTGGTGGAGTCGAACTCGGCGCCACCCACACGCAGCGTCACCACCGACGAGCCGATCGCGTTGCGGGCGAAGGCGATCGATCGTCGTGCCGTTGCCCCGGAGGCGAGGGTCCCGATCGTGCAGGTGACGTGGCCGGCGCTCGATGCGCATCCGCTCGGCAGGTTGCTTGCGGTGAGCTCCGCCGGCACGTCCAGCGTGAGCGTCGTGGTGGTGCTCGCATTCGGGCCTTCATTGTGGATCGCTGCGTTCACCGTGATCGAGGATCCGAGCCGCGCGCTCTCGGCAGCCGTATCGGGAGTGACGGATCGGTTGACCACGGCAGTCAGAACGCGGGTCATCATCGGGACGGACGACCCGCCCACGGGCAGGTTGCGGAACGACAGCACGACGGCATCGCTCCCGACCGGATCGACGCGCACGATCGCGTTCAGGAAGTCGGCGCCGCGATCCACGCGATACGGGAGATCCACCGAGCCGTTCGTCCCGAAGGAGGTGTCGATGCCTCCCGATGAAACGAGTCGTGTCACTGTCAGGTCGTCCTGGTCGATCACGTTGCGAAGTCCTGCCACGATGAACTGACCCTGGGCAGTGCGGGCGATGCCTTGCGGTGCGTAGAACGTCGATGCGAGGTTTGTCGCGCCGGCCGTGCCGAACGTCGAGTCCGCAACCACGTTGCCGAGCTCGGAATCTCCGATGGCGTATCCCCGGACTTCAGCGCCGCTGTTTCGGCCCGTGGCCACGACGAACCGTCCACCGCCGGCAGGCGCCGCGGAGCGCGCACGATCGTAGGTCGTGCTGCCGCTCGCATCGATGACAGTGAGCATCGGGCCGAGCGCCCCGATCGTGACGAAGGCGGAGTCGTAGCTGTTGGACGTCGCGTCGAGGTCGGTGCGCGTGCCGACCAGCAGCGGCAGGCCGTTGTCGAGCACGATCATGTCCAGCGGGAGATATCGATCCGTCGCGGAGTCGGTCACGAGTGCGACGTGGTCTGTGCCGCCGCCGAGCGTCGTGTCGATCGCGCCGCTCGCGCTGAACCTCGCTATCGCGAACGGGCGAACGCGCCCGTCGGCGGTCTGGATGTAGATGCCGCCCGCGACGATCGAGCCATCGGGCAGCACCACGACGTGCAGGAATTGCCCGGTGCCGTACCCCGCATCCGTGGGCGCGATCGTCTGGTAGCCGTCGCTTCCGTCGCCGCCGGAGAAGGTGGGATCGAGGTCGCCTTGGGCAGTGAGCCGGCCGATCATGAAGGCGCCGGAGCCGCCGAACGATCCGGCGAACACGATGCGGCCGTCCGGCTGCACGGCCACATCGGAGATCGAGGGGGTCGATCCGCCAACGACCTGCTCGTAGCCGTCGCCTCCGCCGAAACCGGTGTCGAGGCTGCCATCGGGCTTGATCCGGACGATGCGGGAGCCGGCACCGCTGCTCGTGGTGATCGCGATCACCGAGCCGTCGGGCGCCACCGACTGCGCGACGAAGGCCTCTTCGTGCGTCGAGGAGGCCGCCTCGCGGATGTGAGCGAGCAACGGGGTGAAGCGCGGATCGATGGAGCCGGGCGTCACCGCGGCGACCGCTGACGATGCAGCGGTGAGCAGTGCGAGCAGGGTCAGGAGCGCGCAGCGGCGCAGCGAGATTCGAATCATGCAGCGAGGCTACCAGCACCCGGCGCTCGCGAGAGTCGATAGATTGGATCGCGAACCGCCCACAGCATCGCCCCTAGGAGGCCCCTCATGTCCGACGCCAGCACGAACGATCCGTTCCCCGTCGAGGGCATGCACCACATCGAGCTGTGGGTCTCCAACGCCAAGCAGGCGTCGTACTTCTACCAGCACGCGTACGGCTTCACGCCCGTCGCCTACCAGGGGCTGGAGACCGGCGTGCGCGATCGAGCCAGCCACGTGCTGCAGCAGGGCAACATCCGCCTCGTGCTCACCAGCCCGCTGCAGAAGGGCCACGAGATCGCCGCGCACATCGCCGAGCACGGCGACGGCGTGCGCGACTTGGCGATCCTCGTGCCGGACGCGCGCGCGGCCTACGAGCACGCGATCGCCAACGGCGCCGTGAGCTTCCGCGAGCCCGAGGTGATCAGCGACGAGCACGGCTCGGTGACGATCGCCGGCATCCGCACCTACGGCGACACGATCCACTCGCTCGTGGAGCGCGGCAACTACTCCGGCGCGTTCCTGCCGGGCTACGAGGCGCTCGAGATCCCGGCCGACGCGGACCTGTCGGGCGTGGGCCTGAAGGACGTCGACCACTGCGTCGGCAATACCGAGGACATGAACCCGTGGGTGGCGTTCTACGCGAACGTCATGGGCTTCACCGAGATGAACCAGTTCACCGACGAGGACATCAACACCGAGTACTCGGCGCTGATGAGCAAGGTCGTGAGCTCCGGCGACGGCAAGGTGAAGTTCCCGATCAACGAGCCGGCCGACGGCAAGCGCAAGAGCCAGATCGAGGAGTACCTCGACTACTACGGCGGCCCGGGCGTGCAGCACCTCGCGCTCGAGACCGACGACATCGTGGACACCGTCGAGAAGCTCATGGCGCGCGGCGTGAAGTTCTACGAGCGCCCCGCCGCGTACTACAGCGAGGCCGTCGACCGCATCGGCAAGATCGACGAGTCGTGGGAGGACCTCAAGCGCCTGGGCATCCTCGTGGACAAGGACGACGAGGGCTACCTGCTGCAGATCTTCACGCACAACCTGCAGGACCGCCCCACCGTGTTCGTCGAGATCATCCAGCGCAAGGGCGCCCGCGGCTTCGGCGACGGCAACTTCAAGGCGCTGTTCGAGGCGATCGAGGCCGAGCAGGCCCTGCGCGGCAACCTCTGATCAACCGGCGGCGCCGGCGTTGGGAAGCTCGACTCGGAATCGGGTGCGTCCGGCGATCCGGGCGTAGCCGATCGTGCCGCCGTGCGCTTCCACGATCGTCCGGCAGATCGCCAGCCCGAGTCCGGTGGAATCGGACCTCGTGCTGAAGCGCGAGAACGGCAGGAACAGCTCGCGGACGTGCTCGGGTGGCACGCCGTCCCCGTCGTCGAGCACGTCGATCAGCAACCGGCCGCCGCGCGTCGTCGCGTCGACCTCGATCGCGCCCTCGCCGTGGCGGATCGCGTTGACGACGAGGTTGGAGACGACCTGCATCACGCGGTTGGAATCGGCGACCACGCTCGCGTCCGGCTCCACCCGCACGACGATCGATCGCTCCGCGGGCGCGGTGACGCCCCGCAGGGCGGCGGCGATCAGGTCCGCCGCTCGCGCGGGCTCGGGCGAGATGTCCAGGGAATCGGGTTGGGTCGAGCCGAGCGCGAGCAGGTCCTCCACCAGCGCGAGCAGCCGCAGGCCGCCCGCTCGCGCGTGCGTCAGCAACTCGTGCACGCTCCGAGCGTCGAGGTCGATGTCGTCTCGCAGCGCCGTCTCCACGAATCCCAGCGTGGAGGTGAGCGGGGTTCGCAGCTCGTGCGACACGTTCGCGATGAGGTGCTCGCGCATGCGGTCGACGCGCTCGATCGACTGCAGCGCGTCGCGCTGGTCGCGCACGAGCACCACTTGAGCGAGACCCGCGGCGAGCTGTGGCGCGAGCGGTTCGAGCAGCGGCATCGCCGTGCGCGACCAGTCGTGGTCTCCATCGCCCGCGAGCACGATCGCGCCGATGCTGTGCCCGGCGAGCGGCAGTGGAACGACGATGCCCGACTGCGCGCCGAGCCGCGTCAGCAGCGAGCGCAGCGACGCCTCGATCGCCGATCCGGTCGCCGCGGCGCTCTCCGTTGAACCCTCCGGCGCGACCACGTGGATGGCGCCGTGCTCCAGCGCCGCGCCGTGTCCGGAGCAGACCAAATGCAGGAGCGTCGAATCGAGCAGCGACGAGCCCAATACATCGGGATCGGGCGCAGGCGATCCCGCGGTGCGCGACCACGTGGCGAATTCGCTCACGTACGTCTCGTCGTGCTCGAGCAGCGCCACGATCGCGTTCGTGGCCCCCGCAGTCGCTCCGACCCCCTCCGCGATCTGCGCCAACGCGTCATGCGGATCGTCGGCCATCCGGATTCGACGAGCGAGCATGAACGCGACGCGATCACGGGCGAGCGCGGCGGCGAGGGCACGCTCGACCATCCTGCCCTGGTGCGCCATGAAACCGATCAGGAGCGCCGCGCCGACCAAACCGTATGTGGATACCGGAACCACGGATTCCTCGACCCAGCGCGACGACGTGGCCGACGCGATCCACAGCGCGGCCGCGGCGACGCACGAAGCGGCGATAGCCAATCTGGTCGTGGCGAAGTATGCGACGACGGTGATGGGCCAGCACAGCAGGATCGTCGACTGCGCCGGCTCGTCCGACCAGATCACGTACCCGAGGACGAGCAACATGTCGACCGTGCCGGACAACGCAGCGACGCGCGTGACCGGTATCACGCGCCGCGCGGCGATCGCGAGCAGCGCGACGGCCGCCGCGACGCCGACCGCGAGCACGTCGGTGGGGTAGACCACGCCTGGCCGCACCAGCCACGTCACCAACACCAAGCCGACGACGAACGCCGAGATGATCGGTCGCAACCACAACACGTATCGGTCGGCGTGCGCGTCTCGCAATCGGCGCGTGTCGCCCGACCAGGTGTCGTGCGAGTCTCGTTCCATGTCGGAGCGGCGCATGCTGTCGTCGAAACCGTTCACGCACAACGTCGCCTACCCGCGTGCGCACGAGACGATTCGAGCGGACGTGTAGATTCCTGCGCAATGGCATCGATCCCGCTTCCACGACCCGCGTCGATCCGCGACTTCATGGCGTTCGAAGAGCACGTGCGCAACGCGCGCGCGCGGCGTGGCGCGGACGTGCCCGCGGAGTGGTACGAGGGACCCACGTTCTACTTCAGCAACGCGTCCCCGTCGGTCGTGCACGGCGATGGCGCGACGATCGTCCGGCCCTCGTTCACGCGGATGCTCGACGTGGAGCTGGAAGTTGCCGTGATGGTCGGGCGCGCGGGGCGCGACATCGCCGCGGACGACGCCGAGCAGCACATCGCCGGGCTCACGATCTACGGCGACTGGAGCGCGCGCGACGTGCAGCGACGCGAGATGGCGGTCGGGCTGGGTCCGTGCAAGGGCAAGGACTTCGCGCAGTCGCTCGGACCGGCGCTCGTGCCGCTCGTCGATCTGGAGGATCGACGGGTGGGCCGCGGGCGCTGGGATCTCGCGATGGACCTGCTCGTCAACGACGAGCGCGTCGGCGGTGGCAACCTCAAGGACATCCACTACGATTTGTGCGAGCTGGTGGCGTTCGCGAGCGAGGGCGTGCCGCTCGACGAGCACGACGTGCTCGGATCAGGAACCGTCGGCACGGGGTGCCTGCTCGAGCTGCCCGATCGCGGGTGGCTCGAACCCGGAGATCTTGTGGAGCTGTGCGTGGAGCGCCTCGGCTCGCTCCGAGCGACGATCGCGTGAATTCCCGCAGCCGTTCGCGGCCAATCGATGGTTGAACGATCCCCAGCAGGGCATATGGTGCGACGCGGGTCCATGTCTTCCATCATTGGAGTTGTGCGTGTCGTGTCGTGGTGTTCGCCTCGGGCTTTCCGTGGTGGTGTGTGCGTGTCTCATGCTGGTCGTTCCCGGGCTGGCGTCGGCAGCGTGCCCTGAACAGGGCGGCGCCAGCGCTCCGAGTTCGGTGCAGGGTCGCGCAGCGGGCGACGATCCCGTCGTGACCGAGCCCACGGATCCCACGTGCGACGACGCCGGCTACGACATCGCGTTCCCGGACGTGACGTTGCAGACCGACGTAGAGCCGACCCCGACCCCGGCCACGCCGATCGCGAGCGGGGGTGGCACGCTGCCGGTGACGGGAACCACGGACTCCGTCTTCGTGCTTGCGCTCGCGGGGATGCTGCTCGTGAACGCCGGAGTGCTCGTGCTCATCGCCAGCGAGCGTCGCGTCGAGGTCGACCGATGATTCGCCGGGTCCTGATCGGCGCCGGCCTGGCGCTCGCGCTCGTCGTCGGGCTGCCGTCGGTCGCAATTGCGGCGCCGACGCCGACCACGACGACCACGATCGCCGACGCTAATCCGCTGATCGGCACGTCCACCACGATCGGCATCGACTTCACCAACACGGGCGCGTCGGGGGAGACGGGCTTCGGGCCGTACCTCGACGTGTACCTCGACACTGCCGGCGCGGACGGCGACGACGGTCTCACGCTCACCGGTGCGCCGGACTTCCACGGCTTCGCGCTGCCGTACACGACCATCTCGTGCACGGGCGCCGCGGTGACCCACCCGCTCACGAAGCTGAGCGTGGTCTGCCCGGCAGGCACGCAGCTCGTCGTCGTCACCGTGCCGTTCGGCTCGTTCTCGGCGGGCCAGCCCGCCGCGCACGTGACCCTGCCCGTGTCCGTGTCGAACCTCGCGGATCTCGGGCACGCGCTGCCCGTGAGCGTGACCGGCGGCTTCCGCTTCGGGGCCGACCCGCTCGACAACCCGAGCACGGATGCGCCGATCACGGGCGCGACGTCGAGCGCGAGCGCGACGCCCGCACTGTGGCACCTCAGGAAGACGTACGTCGGGCCCGAGTGCGAGACCGCGACGGGTCCGAACTTCCCACGCTCCTACAAGCTCGACATCGACATCGCGCCCGGGCAGACGGTGAACGCGCTGCAGCTCGACGACGCGCTGCCGCTGCAGGTGGCGTACACGGGCACGAGCGCGATCTCGGCCGGCGGCTCGGTCACGACGCAACCCGCGCTCGGCGTGGTCGTGACGCCCGGCAACCGCACCGTGAACGTGGCGTGGGCCGGCGGTGTGACCGGCACCGCGTCTGCCGTGGACGCCACCGCGACCATCGGCTTCTTCGTGCCGATGCGCGATGCGGGCTCAGGCGAGATCCTGCCGGGCGGCGCCGACAGCGTGATCGCGAACTCCGCCGACTCGAACGGTCTGTGGACCCCGATCGATCCGCGCGATGGAACTTCGGTGTCGACGAGCGCCGCGTCCACCGACGCGGGCTCGGGCTCGACATGCCCGAACGGTGCGCGCGAGACCCAGATCGACGCGGAGGCGCTCGCGATCCAGAAGAGCGCGGCGATCACGACCGACACCGGCGGCGCGGGCCCCACGCCCGGCGACACCGTCACCTTCACCATCCAGGGGCAGGTCAGCGACTACTACGCGCTCGGCAACCTGGTGGTCGACGACGTGATGAGCGACGGCCTGCGGCGCACCGGGGCCGAGCCGAAGCTCGCGATCAACGGGGTGGGCTTCACGTCGGCCGCCGCGGACATCGCCGGCGCGAACTACACCTACGCCGTCGACGGCGCCGCGCCCGGCTCGGCGCGATGGAGGTTCGACCTGAGTTCCGAGCTCGCGCTGCGTGTGCCGTCCACCGCCGGCCGCGTGCTCGGTGGGTGCGTGCCGACCGGCGGCACCGCGGATCCCGCGCCGTGCGCACCGAACGACGGTCCCACCACCTTCACGATCACCTACCAGGCGACGATCCAGCAGACCTACGACACGCAGTACACGACCGGCTCGGCGCTCTGCGGATCGACCGTGGCCGCGCCCGGAGGAACCGGCGCGGTCAACGCCGGCGACACGCTGTGCAACGGCGCGACGACCACGGCAGACCTGCTGGACCAGAGCACGTTCGCGGACACGGGCAACGACACCGCCGACGACACCGGCGCGAGCGTGACGATCGTGCGCAACGCGATGACCAAGTCGCTGTACGCCATCAACGGGGACACCGGCCTGCCGACCGGCAACCAGGTGCAGCCGGGCGACACCGTGACGTATCGCATCACGTACGCCATGCCAACGATCAACGTCGAGCAGTTCTCGATGCAGGACTTCCTGCCGCAGCCGATCTACGACGTCGCCGGCGAGTCGGTCCTCGCCTTCGATGCGCCCAGCGCCAGTCCGCCCGCACCCGGCCACTTCCAGTGGAACTCGACGGACACCTACCACACGTACATCGGCGGCAGCGTGCCCGCGCCGACGATCACGACCGACGCGGACTCCAACAGCGTCGTCTACCACTTCGGCTCGCCGAACGCGAACCCCACGCACGCCGCGACGATCGACATCCTCTACACGTTCACCGTGACGAACGAGCCGTTCGCCGACGAGCTGCTGCTCACCAACCAGGTGACCGCGCTCGCCAACAACACCGTGCAGGCCACCGGGCGCGACGACGCGTTCGCTCGCGTGATCCTGCGCGAGCCCGACGTGCAGGTGACCAAGGGCGTCGCCGCGACCTCGAGCGCGTCCGCGGTGTTCTCGCCCGCGCCGCCGCTGCCGGCCGGCGCGGCCGTGGGGACCCCCGGCATCCCGCCCAGCGTGAGCGGCATCACCGCGACGAACTCGACCGCGATCGACTCGAACGTGACGAACCTCGACGCGGGCGACATCGTGCGCTACGCGGTCACGTATCGCAACGAGGGCGGTGCGCCCGCGCGCAACCTGCGCATCTGCGACACGCTGCCCGTGAGCCCGACGATCTTCGATCCCGGCGTGACGAACTTCACCGTCACCTACGGCAACGGCGACCCGGTCGCCATGACCGGCGGCTCCACGGAGTTCTTCGACTGCGCGACGGCCCCGAAGGGCGTCCTCGTGACCAGCCTCGTGCCCGGCGCCCAGCAGCTGACGGCGTACACGCCTGGCCACGACGTGGTGGTCGTCACGTACGACCGCACGGTGAAGGCGACCGCGCAGGACGCGTACGTCGACGTCACGAACACCGGCCAGCTCAACCAGTTCACCACGAGCACCGGCAGCAGCGGCTTCATCGACACGGGCAGCGAGCGCACCGACGACGCGAAGGCCCGAAGCGCCGTGAACCCGACGATCACGAAGGCGATCACCGCCTCGAGCGCGGCATCCACCACGCCCGACTCCAGCCCGACCATCGGCGAGCGGCTCACCTACACGGTGACGATGACGCTGCGCGAGGGCACGCTCACGAACGCGGTGTTCGAGGACACGCTCGCGAACGGGCTGGAGTTCGCGAGCCCCGGCCTGCAGAGCATCACCACCGACGCCGGCGTGACCATGACCGCGGGCACGCTCGGCAGCGAGACGTACCCGACCGCGCGCACGATGCGGCTCTCGCTGGGCGATGTCACCAACATGGTGGCGACCGGCACCCGGAAGATCACCCTCGTCTACGACGTGGTCGTGCGAGACATCACCGGCACGCCGAACAACGTGCAGGGCGCGACGCGAGCGAACGCCGCGAAGCTCACGCACGACGACTGCTCCACGCCCGCCGTGGGGCTCGTCCCCGCGTGCCCGACGGCAACCACCACCGCAACGCTCCAGGAGCCGGCGCCGACGATCACCAAGGGCGTGGCATCGACCCAGGCCGGCGCGCCCGGCGCGAACGTGGACCTCGACGCCGGCGACGCCGCGTGGTGGACCATCACCGCCGCCAATACGACCGGTCGGCCCACCGCCTACGACGCTGTGGTGACCGACACGATCCCCACCGGGCTCACCTACGGCGCCGGCACGCTCACGATCAACGGTCCGGGCGTGGTCAACGCGACCTGCCCGACCGGCGCCCCGGACACGCTCACGCCGTTCACCGGCGGCGACTGCCAGTGGCAGACCGCATCGACGATCCGCGTGCGCTTCGACACGATCCTCGCCGGCGCCGCCAACGCCTACACGATCAAGTACCGCACGGACGTGGACACGCTCACCGCGCAGACCGGCGTGGTGATGACCAACGACGCCGACCTGACCGCTTACAGCCTGCCGTCGACACACACGACGCCGAGCTGCCAGCACGCGCTCACCGACTGCCATCGCCGCAGCTACACGCCGAGCGCCTCGGCGACGGCGACCATCCGCATGGCGAAGCCCACGAAGACGCTGTACTCCACGAGCGCGCCGAACGCGATCACGTCGGGCAACGACGTGGTGATCGGCGAGCGCGCCGTGTACGAGGTCACCGCGACGATCCCCGAAGGGACCACCAAGGACCTGAAGGTGATCGACACGGTCGACGCAGGCATGGTCTTTACGCAGACGCCGGTCTCGATCACGAAGGTGAACTTCGCGAACGCGACCTCGCCGGCGAGCCCGTCGGCCGTGTTGCCGACCTTCACCAACTCCGGTCGCACGATGACGCTCGACTTCGGCGACTTCGTGAACAACGACTCCGATGCGGACGTGGAGCAGCTCGTGATCCGCTACGAGGTGCAGGTCACCAACGTGGCCGGCAACCAGGCCGGCACGAGCATCGGCAACGACGCCTCCGTCACGTTCACGCCGCCGCTCGGCGGCACGACCACGCTCACGCCGCTCACGCCGCCGGCCGACCTCGTCGTGCGCGAGCCCAGCGTGACCGTCGGCAAGACGCTCTCGCGCGTCGACGTCGGTGGGCAGTCGTACGTGAAGGTCGTCGTCGTCGCGAGCAACTCGAGCGCAGCGAACACCACCGCTGCGTTCGACCTGACGTTGCGCGACGACCTCACCGGCACGGGCCTGACCTACGTGTCGACGCCGGCGGCGGTCGCGCCCACGTGCTCGTTCAGCGGCGCCGCGCACACGTGCACCCCTGGTTTCTCGAGTCCCGTGGCGGGGGCCGACGTGGACCAGCTCGACCCGGGCCAGACGGTGACGTGGACCTTCTACACGCAGCTCGCGACGGGCTACCAGGTGGGCGCGTCGATCGACAACGAGGCGCGCGGCGAGTGGACGAGCCTGCCCGTCGCGCAGCAGCCGTCGGGCAACTGCGAGGCGACCGTGCCCGCCGCCGACTGCACCGAGCGCACCGGAACGGGCACAGGGCCCAACGACTACTGGGACGAGGACGACGAATCGCTCGCCTCGCTGACGCCGAGCATGACCAAGTCGCTCGTCTCCACGAATCAGGCGCACACCAGCGGGCAGGACGTGGCGATCGGCGAAACCGCCACGTACCGCGTGGTCGTGACCGTGCCCGAAGGCGTCACCAACGACCTCGAGGTGACCGACACACTCGACGACGGCCTCGTGTTCACCACCACCGCCGTGTCGATCACGGGCAGCGGGTTCACCACCCCCCCGATTCCCAGTTTCGGCGCGGCGACGACGGCGTTCACGAACAACGGGCGCACGGCCACGATCACGCTCGGTGACGTCGACAACCGCGACCGCGATCCGGGCGCCGAGACGATCACCATCGAGTACGTGGTGCTCGTCGCGAACGCGAGCGGCAACGATGCCGGCGACTCGCTCGGCAACGACGCGTCCGCGACCTACCTGCCCGACGGTGGCGCGACGACCACGTTCACCCCGCCGTCGCTGCCCGACGATCTCGTCGTGCGCGAGCCGGCAGTCGACGTGGAGAAGACGATGAGCCGCGTCACCGTCAGTGGCAGCCCGTACGTGAAGGTGGTCGTGACGGCGAAGAACACATCCTCCTTCGCCGCGTTCGACGCGACGCTGCGCGACGATCTCTCCGGCCATCACCTCACGTACGTGAGCGCGCCTCCTGTTGCGCCCACCTGCACGTTCGACGGCACGGCGCACACCTGCACGCCTGGCGTGACCGGAGCGATCGCAACGGCCGACATCGACCGCATCGACGCGGGCCAGACGGTGACGTGGACCTTCTACGCCACGGAGGACTCGACGAGCGTCGCCGGCGTGCAGGTCACCAACTCCGTGCGCGGCGAGTGGACCAGCGTGCCCGGAGGCATCGGCGTCACCTGCGTCGCCGGCACGCCCATCGGAGTCTGCAGCGAGCGCACGGGCACGCAGACGCCCGCCCACAACGACTACACCGACTCGGACTCCGACACGCTCGCCGCGCTCGAGCCGTCGATCACGAAGTCGATCGTCGACTCGAGCCTCGCGTCGACCACGCAGCACTCGTCGCCCACCGTGGGCGAGCGCATCCGCTACGCCGCGGTCGTGACCGTGCCGGCCGGCACCACGCGCGACCTGGGAGTGCGAGACACGCTCGACGCGGGCCTCGCGTTCGCCGCCGATGCCGTGCCGACCGAGGTGGAGATCGTCGCTAGCTGGGCGACCGGCACGCCGCCGTCGGCAGCCACCAATCCGACCTTCTCGACGACGGGTGGCGGTCTGCACCGCATGACGCTTCAGTTCGGCGACGTGGTCAACGATACGGGCGCGCCGCAGACCGTGACGATCCGCTACTGGGCGGTCGTGCGCAACGCGGCAGGCGTGGTTCGCGGCACCACCGCAAGCAACACCGCGGAGCTGTATCGCAACGCCAACGAGACCGGTGGCTCGGCCACGCTCGTGCCGGGAGCAGGAGGCACCGCGCACGCAGGCAACGTCACGGTGGTGGAGCCGACTCTCGACATCGCCAAGACGATCACGCCCGCGCTGGTCGACGCGGGCCAGCCCGCCACCGTCACGCTCGTCGTGCAGCACACCGGTGCCAGCAACGCGACCGCCTACGGCATCGCCGTGAACGACCCGCTGCCGACCGACATGACGCGCAGCGGCGCGATCACGTGTGCGCCCGTCACCGTGACGTGCGACTCCACCGCCAGCACGCCGACCCACGCGAACGTGCTGATCTCGCAGCTGACCACCGCGCAGACGGTGACGATCACGATCCCCGTGACGATGTCGGCGACGCTCACGCCCGGTGCGACGGTCTCCAACACCGGTTATGTGGACTGGCGCTCGCAGCCGGACCTGCCCGGCTACGACGTGCCGTGCGCCGCGGGCTTCACCGACTGCACCACGCGCACCGGCAGCTACCTCGCGCCGCTCGATCCGATCGACGACTACACCGACAGCTCCACCGCCGTCACCACCGGCGCCACGGTGAGCCGCCTGAGCGGTCACGTCTGGCACGACCTAGACAACGACGGCGTGCGCGACGTGGGCGAGTCGATGATCCAGGGCGTGACGATCGCGCTCACCGGCACCGACCTGCTCGGCAACCCCGTGACCGCGACGACCACTACCGACGCGAGCGGCTTCTACGAGTTCGACGGCCTGCGACCCGGCACGTACCAGATCACGCAGACCCAGCCGACCGGCTGGCTGGACGGCAAGGACTCGCTCGGCGACATCGAGCTCGACGGTGGCGGCGCGGCGTCTGGCAATCGCGGCACCGCGGGCAACGACCAGTTCTCGTCGATCCAGCTCGCGATCGGCGAGTCCACCGTCGGCACGAACTACGACTTCGGCGAGCTGCGCCCGAGCAGCATCGCGGGCAGCGTGTGGGGCGAGGAGGACGGCGGGCCGGAGGACGGCGTGTTCAACGGCACCGACCAGCACCTGCAGGGCGTCACGATCACGCTGACCGGCACCGACGACCTCGGTCACGCGGTCACAGCGACCACCACCACCGACGCGAGCGGCAACTACTCGTTCACGAACCTGCGTCCCGGCACGTACACGGTCACGCAGACCCAGCCCGCCGACTGGGCCACGGGCGGCGCGATCCTCGGCACGGGCGCCACCGGCGCTGGAGCCGTCGTCAACACCAATCAGATGTCGACGATCGTATTGCACGAGGACCAGAACGGGGTCGACTACGACTTCTGGGAGATCGTGCGCGTCGACGTGGCGATCGACAAGCAGATCGTGCCTGCGCCGGCGAACGGAATCGTCGGATTGAACACCGACTTCGTCTGGCGCGTGCGCGTCACCAACAACGGCCCGAGCGCGGCCACGAACGTGGTCTTCACCGACGACATGGCACCGCTCGGCGAGCAGAACCTCACCGTCACCGGCGTCGCGCCGCAGCCCGGCATGACGTGCGGCGCGTGGACCGACGTCGCCGCGCCGAACCTCACATGCTCGATCGCGTCGCTGGCGCGCGGCGCGAGCACGTACGTGGACCTCACGATGCATGTGGACGGCAAGCCCGCGACCACGCCCGAGGACCTCGTCAACGACGTCGCGATCACCGGCGTGGACCAGGTCGACACCGATCCGACCAACGACACGGACACCGACTCCACGAAGGTGCGCGGCGGCGACGTGGGCGTGGTGAAGACCTCGAACGTCACCAGCGCGAACGTCGGCGACCAAGTCACCTGGACGCTCACCGTGACCAACCACGGGCCCGGCACGGATCCGGCGGTGACGCTCACCGACACGATGCCTGCGCGCTCCGTGCTCGTCTCGACCAGCCCGTCGAAGGGCGCGTGCACCGCGAACGGCGTCTCCGGCGCCACGATCGACTGCACGATCGGCCAGATGGTTTCCGGCGAGGTCGTGACGATCACCGTGGTGGCGATGGTTCCGGAAGCCGGCACCTACCGCAACGCCACCGTGGTGCATCCCGGCGGAATCGACGAGAACCCCGACAACAATTCGTCCGAGCACACCGTCGTTGTGACCGTGCCCGGGCTGGGCGAGTGCACGATCGAAGGCGACGGCAACCTCAGCGGCACCGGCGGCAGCGACGTGATCTGCGGCGGCGGCGGACCGGACATCATCGACTGCGGAACCGGCGGCAACACCACCGTGATCGGTGGTGGCGGCGACGACGTGATCACCTGCGGCGGCGACTGCGACGGCGTGAACACGATCCTCGGCGGGGCCGGCAACGACATCATCCACGTGCAGTGTCCGGACACGATCGTGGACGGCGGCACCGGCAACGACACGATCATCGTCGATCCGGGCGTGGGCGGACACAACACGCTGTGCGGCGGCCCGGGCAACGACGTGATCCGCGGAGGAACCGGCGCCGACCTGATCGACGGCGGTCCGGGCGCCGACAAGGTCTACGGCAAGAACGGCAACGACCGCGTCTACGGCGGCACGGGCAACGATCTCGTGGACGGCGGCGCGGGCAACGACAAGCTCTACGGCGGCGCCGGCAACGACCGGATCTTCGGCTGGGCTGGGTTCGACATGCTGTTCGGCGAGAACGGCGCCGACCTGCTCGACGGCGGCAAGGGACCGGATCGGGCGCACGGCGGCAACGGCAACGACCAGCTGAAGTTCCGCGACGGCGCGCCAGACCAAGTCATCGGCGGCCGCGGCCGCGACACCCTCTGGCGCGACAAGTACCTTGACCGCTGGACGAGCGTCGAAACGCTCCGCTGATCGCCTCTCAGCCCAACTTTGGGGGACGGGATCAGGCGCGCTCGTCGAGGGGCAGTTCCACCACGAACGTGGTGTGGCCGTCGCCGGTGCGCTGGTAGCGGATCGAGCCGCCATGCGCCTCCACGAGCGTGCGGCAGATCGCCAGCCCGAGGCCGGTGGAATCCGAGCGCGTGCTGAATCGCGCGAACGGCAGGAACAGCTCGTCCTCGTGATCGGCGGGAACGCCGTCGCCGTCGTCGATCACTCGCAGCGTCGCATGCTCGCGCTCAACGTCCACTTGCACGAGCACGTCGCCGCGGCCGTGCCGGATGCCGTTCACCACCAGATTCGTCACCACTTGCAGCATGCGCATGCGATCCACGCGCACGGGCGCGTCCTCCACCGCCGCGATGTGGATCTCGCGTCCCGCGCCCGGATCGATGCCAATCACCGCGTCGCGCACGATCGAGCCGAGCTCTTCCGAGCTCGCGGTCAGGTGCAGCGAATCCGGCCTCGTCGAGCCGATCGTCAACAAGTCCTCCACGAGCACCAGCAGGCGCAGCCCGCCGTCGCGCGCGATTTTCAGCAACCGCTCGCGCTGCGCCTCGTCCAGCGACACGTCGTCGCGAAGCAGGGTCTCGATCGCGCCGATCGTCGACGTGAGCGGTGTGCGCAGCTCATGCGAGACGTTCGCGACGAGCCTGTTGCGAGACGCGTCCACCTGCTCGAGGCGCCGGCGTGCGTCTCGCTCCTCGGCGATCGCGTGCTCGAGCCGAGTCTCCGTGCGTCGCGCGTTGGCGGAAACGAACGTGCTCAACAACCCCACGATCAGGATGGTGAACGAGGTGGACGGCAGGATGAAGTGCTTGCCCCACGCGTCGATCGTGTACGCCGCGACGCAGACCGCAACGGTGCACGCGATGGTGAGCGCGATCGAGCTGCGCGTCGGCAAGAAGTACGCGCTGGCGACCACGAAGAACAACAACGACGACGCCGACGCGACCGGTTCGGGGGACGAATACAGCGCGACGAACTCGATGATCGTGGCGAACGCCAGAAACACGCCCAGGGCGGTGATCGGGTTCGCGCGCTCCGTGACCACCACGAACGCGAGCGCTCCCTGCACGAGCCAGAACGCGGCGTTCGCCACCAGCAGCTGCGGAGAACCGTTGCCCGACTTGAACAGCACGGACGTGACGGTGAGCACCGTCACCAGCGCCAGCGTGAGCGGCATCACCCGCAGCAGAAATGTACGCGCCGCGTGCATGCGGGCGCGGCGCCCGGAAAAGCCGGTCGTCGACGAGGCGTCGACCGTGGATGGGTCGGGTGAGGTCTGCGGATTCACGTGCACCTCCTACCCGCTGGCGGCGCGAAGCGACCGCGTTGGCGGTAGCATCGGGCAACGTGCGAGTCCCGTGATCGGAGGTCCTCGATGCCCATGTACCACGCCCTTGGCGAGATGCCGCGCAAGCGGCACGTCCAGTTCCGCGCGCCCGATGGCGCGCTGTACGTGGAGGAGGTGTTCGGCCTCGAAGGATTCGACGGCCCCGAATCGATCCTCTACCACCGCCGTTCGCCCTGCCGGATCGTCGACGCGCGACCATTCGAGCCGCGACCGATCACCGAGTGGATTCCGCGCGAGTGGGCGCATCGCCACTTGCGCTTCGCCGAGTTTCCCGCGCAGGGCGACCCGATTCGCGCGCGCCAGCCGTTCATGTACAACAACGACATCGTGATGTCGTACGTTCGCCCCACCGAGCAGCAGGCGTACTTCTACCGAAACGGCATGGGCGACGAGATCGTCTTCATCCACGAGGGCAGTGGCGTGCTGCGCACGATGTTCGGGCCGATCGAGTACGGCGAAGGCGATTACCTCGTGATCCCGCGCGGCACGATCTACCGCTTCGAAATGGCGGACGATTCCACCCCGCAGCGGCATCTCGTGCTGGAGACGCCCGGTCACTTTTCGATCCCGAAGGATTTTCGCAATCAGTACGGGCAGCTGCTCGAGCACGCGCCCTACTACCACCGCGACCTGCGGCGTCCCGCCGCCGTGGAGTACCACGACGAGCAGGGCGAGTTCGAGCTGCACGTGCGCATCAACTCGGGCTTCCAGGTGTACGACCTGGACCACCATCCGTTCGACGTGGTCGGCTGGGACGGCTACAACTACCCGTTCGCGTTCAACATCTGGGACTACGAGCCCAAGGCCGGGCGCCTGCACCAGCCGCCGCCCGCGCACCTCACCTTCCGCGGACCAGGGTTCGTGATCTGCAGCTTCATGCCGCGCATGCTCGACTGGGACAAGGACGCGATCGTGGTTCCGTACCACCACTCGAACCTCGACAGCGAGGAAGTGTTGTACTACTTCAACGGCAACTTCGCGTCGCGCAAGGGCATTGACATCAGCTCGATCACGCTGCATCCCAGCGGCGTGCCGCACGGTCCCCAGCCAGGCCTCGACGAGAAGACGATCGGCATGCACTGGACCGACGAGGCGGCGGTGATGGTGGACACGTTCCGCCCGCTCAAGCTCGCCGCCGCCGCCGAAGCATGGGACGACCCCGCGTACAAGTTCTC
Organism: Thermoleophilia bacterium; assembly: GCA_039811765.1. Taxonomy (GTDB): domain Bacteria; phylum Actinomycetota; class Thermoleophilia; order Gaiellales; family SKUG01; genus JAGQUL01. The sequence continues at coordinate 8,229 of JBDHZF010000026.1, read as the reverse complement.
GTGGAACGAGGACAAGGGCGGCGAGGGCCCGATCACGGTGGAGTAGGCGCCAGGACTCGACCCTCGGTCGAGGTCCTGAATTGACACTTTGAGTCCCCATGCGGGTTTGTCGGACTCGCGTCCGACTCCGCTCCTACAGTGTCGATCCATGACGAAGCGCGCCCTCGCAATCGACACCAACTCGCTCGACCGCATCGGCCTCGAGGTCGACATGCGTCTCACCGACGTGTGGTCGATGTTGTTCGAGCGCGGCGAGGATCTCGACACGGAGTTCCTCGGGTGGCTGCTGCGCCTCGCCTACGTCACCGGCTACTGGGACGCCTTGAGCGAAGGGGAGCGCGGCATCCTGTGTCGCCAGCTCGGCTACCCCGTTCCCGAACGACGCGTCGCGACGAGCTGATCGCCCCGCTCGCTACCGGTCGCGGTGGATCACCAGGTACGGATCGTGATCGACGAGCTGCAGCTGGATTCGTCCCTCCACGAGGTCGACGAGATCCAGCCCGAACGGCTCGCGCCAGCCAAGCAGCAGGAACGGCCGCGGCGCGTCCGCCGGCTGACCGGCCGAGATCCACGTGATCAGCTCTTCGACGTCGCTTGACGTGCCCACGAGCTCCGACGCGATCTCCTCGGCCTCGCAACGCGCGCGCAGCAGCGCCGTCGCCAAGCCCTTCGCGATCGCGGTGCGCCGCCGCACGCCGCGGATCGGCGGCGGCGACTCCTCGCGGATCGGTTCGGCGTCGCGTCCGCGCTCGATCGCGTCGAGCAGCTCCTGCAGATCGCGCTGCTTCATGGAGGAGTCCACGCCGCGAACGCGCTGCAATTCCTTCACGGCGCGCGGCTTGCGTCGTGCGACCTCGATCAGCGTGGGATCCTTCGCGATCCACCCCACGGGCAAATCGCGCGTGCGCGCGAGCCGTTCGCGCCAGGCCGCCACCTCGCGCAGCACCGACAAGTCGTTCGGGCCGAGCTTGCCGCGACGCCCCACCTTGCGCCACGCTTCCATCGGCGGCGTGACGAACCGGTCCGCGCCGTCGAAGCGCCTGGCGAGTTCCTCGCGCATCCACGATTCGCGACCGAGCTCGCGCAGCTTTGCGGTGATCGCGTCGCTCATCGCGAACAGGTGCTCCACGTCCTCGCCCGCGTAGCGCAACTGCTTCTCGCCGAGCGGGCGACGGCTCCAATCCGTGAACGACTCGCTCGGCTGCACGCGACGCTTCGTCACCTCGTGCACGAGCTTCTCGTACGCAAGGCCCGCGCTCAAACCAGCGAATCCCGCGGCGAGCTGCGTGTCGAACGTGTTCACCGGATCGGCGTCGAAGCGCTGCGCGAACGCCACCAGATCGGCGTGCGGCGCGTGCATCACGACCTGCACCTCGGGATCGCTGATCAGCGCGGAGATCGGCGCGAGATCCACCCCGTCGAGCGGATCGGCGAGGTGGACGCGATCTTCCACGTTGATCTGCGCGAGGCAGATCTGCGGCGAATACGTGCGCTCCCACAGAAACTCGGTGTCGAGTCCGATTCGTCCCGCCGCTCGCGCGCGCTCGCACAGTTCGGCGAGTTCCTCGCTGCTCTGGATCATCGCGTAGTCCACGCTCGGCATCCTACGGACTCGCGCGCGACGCGTCACCGCTTGCGCACGCGCCACGTGAGCGTGAACGAGCTCGTCTTGCCCGCAGCCGCGTTCGGCGCGCTCGCAGCGATGCTCCAGGTCATCACGAGGGCGTGCTTTTCGCGACGCTTCCACTGCTTGGCCTTGGCGCCGCGAATCACGTACCTCGTCTTGTTGATCGGCGGCAGGTCGAAGCGCGCGGGCAGGCCGCTCCACGATGCAAGGGTCTTGCATGGCCCGGTCGGCTTGGGTTTGAGCACCTTGTGCTTGCGCTTGATCGGCTTCGCCTTGGGCGGACGCGGATAGATGCAGTTGCGGGTCTTGGCATCGTAGAGACTGATGCTCAGGTACGGGTCGAGCTCGGACTGCGCGGTGACGCGACGTCGCACCTCCACCCGCGCGGGTTTCGTGCCGACGTTCGTGAGCGTGACCTTGCTCGTTCCCGAATCGCCCGGCGCGGCGTTGCGCACGTCGAACACCGGTTTGGTCGGACCCGCGCTCGCCTGGATGGCGTAGGGACGCTTCTTCTTCTTGGCGGCCCGAAAGTAGGACGCGGATTGCGCGGCGGCCACGCCGAGCGCGCCCACGAGCAGCGCGACGATGGACACCTGCACGATGCGCAGCCAACGGGGCAGGACGATCACGTCTCCACCTCCTCGCGGCGCGGCGCCCACACCTTCCAGAGCGCGACGAGCGCGAACAGGCCGATCGCGACGTACGACAGCCGCTGCACCCACGTCCCGCGCAACGTGCGCAACGCATACCCCGCCTTCGGGATGCGTCGGTCGTACACCCAGGCGGTCGTGCCCTGCAGGCGGGCCTCCCACGGGTCGCGCGCGTCGTTGGCGTCGCCCTTCGTGACGACGACGGGATTCGGGCTTCCGTCGCGCGTGATCTCGACGATTCGATGCGTCACCACATGCTGGTCGTCGACGGGCACGTTGTACGTGATCGCGTCGCCAACCTTCAGCTGTTCGAGCGGCACGGGGCGCACGACGATCACGTCGCCCGGATCGAACGTGGGGCGCATGCTGCCGCTGAGCACCGTGAGCGTGCGGTACTGGCCGCTGCGGGGCCCGATCGCGAAGAGCGCGATCGCCGCCACCGCGGCGAGCAGCGCGAGCCAGCTCGCAACGACGAGCAGGCGGCGTGTCGATCCGGCGAGGATGTCAGCGGTTCGTCGCATTGCGCTGGGTAGCGGTGAAGGACATGTCGAAGCTGGTGGCGAGACCTTGGAAGGCGTTGCCGGCGCTGGTGGGCAATCTGGTGCGAATGCGCAGTCGCACGATGCCGCCACCTGGCGCGAGGTCGACGTTCGTCAGGGGCTGCGCGCTCATCGCGAGCGCCCGCTCGGCGAGTACCGTGCTCGTCGTGCCCGAGCACGCATACGAGTAGCCGCCGTTCGCGAGCGGCGTTTCCGTCCAAGCCACCGAGCAGCGATCGATGGCCATGCGCAGACCGTTCGTCGAGTCCGTGTCCAGCAGCGACGAGGTCGACGCGCTGGTGGAGACGGCGATCCCCGAGAGCGCGAGCGTGGACGAGTTGTGCAGCGTCAGCGCCCGCTCGGCCGAGTCGCCCGGCGCCATCGCGCCGACCGCCACGTCGAGGCGGTTGTCGGCGGTGCCGGCCGTGCCGACGTCGATGTCCACCGTGCCGGTGGCGATCGAGTGCGTGCCCTGCGTGGAGTCCGTGAACGTGGCCCACGTCGACAGGCCCGCGAGGGCGGCGGCCAACGCCACCACCCCCGCGGAGAGCGCGAGACGACCTCGCGCGCCTGTCGTGAACCACGTCATCGAACGTCCTGGATCAGCGGTTGGTTCCCGCTCGCTGGGCCGCGGCGAACGTGTACGTGTACGCGCCGGTCAGACCGCCCTGAGCGGGTTGTGCCGCACCGGAAGGCAGCGTCCACGTGAACAGCAGGTGCCGCGTGCCGTGCGAGAGCGAGCTGAGCGAGAGCGTCGAGTTCGACTGGAGGATGTCGCCGTCCGCCAGCACGTCTTGGCGCGTGCCCGTGCATGCGCCGTAGGTGTATGGGTTCGTGCCGGTCTCCGGCCACGCGGTGGAGCACTCCTCGACCTTCAGGTTCAGGCCGTTCGTGGAGTCGTTGAGCCCCGCCACGCCGCCCGCTACGGTCAGGCTGACGTTCGAGAGGTCGAGCGAGCCGTCGAGATTCAGGTCGACTGCCCGCGTGATCGTGTCGCCCGCCGCGACGTCGGTGGCGTCCTGCGTGAAGCGGTTGATGGTTCCGCTCGAGCCGAGCTCTACGTCCACGGTGCCGGTGGAGATCGAGTGGTTGGCGGAGGTGGAGTCGGTGAACTGCGCCCACGTGCCGAGGCCGGCCACGGCGCCGGCCACGCCGAGGATGCCGAGCGACATCAGCAGTCGTCGGCTCAGTCCGCCGGAGTTCATCTTGTCGGTCTTCATGTCGTGTGTCCCTCCCGGGTGTTCGTTGTCGTGGTTCATGTGGCATTCCTGCGCGCGTCGCGCGGGAATTCGTTCGTTGTTCGTTACCAAGCCGCGGTCGTGCATGCCTCCGAAAAGTTGCCAGACGAATTTCCCGCCGCGTCGCGGAGCGTCGAGCTGAAGTACGCGGTCGTGGTTCGGGTCGTCGTTGCGTTGATGGCGGCGGCAGGCGCACCCCACGAGACCCGAATTGTCTTCCGGTCGTACGTGGAGAGCGACGTGCCGGACATGTCGGTGTTCGCGCCGACCCAAGCAGTGGAGCCCATCGACAATGCTTGGGTTCGGCGTGTGCCACGAAACAGCGACAGGCCCAAGTCGCCGTTCAGGTTGAAGTAGTCGCTTCCCGCGCTGTTGATGAAGACGGCAGTTCCACTGATCGGGGTGTCGTGCAGGCCCGGCTCGATGGCGTCCGGCCAGACAGTGTCGTCGAAGATGAAATCGGTGAAATCGCCGGAACCGAAGGAATTGTCGTTGTTGCCGGTGTGCGTGCAACTGCTGGAGGTCGCCGCGATCGCGGTGTCGTCCACCTCGACAGCTTGGTTGGAAGACGTGGTCGCGGAGTTGCCAAGCGCGTCTGTGGCTGTGATGGTGAAGTAGCGGGTGCCGTCGCCGAGATTGGTGTCGAGTACCGTCGCCGCCGAGCGCCAGGACCATGTCTGGGTCGAACCGGTCGTGTCGAGCGAGTACGAGCCATTGGTCAGCGCCAGCGCGGTGGTGCCCGTTTTCAGCACGTAACCGGAAACGGCGAGATTGGCGGTCATCGAGTAGATGCCGCTCGGATCGGTCGCTGTGCCATACACATAGGCGCCGCTCGCCTTTGCCGTGCCGTCGGAGGGCACCTCGCCGTAGCCGAGCGCGGTGGCGTAGTAGTTGGTGTATGCCGACACCATCTCGCCGCTGATGCTGGCCGCGGTGGGACCCACGCCGTCGCCGGTCACGCTCGTGCCTGCCGTGGAGATCGAGTTGCCGGCGGCGTCGGTGGCGTTCACGGTGACGGTCGCCGACACACCGTTGGCGAGCTTGCCGCTGGTCAGCACGTAGGTCGAGCGATAGTTGAACGTCGGCCCGCCGGTTATCGGCGTGTAGCTGCCGAACGTAGCGGTGGACGTGTTCGAGATCGGCGCGCCGAGCGTGTGCGTCACCGTGATTCCCGAGCCGTCGCTCGAGCAATTGTCGGACACGCTCGAGAACACTTCGATCGTGCCGCCGGTGACTTTCACGTAGTCGGCAACCTTCGGCTTCGGCGCAGGGTCGAAGTACACGTGGCCGCTCGCCACCACAGGCTTGGTGTGGTCCACGCTGAGCGGTCCGACCTCGCTCGTGAACGCGCTGAGCAGGTTCACCCGGCGACTTCGAACCTTGTAGTAGTACGGGGTGCACTGGGCGGCGCTGGCGTCGTCGTACGGCGATGCGGTCGGCGTGTCGAGGGGCGAACCACCGTAGCTGCCGGAGGTGGTCGTGCGAAAGATGTCGTAGGAGTCCGGGGCGAGTCCGGCTGCGGGCGCGGTCCACGACACGCGGGGATTGACGCCGTTGTCGGCCACCGCGGGGTTGGTGGGCGCGTTCACGCTGCCGGCGGCGAGCGACACCTGCGCCATCGTCACCTGATCGTTGAGCGTGGCCCACGTGGTGGGAACCGTCATCAGCGCGAGCAGGCTCAGACAGACCGCTGCCGCGGACATCGACGCTGCGCCGGGGACGCGGCGACCGCGTCGAGGAGTTCGAGGGACAACGATCGTCGTCGTCGCCGTCCGCACGGTGGGCTGCAACTCGCGTGCGTCCGCGCCCTCGTGCGTGCGCGAGCGATGGCGACGCACGAGCAGGATCGCGAACACGACGATCGGCATCGAAACCAAGACGGCGACGAGCGCGACGGATGTCCGTCGCTCGCTCACGCTGCCGCTCGTTCCTGTCTGGACGCGTCGTCTGGCGCGTGCTCGGATTCCTCGGGTTCGTTGTCCGATTCGTCTTCGCGTCCCCATATCCACGCAAGCAGCTGGAACGACACGACGAGGAATGGGAGCAGGAGTAGGGCGAGCCGCAGATGCGGCACCGACGACAGCGTCGCGAGGCGCCCCAGCTGCGGGATGCCGAGTTCGGTGCGAGGCGCGGTGTCGCTGGCGTAGGTGATCCCGCGATCGCGAACGGTGTCGCCGGTCGGGCGACCGCTCTCGGGCGTGCGCCAATCGTCGGGTGCCGGGTTCGCGTCTCCCTTCGTCACGAAGTACCAACGGCCGTCGACCTTCTCGCGCTCCACCACGCGGTGGGTCGTTCGTGGAACCGGACCGGGCGGATCGAACGAGATCACGTCTCCCGTGCGAATCGATTCGATCGGCACGTCGTGCACGAACAGCAGCGTGTGCACCGGATATGTCGGCGTCATCGACCCCGTCTGCACAGCCACGGGCACGTAGCCGAAACCCTTCCACGCCACGGCCACCGCGATCGCGGCGAGCACCACGGCCAGCCGCGCGATCAACCACGAACCGCGCAGCGCGGTGGCCGCCACGCGCCGAAGCGCGCGACGGCCACCGCGTGGCGTCGATGGGGGAGTGTCAGTCGCCGGGGTCACGTGCTCGAACCAGCTGGATCAGACCTGCGTCGCGTTGAGCGTGAAGTTGAGCGTGCCCGTCGACCCCTGCGTGGTGCAGGCGCTCTTCATGCGCACCGTCAGCGTGAAGGTCTTCACGTCGTCGGTCTCCCACTGTGAATCGGTCGTGGAGACGTCGTAGACGGTCGCGTTCGTGACGGCCGTGGCGAACGCCGCCACGGTGCCGTCACCGCCGGCGGCGGTGCCCATGCCAGCAACTTGGCCAGGGAACGTCGAGTTCTTCGTCGCGCCCGAGGAGTTCGACGTCTCGCGGAAGTAATAGCCGAAGCAGCCGGGTGTGTCGGAGCCGGTGGTCGATGCCGTCAGCCCCATGGGCAGCGTGCCAGCGTTGGAGACATCGACGGTGGCCGACTGCTCGTCGCCGGGTTTCCAGCCGGTCGTGTTGATGGTGCCGGTCCACGACTGCAGCGGCCCGTTGCCGCCGTTGGCCTTCACGTCGAGCGTGCCGCCCGTCACGCTGATCTGCGCCATCGTCACCTGGTCGGTGAACGTGGCCTGCGTGGTGAGCACGCCCGCGGCGCCGATCGCGCCGAGCGTGATCGCCGTGAGCAGGATGCGCCCGCCGCGCGATCGAGGGGAGAATTTCATGGTCGTGCTCCTGACTGGGTGGCGTTGGTGTTGGTGGTGGCGTCGATGCCGTGCTGGTGTCTGTCACTGCGTTGCGTTGAAGGTGAAGTTCATGGTGCCGGCTGCCGCGTTGGTGGTGCACGCCTGCTTCATGCGCACCGTGAGCGTGTAGGTCTTCACGTCGTCGATCTCCCACACGGTGTCCGCGCCGTTGTCGGCCAGCGTCTGGTTGGTGACCGCCGTGGCCATCGCCGCGGTCGTGCCGTCAGCGCCGGCCGCGGTGCCCATGCCGGCGATGGTCACCGGCCAGCTCGCCGCCTTGGTTGCTCCGGTCGCCGCGGTCTCGCGGAAGAAGTACGAGAAGCATGAATTGGCGTCCGTGCCCGTCGTGGAGACGGTGATCGAGAACGGCAGGTTGCCGTTGTTCTTGATCGCGACCGTGCCCGACTGCTCTTGGCCGGGATACATGCCCGTCGTGACCATCGACACGCTCCACGCCTGGAGCGGTCCGTTGCCGGAGTTCGCGGTGAGGTCGAGCGTGCCGCCCGTCACGCTCACTTGCGCCATCGTCACTTGGTCGGTGAACGTCGCCTGCGTGGTGAACACCGCCATGCTGCCGATCGCTCCAAGCACGAGCACGCTCAGCAGGCCGCGCGCGCCGCGACCGAATCGGCGCGTGCGCGATCGCTTCGCCATCTTCGAATTCTTCGCGTCACCCTTCACGCATTCCCCCCGGAGCGTTCACAACCCGCTTACATGACAGTCATCGGCGCGAAATCACGCGCCTTCATCGCTCCTGTGCGAGCGAACGCGATTGCAACGACGCGTGCCGCGGCGGTGCGCGAACGGTTCGAAAGCAGGCGGAACAATCGAGTGAAATTCCCTGAAACGGCGCGGTTATTGCGGGTAGTCCGCAGGGGCCAGCGTGTGGACGTTCCCGAAACCGACGCACCGAGCTTCATGGGCCAAGCAGCTC
>JBDHZF010000025.1:0-26350 GCA_039811765.1 Thermoleophilia bacterium | reverse complement strand
CGACCAGCTCGACGGTGGCACGCAGACGCAGCATCGCCACGGGCACGGCGGCGGGCACGGTCATCACCGCGCGGGTGGCAAGCACGGCGGCGGTGGCGAGGGCGGTGGCTGCGGCGGGCATGGTGGTGCCACCGGTGCCGGCGAAGGTGAAGCCGCGACCGCAGGCGCCGAGGCGGCACCCGCTGCCACCGACGAGACGGCCGCCGATGTCGCCGCAACCACGGCAGAGGCAGCGACCGGAACCGACGAGGGGTCCTCGATCCTCGCGTCCGTCGCCGCGCAGCTCGACGGATCGCAGCTCGCGAACCAGGTCCTGTCGCTGATCGCCCAGGGCGGCGCGGCGGTGGACGTGGTCGACGACCAGACCTTCGCCGCCAAGTACGGCGAGAACGCGCAGGGCATCTACGATCCGGAGACGAAGAAGATCGAGCTGCCGCAGTCGGTCACGGCGGACCCGGAGGCGCTGCGCATGGTGCTGCTGCACGAGGGCGTGCACTGGGTGCAGGACAACCAACCGACCGCGCTCACGCAGCTCGACGGCCCGTTGCTGCAAGTCATGCAGGGCACGGGCGCGCTCGCGGCCGACGACGACAGCGCGCAAGCCGACGAGGCGCAGGCGTTCACAATCGAAGCGCTCGTGGCGAAGGAACTCGGCATCGAGGATCCCGGCATGGGCACCGAGAACGGCGAGCCGATCGGCTACGCGGCGACGCTCGCCGCGGTGAACGCCACGCCCGAGTACCAGTCGGAGACCTGACTCCCGAAACCGCTTCCATCCCGAGCAAACACGAGGGGCCCGGCCGCGCGATGCGACCGGGCCCCTCGGGGCATTCGTGCGTCAGAGGACGCGCAGTGTCACTTGAGGGTGACGGTGGCGCCGGCCTCTTCGAGCGCTGCCTGCAGCTTCTCGGCCTCGTCCTTCGCCAGGCCCTCCTTGACGACCTTCGGAGCGCCGTCGACGATCTCCTTGGCCTCCTTCAGGCCCAGGCCGGTGGCCTCGCGGACCGCCTTGATGACCTGGATCTTCTTGTCGCCGGCCGCGGTGAGCTCGACGTCGAACTCGCTCTTCTCGGCCGCGCCGCCGGCGTCGCCCGCGCCACCCGCAACCGCGCCCGCCGCGATGGCGACCGGTGCGGCAGCAGTGACGTCCCAGCGCTCTTCGAGCAGCTTGCGCAGCTCGACGGCCTCGAGGACGGTCAACTTGTCGAGGGACTCGGCGATGGTCTCGATGGTGCTCATTGTGGTGTCTCCTGGTGGTGTGATGGTGGTGCGGGGCTCACGCCGCGCGGGCTTCGATGGGTGGCGACGAGGCTGGACCGATCACTCGGTCTCACCCGCCTCCTTGCGCTTGTCGATCCAGTTGCCGAGCAGCGACACGATGTCGCGAGCGGGCGCGTTGATCGCACCGACGAGCTGCGTTGCAGGGGCGTTGACCGCGCTGAGCAGCATGGCGAGGATGACCTCGCGCGGGGGCAGCTCCGCGATGTCCTTGACCTGCGCGGCGTCGACGAGGTTGCCGTCCATGATGCCGCCGCGCAGTTCGAGCAGGCCGTCACGGCCCTTCGCGAACTCCGTCAGCGCCTTCGCGACGGCTGCCGCGTCGCCCTGAACGAAAGCGATGGCGGTGGGACCGGAGAAGAACTCGGCCACCTCCTCCATGCCGGCGTCCTTGGCGGCGCGTCGAGCAAGGGTGTTCTTGACGACGCTGAACTCTGCGTCGGCGTCTCGAAGCCGCGAGCGGAGCTCCGTGATGTTGGGCATGTCGAGCCCACGGTAGTCGGCGACGAACAGCGTCGACGTCTCGCCGAACTTGTCGGTGAGGTCCTTGACGACAGTCGCCTTCTGGTCCTTGTTCACGGTCGCTTCCTCGCGTGTCGTATACGACCGGCGGGATTCGAGGCGAGCGGGAGACGATCGACGCGCACGAGCCGAGACGCGCGCGGAGCGGCACGCAGCGCACGATGGCGCGGGGCCTTCCTCGCTCACCTCGGCTGGCGGTCGGTGATCCCGACGCTTCTGGCCCGCAGGCCACCAGCTGTCTTCAGCGGCGCGGGAAGGATAGCACGCGCTCGGATTGGCCGTCGCAGACGTTGGATGTCGCGATGTGTGGTGGATTGCGCCCGCTGAGCGGGCGCAATCCACCACACATCGCGTGCGCGACCGGTCAAACCGCGGCGGCGAGGCGGCGTGCCACGTCGTAGCGCTCGCCGCTGCGGGCGACCGCGACTGGCCCATCGAACGCGCTGGCCGCAAGTTCGCGCGCACGGTCGAACCCATGCTCTTCGGGCACGTGCGTGAGCAGCAGGCTGTGCGCTCCGGCGTCGCGCGCGATCTCGCCCGCTTCACTGGCGGTGAGATGTCCACGCTCGGAGTCGCCCAAGCCGGAATCGTCCTCTGCCAGCGCGGCCTCGCAGAGCAGCAGGTCCACGCCCTGCATGAACGGGGCCACCGTGTCGCACGGGCCGAGGTCCGACGAGTAGCCGAAGCTCGTGTCGCCGAGATCGAATCGCAGCGCCGTGCTCTCCACGTAGTGCGGCACGTCCAGCGCACGCACCACGAACGGCCCCACCTCGAACGCGTCGTCCACGCCAAACTCGTGCACTTCGAACGTTGGATCGAAGAACGAGGTCATGTCGTGGTCCCAGGTGGAGACGAGTCGCCCGATTCGCTCGCGCGCGCCGGGCGGCAGCCACAGCTTCGGGCACCAGCCGTGGAGAGTGCCGAGGTCGATCCCGAACTTCAGGGGGACGAGGTCGAAGCAGTGGTCGGCGTGCACGTGGCTGAGCACGATCGCGTCGATCGGCTCGTCCGCGCCGCGCAGCGCGAGATAGCGCGAGATCACGCCGCTGCCGCAATCCACCAGCACGCGATAGCCGCCCGCTTCGAGCAGGAATCCCGCGTTGGGTTCGCCCGGGTTGTACCAGGCGGGGCTCGTGCCGATCGGAGTGAGCGTCAGTTCGTCGGTCATGGGTGCGTGGGCAGTGCGTCGCGCGCCAATGGACGAGGCCTACCGTATCGCGTGGAGAATCAAACGATCGACCCCGCATGTGGTGCGCTTCATGCGGTCTGGCGCTCCGATCGGCACAACGCGCCGCGCGCCCAAGTTCGAGCTTTGTGAATTGTGTCGACACTGCGCGGGGCCGGGCCACCTCGTGCAACAGTGCCCCGTTCCCATTCGATGAACGGACGAGGCGTCGGGACGGGCGCAGTAGATCGACAAAGGGACCAAGCATGGGACTCCACATCAATCCAGTCGCGGTAGGCGCCATCGCAGGCCTAGCCATCGGTGCCGGTGCTGGGGTTGGGCTCGCGGCAGCCACCAAGGACTTCAAGAATGCCTCCGCGAGCAGAGTCGGAATGAATGCCGGCTTCATCACCGGTACTGCCGGCACGGTGGTGCTCGCGGGCTCGCTTCCGTTTCTGCTCACGAAATCCGCCAACGCGGCTGGCGGTTACATGAACGTGCTTGGGATGGCGACGCTGACCGCGGCGGTCGCCAGCACAATCACTGGGGCGATGGCCTACAACAAGATGACCGCCGACGGCTGATTCGAATGTAACGACGGCGGGGTCGGATTCGCAGTGCGAATCCGACCCCGCCGAAAGCAATTCGTGCTGTGGAGAGCTACTCCGGCGCTACCGAGAAGTCGCTGTTGATCGACGAATCGATCGGCACGCCGGGGCCCTGCGTGGAGGCGACGCTGATCGACTGCACGTAGCGGCCCTTCGCGGAGGACGGCTTCGCGCGCAGGATCTCCTCGTACATCGCGCCGTAGTTCTCGGCGAGTTGCTCGGCGGAGAAGCTCTTGCGACCGATCACCACGTGCACGATGCCGTAGCGGTCGGTGCGGTACTCGAACTTGCCGCCCTTGACCGCCTCGACCGCCTGCGCGACGTCAAAGGTGACGGTGCCGGTCTTGGGGTTCGGCATCTTGCCGCGCGGGCCGAGCACCTTGCCGAGCTTGCCGACGGTGGCCATCATGTCCGGCGTGGCGATCACGGTGTCGAAGTCGAACCAGCCGCCCTCGATCTTCTTGGCGAGGTCGTCGCCGCCCACGTAGTCGGCGCCTGCGCCTTCGGCCTCGCTCGCCTTCTCGCCCTGCGCGAACACGAGTACGCTCACCGTCTTGCCGATGCCGTGCGGCAGCGTCGTGGTCGAGCGCAGCATCTGGTCGGCCTTGCGCACGTCGAGCCCGAGCTTGAAGTGGGCCTCCACGGCCTCGTCGTACTTGTCGGTGCCGAGCTCCTTCACGAGCTGGAACGCCGCGAGGGGGTGGTACGGCTGGTCGCGATTGACGCGGTCGCGCTGGTTGCGCCAGCGCTTGGAGGTGCCTCGTCGGGCAGTGGCTTCGGCCATGGTGGTGCTCCTTCGGGGTGCAGGCGACGACGCGCGGGCCGTCTCCCCCATTCGTGTTGGTTGGTTACGCCTCGACCGTGACGCCCATCGAGCGGGCGGTGCCGGCGATGATCGCCTTCGCGGCCTCGATGTCGTTGGCGTTCAAGTCGGGCATCTTCTGCTCGGCGATCGCAGTGACCTGCGCGTCGGTGAGCGTGCCCACCTTGTCGCGGTGCGGCACCGCGCTGCCGGACTTGAGCTTCAGCGCCTGCTTGATCAGCACGGCAGCCGGCGGCTGCTTCATGATGAAGGTGAACGAGCGGTCCTCGTACACCGTGATGATCACCGGGATCAGCGTGCCGTTCATGTCGCCCGTCTGGGCGTTGAACGCCTTGCAGAACTCCATGATGTTGACGCCGGCCTGGCCGAGCGCGGGACCGACCGGCGGGGCGGGGTTCGCCTGGCCGCCGGGGATCTGCAGCTTGACTTCCTTGAGGACCTTCTTGGCCATGATCTTCTTCCTTGGGGGCTAGCGTCGTTCGGGGGCGTGTGCGTGTTCTAGATCTTCTGGACTTGGTCGTACGGCAGCTCGACCGGCACCTGGCGCTCGAAGATCGAGACGAGCACCTTGAGCTTCTGCTGCTCGACGTTGATCTCGGTGACTTCGCCGTCGAAGTCGCTGAGCGGGCCGCTCATGACCTTGACGATCTCGCCGAGCTCGAACTGGATCTCCGGCTTGGCCTTCTCCTCCGCGGGCACCTGCGCCGACGAGGTGGGCTGCTCGGGCGCGGCGCTGCTGACCAGCTTCGCAAGTTCGGCGCGGCTGAGCGGCACGGGCTCGCCCTGCGGGCCGACGAAGTTCGTCACGCCGGGCGTGTCGCGAACGAGCAGGCGCGCGTTCTTGTTGTCCATGTTCATGTGGACGAGCAGGTAGCCCGGGAGCGTTCGCTGCTCCTTCGTGACCTTCTTGCCGTCCTTGTCGGTCTCGGTGACCGTCTCGGTCGGCACGACGACGTCGCGAAACGCGAAGCGCACGTCCTCAGGGGCCGACTTGAAGCGTTGGAGGAGGTTCGCCTCCACCTTCTTCTCGTGGCCCGAATACGTGTTGATGACGTACCAGTTGAACACTTCGCGTTCCTAGCTGAGGAGGTCGTTGAGCTCTTTGACCAGCCGCACCGCGACTTGGTCGACGAGGCTGATGTACACCGCGAACACGGCAGTCACCACGCCGACGACGAGCGTGCCGGTGGCCACCTGCTGGCGCGTGGGCCACTGCACCTTGCGCAGTTCGGCCCACGATTCGCGCAGGAAGCGTCGACCGCCGCCCTTTTGCCCACCGCTGGGTGGAACGGGCGAGTTGCCGCGCGACTTGGACGAGCCGTTGCTGTTGGCGGCCTTCGCCACGTCAGCGCGTTTCCTTGTGCGCGGTGTGCTTGCCGCACCAGCGGCAATACTTGGAGAACTCCACGCGATCGGGATCGTTGCGCTTGTTCTTCTGGGACTCGTAGTTGCGTCGCTTGCAGTCGGGGCAAGCGAGCGTGATCTTCTGGCGAACTGTGTTCTTGGCCATGCTCTCGCACGTCTCCTGTGGAGGGAATTCGGCGGAAGGCTACCAGATCCGCGCGAGCGGTGCGCTGCACCGAATCGAGGTCAGCCAGCGAAGGCGGCGGCGACTACGCGCGCGGGCACGAACAGCTTGCAGTTCGGGCACTTGGCACCTTGCAGGCGCGGCGGCTGGGTAGCGTCCACCGCGGGCGAGAACTGCTTCTTGCAGTGCGGGCAGGCGAGCGTGGTGCAAGTGACGTCGGCGTCGACGGGTCGTTCCAAAGTTGCGCTGCTCACTACGTGCCTTTCGTGCGGTTGGATCGGATGCTAGTCCTGCCTGCACGAACTCGCAAGGCGTCTCGACGGTCGGACGATCCGGCTACGGGGAATGATGCACCGGAAGTTCGCCGTGCGCGACGCGACTCCTGCGTTAGCGCGTTGGCCGATCAGCCGTAGATCTCGACGTCGACCGCCGAGTTGGTGGCGTCGGCGAGCTGCTGGGCCGTGCCGAGCGCCGAGTACAGGCCCGCGTTCGGGTAGCTGTAGCTGGTGCCGCGATAGCCGCGGTAGCCGCCGTAGTAGGTGCGCGGGTGATAGCTGTTTCGACCGGCGCGCAGGCCGCGCTGGTAGGCGGCGGCGTAGGCCTGCTGGCGAGCTGCGGCGGTGCGCAGCGCGATCGTTGCCTCGGTGCCGTCGAGCGCTTGGGCGCGGCCATCCACCACACCGCGCTGCTGCCCGGCGCGGAAGCCGTCGCGCATCGCGAGGCCACGCGTCACGGCGGCTTCGCGGGCGCTCGGCGAGGCCTGCTTGGTGATGTAGTACGTGCCGATCAGCGCGACCGCGCCAACGAGGATGACGATGAGCGCGAGCAGGATTGCGCTGACCGTGGAGCCCGACTGTTTCGCCGGCCCGGCGTACACCACCTGCGGCTGCTGCGGCATCATCACCGGTTGTTGCACGACGCGTGTCACCGAGCGCACGTGCTGCGGCGCGACTGGCGCGGTCGGGGCGGCGGGCTCGTTGAGCAGGTTGGTGGTGTGCAAGCTGGTCACGGCGATGAGTCCTTTCGGGTTCCACCGCGAACACTGACGAATCCGGGCGCGGCGCGGCACGCACGAGCACGCTCGCCGGCCGCGACCGGTCACCGCGCTGGCCGCTTGGGGCGCGCGGCCATGCCGTGGCCGATTCGCGCGCTCTGGCGGCGACAACGCCAACGCGCAGCCGGTTGGCCAACTGCGGATCTCGCCGAAGAGTGGGACGAATCGTGGCCGTTTTCCGATACATGGGCGAGGAGCGAGCGCGCATCCGCACCGATGCGCGGGTGACACCGGGAGGCACACGGCATGGCCGAACCACGACAGCATTTCAGCCGGGAATCGTCCCCGGCCCCATCCGCGCCGCCCATGTTCGCCGCGCCGAGATTGGAACTGCCACGCTTTCAGTTCGCGCCGTTGCCGGCCGCGAACGCGGTGGCGGCGCCACCGCGGCCAGCGCAGATTACGCCTCCGCCAGCGCCGAGGCTGTTCGTGCACCAGACGCCCACTAGGCCTCGCCCGATCACGCACGCGCCTGCGCCGGCCCCGGCACCCGTTGCAGTCGCGCCGTCGCCGATCACCTCGTCGCCGACTGCGCGCACGCTGCCGTCGTCCGTGACATGGAGCACGCCGGTCGCGGCAACTCCACCCTCGCAGCGTTCACTGCTGCAGCGCGTGCGCCCGGTGCACATGGGCATGCTGATGGTGGTCGTCGTGATGATCATGGCGATGACGTCGGGTCCCGCGGCGATGCATACCGCGCCGTCGAAGTTGCCGGCCGCAGTCGCAGGCGGCGGCGCGGATGGATTGCTGCCGCCGCGAACCGGCATGACGACGTCCCCCACGGCTCCCGCTCGAGCAGGCCGTGCGGCGAAGGAAACGGCAGCGCCACGCATGCTGCACGTGGGCACGGCAACCCTCCCGGCGACCGTGACCGCGGGCGGGATTCCATCGCCCGCCGCGAGCGCGCAGCTCGCGGTGAACGGTGGCGGTCGGCTCGCGTCCGGACAAACCGGCGTGGTGACGATGGCTGGCATGCCGTCGCCCGCGGCGGCGGCGAAGCTCGGCCCCGAGCAGCTTCCCTTTCGCCCGAGCGACGGGGTGACGCTGCCGCGCACCGAAGGCGAGCGCGACAGCCACGCGGTGGACTCCCACTACGCTCCGGCGGCGCTGCCGATGGAGGAAGCGGCCGCGCCGGTGGCGACGCCCGGAGATTCGGCCGCGCACGCCGAACGCCAGGTGACGCTGAACGAGCTGACCGGCGGCACGACGGCGGCGGATCCGATGCCCGCGGCGCCTGCGGCAGGGTACTCGTCCTCCTACTGATCGCGCGCGAGCGCGTGCGATACTGCACGGGTCCGTGAACGTCCTCTACCTGCATCAGCATTTCGCCACGCGCAAAGGCGCTGGAGGCACCCGATCGTGGGAGTTTTCGCGACGGTTGATGGATCGCGGCCATCGCGTGACGATGGTCGCGCAGGTGCGGCGCGCGGGCGGCATCCAGCAGCGCGGACGTCACGAAGTGGACGGCATGCAGCTGATCCTACTCGGCGGCTACTACACCAACCATCTGAGCACGTGGCGGCGGATGTGGCAGTTCCTGCGCGTGATGCTGCGGGCGAGCTTCCTGCGAAAGAGCAGCCTGCCCGAAGCGCCCGACGTGGTGGTGGCGTCGTCCACGCCGCTCACGATCGGGGTGCCCGGGTGGATCCTCGCGCGTCGGTTCAACGTGCCGTTCGTGTTCGAGATCCGCGACCTGTGGCCGGAGGCGCCGATCCAGCTGGGCGTGCTGCGCAATCGCCTGCTGCAGCGAATCGCGTGGCGGCTCGAGCGATTCTTGTATCGACGCAGCGACGCGATCGTGCCGCTGTCGCCCGGGATGGAGGACGGCGTGCTCGCCGCGGGCGGGGATCCCGCGAAGATCGTGACGATTCCGAACGCCAGCGACACCGACCTGTTCGACCCGGCGCTGCGTGACCGCGCGCTGCTGGAGCAGTTCGGCGTGGGCGATCGCTTCGTGGCTGTGCACGCGGGAATGATGGGCGCGGCGAACGGGCTCGACTACGTGCTCGAAGCGGCGCAGGTATTGCACGATCGCGGGGACGATTCGATCGCGATCCTCGTGATCGGCGAGGGCACGACACGTCAGCGTCTCACCGCCGAGGCGGCCGAGCGCGGACTCGCGAACATCTCGTTTCCCGGGCCGGTCGTGAAGAGCGAACTCGGCCCGATCGTGTCCAGCTGCGACGCGGGAATCGTGAGCTTCGCGGATTTCCCCGTGCTCGCCACGAACTCGCCGAACAAGCTGTTCGACGCGCTCGCGGCTGGGTTGCCGTGCGTGGTCAACAGCAATGGATGGACGAAGCCGCTCGTGGAAGACCACGACGCGGGCTGCTTTGCGGACGTGCGCGATCCATCGCAGCTCGCCGACGCGTTGCAGCGATGGCAGCGCGATCCGCAGCTGCGCGCTCGGCAAGGCACGAATGCGCGACAGCTCGCCGAGCGAGTGTTCGCACGCGATCGACTCGCGGCGCGCTTCTGCGATCTGCTCGAGCACTTGGCGGGCACGCCGCGCAACGCCAACCGTACGTTGCCGGCGGCGCTGCGCGAGCCGCTCGTGCCCAGTCCGGGCGAACCGGCGCTGCTCGATGCGTCCGCGCGGGAGCAGGCCATCCCGTGACGATTCGAGTCGCGATCGTGGATCCGGCGTCGTGGTCGCTCGCCTACGACGCGCCGCTCGGCGCGGCGCTGGCTCGCGCGGGGTGCGACGCGACGCTGCACTGCACGCGCTCGCCGCATGGCGCGCAGGCGATGGTGGAGCAGGACGGGTTCCGCGTCGAAGAGAGCTTCTATCGATCCGGGTACGGGTTTGGCTTCCTGCCCAGGCGCGCCGGGCGCGCGATCCAGCATCCGCTCGACCTGGCGAAGCTCACTCGGCGCCTTGCGCGCGATGCGGATGTGGTGATGGTGCAGTGGCTGCCGGGTCGCAGGATGGATGCGCGCGCGTGGGCGAAGCTCGCGCAGAGCGTGCCGGTGACGTTCACGGCGCACAACGCGCAGGAGCGCGACAACGCGATCGATCCGACGCTGCTCGCGGGGTTCAGCGCGGTGATCGCGCACAGCGAGGGTGGCGCGCGCGTGCTGCGCGACGCGGGTTTGCAGGCGGTATGGCCGATGCGGCTGGGCGCGTACACCCAGTATGCGATCGCGCCGAATCCCGCCGAGGCGCCGGTGGCGGACCTGCCCGCGGACGCACCGCTCGTGGTCTTGCCAGGACTGCTGCGCGACTACAAGGGAATCGACGTGCTGCTCGCGGCGTGGCCTGCTGTTCGTGCGGCGGTGCCGGATGCGCGGCTCGTCGTGGCAGGGCGACCGATGGGCATCGAGCTGCCGACCGGCGACGACGTGCCCGCCGGCGCGACGATCGTCCCCCGCTTCTTGGGCGAGGACGAGCTGGGTTGGCTGCTGCGGCGCGCGCAGGTGTGCTGCCTTCCCTACCGACGCATCGACATGAGCGGCATCGCGTCGGCGGCGCTCGCGTGCGGCACGCCGCTCGTGCTGAGCGACGTGGGGGGGTTCGGCGAGTACGTTGGGCGCGGGGCGGTGACGACGCCGTCCGGGGATTCGGACGCGCTCGCGCGCGAGCTGATCGCGGTGCTCTCGAGCCCGGACCGTCAGCGCCAGCTGCGCGGCGAGGCCGAGGCCGCGATCTGGGACGTGTTCTCGTGGGACGCGATCGCGCGCGAGTACGTGGACGAGCGCTTCCCGTCGCTGGGCGTGGAAACCGGGCCTACGCGGTGATCCGCTCGATGGCGTCGATCTCTTCTCGACTTCGCTCGAGCTCGACGGCGATGTCGTAGTCGGCCTGCATGTTGAGCCAATACCGCTCGCTCAAACCCAGCGCCTTCGACATTCGGACCGCTGTCTCGGGTGTGATTCGTCGCCGACCATGAACGATCTCGTTGATTCGTCGCGGCGACACGCCGATCGCCTGCGCGAGCCGATATTGCGAGATGCCCATCGGCTTCAGGAAATCCTCGAGGAGCACCTCGCCTGGGAAGATCGGATCGTGCGCGGTCATGGCCATGCTGCTCGTCACCTGTGGTAGTCGATCAGCTCGACGTCCTTGGGGCCGCCTCGCGTCCACCGAAAGCAGAGTCGAAATTGGTCGTTCACTCGAATCGAATATTGCCCTGCCTGATCACCACTCAATTTCTCGAGACGATTTCCCGGTGGGACGCGCAGGTCGTCCAGCCGCTCGGCGACGTTCACCTGCAACAGGGCGCGATGGGCGCGACGCTGCACATCGGGACCGAGCTTGGGAACTCGCGTTCGCTCCCACAACCGCCTCGTTGCCGTCGTTGCGAACAACTGGATCACACGCACATGATAACGCGGCGAGACAATAACGCCAAGCGATATGAACAGCTCAGCGGCGCAGGAGGCGCTTCATGCGGCGCTTGCGGGCGACGGCGCGGCGCCAGTCGGCTGTGGAACGGCGCACGACGCTCACCGGGTGGGGCGTGCCGCCGAAGCTGCGGAAGAAGTGCTCGACGGGACGCAGCATGGAGCCCTCGAAGTCGAAGCCGGTGCCTCGCGCGAGGGCGCGTTCGATGCTCGTGAACAGCAGCGCGGTGGGCGCGTTGGAGGCGTTCGCCGAGGCGATGCGCCCGTTCGCGAGGTTGTAGGTGAGGCGGTCGTCCCACACGCAGAGGCCGGCGCTCGCGAGTTCGCCGGACGCGGTGCGCACGGCGAGGATCTCGCCACGGTCGCGTTCGATCGCCGCTCGGGCCACACGTTCGAGCGCCTCGCGTGCAGGGATGCCGTCGATCGACTGGATCGCGTAGGTGGCCTCGCACGCGGCGAGCAGGTCCTCGATCGTTCCGGGCACGACGACGAGTCCCTCTTTCGTGGCGACCTTGAGGTTGCGGCGTGGCGAGCGGCGCAACCCGGCGAGCACGTCGTCGCTGGCGATCCCCGCGGGCAGGCGCCACGTGGAGCGCGTGGTCTGCTCGAATCCGTGCCAACTGAGCGGCACCCAGTAGTCGAGCTCCGGCATGCATGCCGCTTCGACGTGCGCCCAGTCGGCGAGCGGGCCGTCGGCGAGCTGTTCGAGCAGTTGCACGTCGGAGTTCAGGCGAGTGACGAGCGCGCCGTCGGTGTCGGGCAGCTGCGGGCCGAGCCACGGGGTGTATGGCACGCCGTGCCCGACGCGCCCGTGCTTGGTTTCGCGAAACGGGAGCGGCCATGCGGCGAGCGCGTCGCCGGTATCGTCGAACAGCAGGTTCGCGGTCCATGCCGAGCGCGAGCCGGCTGCCGCGTCGAGCCACCACGGCTCGGCGAACACGCAGCGAGTGCGCGAGCGCGCGAGCAGCGATTCGTAGTTGGCGAGGTCGGCGTCGGTCATCGCGCCAGATCCTCCCGCAGCGCCGCGTCGAGCGCGGCAGGCAGCTGACCGCCGCCGCGACGGTCGAAGCGTTCGGGGATGCGAGCGGCGTCGCGCGTCGCGACCAGCGCGCCGGTCGATTCGAGCCACTCGTGCACGCAGGCGAGCACACCGCGCGGATCGTCGCACAGCTCGTCGTAGCCCACTCGTATCCAGCGGCCGGCCGCGCATGCTTCGAGATCCTCGCGTGCGACGCGGTTCACTTCGCGTGCTTGCCACACGACCTGCTCGGCGGGGCCGGCGCCGCTCGCGACGAGCTCGTCCGCGCCGTCGGGGCGCGCGCTCCACCACGCGTCGACGTCTCCTCGCTTGACTCGTCCCACGAGCAGGGAGCGAGCGTTGTCGGCGAGGTCGCGCTCCACGAGCACGAAGCGCGCTTCGGGGAGCGCCGCGGCGAGCAGCGGCACGCGCAGCGAGTTGAGCGTGTTCTTGAACACCACGCTCGAGCCGGCGGCGTCCGCGAACGCGCGCACCATCGCGGCGACGTCGGCGCGCAACGTGTCAGTGACATCCCCGACGCCTTGCTGGTGACGATTGCGTGGCAGCAGCCGGTACCAGTATTCGCCGGCCTCGCTCGGCCCCCACTCGCCGCGCGTGTCGCCGTGCATGGAGTCGAAGTCGCTGCCGAGGCGGCGCTCACGACCCGGGGCGGCTTGCTCCACCGCCACCACGTCGCTGGCGCGCGCCGCGTGCGCGTTGGCGAGCCAGCCCACGTCGAGTCCCTCGACGAGCAGCTGATACGCGAGCGTGGTGCCGGAGCGCGGCGCGCCGACGATGAAGATCGGGGTTCGATCCGCGCGCGGCTCGAGCGAGCGACCCGCCCGCAGCTCCGCGCGATGCCGCGCGCGACCACGCAACCATCGTGCGCGCGCGCGAACGACGCGAAGCGGGCGAATCATTGATCGTCCGCCTTGCCGGTGGTCGAGTCGCCGTGCAGCAGCATGCCGCTCTCGTCCGTTTCGTACTCCAGATCGCGCTCGGAGCCGTTCAGCTTCCACAGCTCGAGGTCGCATTCGGCGCGTTCGTCGTCGGTGGTGTTCGACGGCATGCGTCCTGGTCCAGACGCGATCTTCGTTGCGCCAGCGTCGCCGGAGCGCAGCAGCTCGCGCAGGCCCTTCGCGTCGTAGGGGTACAGCTCCGAACCCACGGGCGGTTGCACTTCGCCGTCGGAAACCAGCACCCAGCGCGCGTCGTAGTCCTTCGACAAGCGCGCGAGGCCATAGCCGGCGACTTGTGCTCGCGAGGTCTGGAACGTGTGGTCCAGCAGCGAGATGCGACGCTCGATGCGTGCTTCGTCTGTGACGCCGTTCCACACTTTGAAGTCGCCCACCACATATGCCGGCGCGAGCGCCTGCGCGCCATATGCAGTGACGGGATCGGCGAGCAGCACGTCGCCCGCGGGGATTGCTCGAAGCGCTTTCTGCACGCCGTCGAAGCAGCGCAGGTCGTCGGCTTTGTAGCTCGCGACCAGCTCGCGCGACTGCCACATGCCGCGGCGCATGCTCATCAGCCCGCTCGGCAGCATCGCGACTGCGAGCAGCGCCAGCGCGATCGCGAGGGAACGCGGCGCGAGCGATCGCACGGCACGATCGTCGGCGAGCACAGGACGTGGATCGCCGGATCGATCGCGTCGAACGATCGAGTGGAGGAACACCGCGAGCAGGCCGAGCGCGGCGACCACCGACGGCCAGTTCCACCCGTACTGCGGCGGTTCGCGGCGGGCGAGCGGATATCCGTAGGCGGCGACGAGCGCCAGCGTTGCAACGATCGGCGCGAGCGAGACCGCGCGGGCGGCCCAGACGCCACGTCGTTCGCGAACGCGCGCGGCGAGCGCCATCGTTCGCGCTGCCAGGTCCGGGAGCACGATGGCCGCCACGCCGATCAAGAGCACCCCCACGGGGCGCGGCAGGCGCAGCGTGAGCGTCCGGCTGCCCGTCGCGTCGAGCACGTGGATCATGCCCGGCACGAACGCGAAGAGCATCAACGCGAACAGGCCGCCGCACACGAGCGCGCGGGTCACGCCGCGGCTGATCCACGCAGACCACGGCACCGCCAAGATCGCGAGCAGGCCGGGCGCCGCGAACCAGTCGTACAGGTGGCCGGGTCGGATCACGTCGATCCCCCAGAGCGAGACGAGGTGATAGTCGATGCGCACCTCCGCGGGGGACGCGAAGTGGTCGAGCAGCATCAGCACGGGCAGCAGCGCGGCGAGGATCACCAATCCGGGCACGACCACCGACGTGACGACGAGTCCCACGCGCGCGGCGATCTTCCGGCTGAACGGTCCCGCGGCGAGCAGCCACAGCAGCGTGCCCGCGCCGATGATCGCGACGTAGGCGATGTAGTTCGCATGCAGCACCACGATCAGTGCCGTGGCGACGGCGAGCAGCGTCACGAGCGCACCGTCTCCGCGTCGTCGCGTGCGTGAGCGAAGCAGCAGGATCGTCGCGACGAGCAGCAGCGGCACGAGCACGTCGAGCGCAATGTTGCCGGGGATCGGCGAATAGGCCACGCCGTCGCCTTCGAGCTCTCGGCGCGGAAATGCCACGCGCAGCCACACGTACGCCGCGCATCCGGCGAGCTCGCCGACGCGCGTGCCGGTGAGCGCGCGCCCGAAGGCAGCGGCGGCGCACGCCGCGAGCAGCAGCGCGACCATCGCGGACGCCTCGAACACGGTTGCCGGATCGAGCCGCGTCAGCACGCTCACGGACGCGAGCATGCCTTGCCAGGTGGGCACGGCGTACGCCGGATTCACGCCGGAGCCGACGATGCGGTCGAGATTGTCGAACCCGGGATTCGGCAGCTCGGCGATGCGTCGGACGATGCCGAGATGAAACAGCGCGTCGAACGCGAGACGGGTGCGCAGCAGCAGCCCCGCGAAGGTGGCGACTGCGACGAGCAGGATCGTCCACCCGCTGGTTCCGGCGACGTCGGTGCCGCGCCGCGCGAGACCACGCCTACGCTGGAGTCGCCACTCCAGCGCCCACGCGACGACGGCGATCAGCGCGTACGCGGCGAGCGCCCATTCCATGCGCGCCTTGGCGGCGAGCGCCCCGGCGAACACCACCGTCCACATGCCCAGCCCGAACGCGAACGCCGCAGGAACCTGCGCGGTGATCGGCAGGCGCAGTTGCAGTTGGAGCAATCGCACGATCGCCCATCCGGGAACGCAGGCGAGCGCGAAGGTCACCGCCGCCGCCAGCACGAGTTGCAGCACGAGCATGATCATCACGCCACCCCCGCGCCGTCGTCGGAGCCGGAGCGTCCGCGGCCGCGCCCGCGCACGAGCCGCACGATGCGCACGCGCTCGTGGTGGGTCACGAAACCGGTCGCCACGAGCGCTGCAGGCCAGCCGAACGCCATCACGAGCCGCGAGCCCCAGGCGTCGAGTCCGGTGCCGTGCGGCAGCTCGTAGCTGGCGAAGATCGCGATCGCCGTGAGCGCCACCGCGCGCAGGATGCGCAGCGCCTCGTAGTCCACGCGGAACACGTACTGCGAGCGCACGAGCATCGCGCCGGCGAGCGTCGCGTTGGCGAGCACCGCGGCGATCGACGCGCCGAGCGCGCCCATCGACGGCACGAGCAGCAGGTTCGCGACGAGGCTCACCACCACGGCGGCCATCGCAACGAGGAAGTGCCAACCGGTGCGCTTCACGCGGCTCGCGCCGATGCCCACGAGGAAGTACACGCCGTAGATGCCGGCGCTGAGCGCGAGCAGCGGCACGAGCCTGGTGGCGTCGTAGTAGGCGGGGCCGGTCATCGCGCGCACGACCGGATCGGCGAGCAGCGCCATGCCGCTCACGAGCCAGCCCATCACCGCGGCGAACCAGCTCGTGACGATCGCATACGAGCGGCGCGCCTCGTCGTCGTCCTTGATCGAGTAGGCGAAGGGCTGCCAGCTCAGCTGCAGCGCGGTCACCACGATCAGCACCACGCCGGCGAAGCGCGCGGCGAGGCCGTACACGCCGAGCTCGGTGAGGCCGCTCTCGCGCGAGAGGATCGTGCGGTCGATGAGCGTCAGCGACTGGAACGCCACGGCCATCGGGATGGTGGGCAGCGCGAAGCGCAGCATCGGGCCGATCAGCCGGCGGTCCACGCGCGGGACCATCCACTCCTTCTGCGACCACATCGCGAACGGCACGACGACGAGGTAGCCGAGGAAGTTGCCGAGCAGCAGGCCGCGCACGCCCATGTGCTGCTCGGTCACGAAGTAGAGCGTGAGCGCGGCGGAGGCGATCACGTTGGCGAGGCTCGCGCGCAGGAACGCGGTGGCACGCTTCTGGATGCGGAACGTGGCGGTCACGGTGGCGTAGAGCACGCTCGACCACAGCCCGAGCACGGCGTACCACACGAGGTCGGTGCTGTCGGGCTCGCCCAGGAAGAAGCGCGCGATCTGCTCGTCGAAGAGCACCATCGCGATCCCGGCCACGAGCAGGCTGACGAACGTGAGCGCGAGCGTGGTGCGCACCACGCGGCCGGCCACGTCGTCGCGCTCATGCTCGGGCGCGTCGTAGCTGAAGCGCATCATCGCGTTCTGCAGCCCGAGCTTCACGAGCGCGCTCGTGAACAGCACGAGCGTCATCACCACCTCGCTGATGCCGTACGAGCGCGGCGTGAGGTAGGCGGTGATGATCGGCAGCAGCACGATCGCGATCACCTTCGAGGCGACCGATCCGATGCCGTAGACCACGCTGTGCCCGGCGAGCTGCAGGATGCGGCGGTACATCAGTCGACCACCACCGAGACGCGGTTGCGATCCGGACCACCGATGGAGCGCGTCTTGACAAGGACCTCGGCGACTGAACGCGTCGCGTCGATCGCCGCCTCGTCCACCTTCCACAGCGCATACGACTGGCACGGCTGGTCCACGTCGGGCGTCGGGTCGGGCTTGGCGGCGTCCTCGCCGCGCTCGTCGCTCGCGAGCAGCTCGAACGGCGCGGGGTTGCGCTGTACCAGGCGCGCCGCGGAGCCGCCGTCGTAGGTCTGCACGTCGGCGAAGGAATCCAGCCCGCGCCACGCGCGATCGACCGCCTTCGTTGCAGGCTCGTCGGCCCACCTCGGATCCAGCCAGCGGGAGTCCTGCAGGTCCACGAGCAGGTAGTCCACGCCCTGGTCGCGCAGCACCTGCAGGCGCTCGGCATCGCTGCGGGAGGTGTCGAAGAAGCGGTTCACGTCGGCGAGTCGCTCCTCGGCGCGGTTGTCGGACGTCGCCGCGTTCCACACCTTGTAGTCGCCCACCACGTACACGGGCGCGAGCGCCATCACGCGGAAGCTCGACACCGGATCGCTCAGCACCACGGTCCCGGGCTTGAGCTCGCGCAGGGAGTCGGCCACGTCGCCGCCGAGGCAGATCAGGTCGCCCTGCGCCACGCCCGCCGGCGAATCCGCGTTCTCGATGCCGCGCTTGATCGAGATCGCGCCCACCGGGAACGCCAGCCCGAGCGCGAGCAGCACGGACACCCCGGCCACGCGGGCGCGCGGCACGAGCGGCAGCACCGCCGCCGTGAGCGGGCGCCGCCCCACCGCGCTCGCCACCACCACTGCGAGCAGCGCGACGAACGCGAGGTAGCCGAACGCGTCGGGGCTGAACTTGTCGTAGCCCATCACCACGCCGGTCGCCCACATCGCGAGCAGGACGACGCCGCCGGTCACCCACTGGCGCCGCCGGGTCCACCCGCGCGCGGTCACGATCGCGGCGAGCTCGAGCACCAGCGCGGCGAGCGCCACCACGAGCAACTCCCCGATCGGGTGATTGATGCGCAGCAGCAGCGTGAGCGAACCGCTCGCGCGCAGCAGCTGGAAGAGTGGCGGCAGAAAACCGAACGCCATCAGCGCCGTGGCACCACCCCAGGCGATCGCGCTCGGCGCGCGACGATCACGCCAGCGCCACGCGAGCCACGGCATCGCGAGGATCGCCACGAGCCCCGGCAAGCCGAGCATCTCGTACGCGTGCCCGCCGCGCACGTGCTCGAGGCCGAACGTGTGCGTGAGGTGGTAGTCGATGCGGTCGTCGTCCGGCGCGTTGCCGAAGTTCTCCAGGCGCGACAGCAGCGGCAGCACCACCGCCATGCAGCCGGCGCTCATCGCCGCGATCCATCCGCCGACTGCGAGCAGCCGGCGCACATCGTGCAGGCGCGCGCCACGGCGGCGCGCCGCGATCAGCCACCACGCCGCGTAGCCGATGCCCACGATCACCACGTACGGCAGGTAGTTGGCGTGGAAGATCACCGTCGCGACGATCCCCACGAACGCCGCTGCGAGCCCGCCGCGCCGTGCGCGTCGATCCTCGCTCGTGAGCGCGATCGCCACACCCGCCACCACTACAGGGAACGCCAGCTCGAACGTGACCTGCCCCGGCACCGCGCCGTAGCGGATCGCGTCGCCGTCGACCTCGCGCCGCGCGAACAGTACGCGCGTGAGCAGCCACGCGAACGCGCCCACCGGCTCCGCCTGCGAGCTCGCTAGCAGCACGCGCGCGAGCCCGCCCGCGGCGAGCACGCCCACCGCCACCACGAGCACCGGCATGATCTCCCACGCCACCACCGGATCCACGTGCGTGATCCAGCCGCACCAGCCCACGAGCGCGTGCCAGCCCGGCAATGCGTACGCCGGATTCGGGCCGCCGTCGGCGAAGCGGTTCACGTTGTCGAAGTTCGGGTGCGCGAGTTCCACGAGCTTGCGCGAGAGCGCGATGTGGTACAGGCCGTCGAGCCGCACCGAGCCGCGGATCACCCACGCCATCGCCGCGGCGACCAGCACGCTCGCGCTCGTGGCGAGCGACCATCCGCGCGCGACCGGAATCACCCGATCGCCGCGCCGCGCGCGCCGGCGCTGCGCGAGCACCGCCCATGCGGCGAGCAGGATCGACACGCCCGCGTGCACGCCCATGCCCACCCGCACTGGCGATTCGGTCGCGAGCTGCACCCCCGTCCCCAGCGACGCGACGAGCGCGCCAAGAAGCGCCCCGGCCGGCACCGCGAGCGTGTCGGGCAGCACCGCGCGCAATCGCAACAGCGTGACGAGCGCCCAGCCCGGTACGCCGAGCAGCACGACGGCGGTCACGAGCACGAGCACCTGATCGAGCAGCTGGTCCATCGTCGCGTGGTGGCCCTATCGCCTCGACAGCCGACGTTTGAGCACGTAGCGGATCTCCGCGCCGCGCTCCGTGACGATTCGAAGTCGCACGAAGTTCACGAGCCGTTTCGCGAAGTTCCCGATCGCGAAGCGGCGACGCTGCAGCGGCGAGATCTCCGCAGGTTCGACCCCTGCGTCGTCATAGCCGAGCAGCCGAAGCTCGTCGCCAGCGGCAGCGATGAACACGCGCTGGTCGTGCTCGCTCATCTTCGTGCGCCACTTGTCCATCGCGCTCGTGTTGATGCCCTGCCAGAGGTTCGAGAACCAATCCTGGTGCTGGAGCTTGCTGGTGTCGGTCTTCTCCACCGCGAGCATGTCGTCGTCGTACGCCATGCCGAGGAACGAGCTCACGCGCCGCAGTTGCTGGCTCGGGTTGGTGACGAGATCCTCGTAGCGAACGAGCAGCATGTCGTTCGGTCGGGCGGCGCGTTGGCGCTCGCCCTCGCGAATGCAATGCGCCCAGCGATTCGCGCACGACCAGACGTTGTTGTCGCCCCATGGCATCGTCAGCATCGAGAGCGTGACGTCGCGCCCGTCGCGCACGAGCTCCACGAACTTCCCGCCCGTGAACACTTCGGCGAGCAGCTCGACGTGGTCGATGTTCGGCGGCGTCTTGTCGGCCCACCACGTCTTGCCGTCGCGGCGCATGTAGGCGAGGAACGGCTGCTCCACCGCCCAACGAAACGCGTCCGTGTGCGAGAGCCCTTCGGGCGGCAGCTCGGGCTCGCCTTCGATGCCCCACATTTGCACGCGCGGGTGCGCCCAGACCTTGCGGGTGAACTCGCGCGCGCGGTCGTGGTCGTCGAGGCCGCCCTCGCGCAGCACGCCGCGAAAATCGGTGACGAACATCGTCTCGGGCGGGATCGCCGGGCCGTCCTGCGCGCGATCGAGCATGAGCCGCAGCATGGTGGTGCCGGAGCGGTCGCTGCCCACGATGAAGAACGGTGGACGTGACGCGCCCTGCGACGAGGTCGAGGTCGCGTCGGCTGCGTGTGGGGAGGAAGCCATCGCCGGCAGATTCTCGCAGGTTCGCCCCCGCCCGCGCGCCCTTCCCCACAACTCGTCGCCACTTTGGCAGACCCGTTGGCACAAAGTGGCGATCAGTCTTGGGAGGGGAGCAGGGCTCGGTAGGCAGCGACTGCCTCCTCGGCGTCGCAGGCGCGGCCGCCGTGTTCGCGGATCGCGGCGAGGATCTTGCGATATTGGCGCGTCCAGCCGTCGTCGTCGATGTTGCAGAGCCGATCGTTGTGCAGCAGCAACGTGGCCGTGCCACCCACGTCGCGCACGCGTGCGAGCACGCGGCGAATCGTGTCGAGCCGCTCCGCGCGCCCCTGCGGCATGTATCGATCGTCGAACGTGCTGTCCATCACGGCAAAGGGCAGGACGACGAGATCCAGCGCGCAGTCGCGCTCGTGGTCCCAGGCCCGGAACGGGTGGGCGGTGCCCGCGCGAAAGCCGGGTTGTTCGGCGAATCCGAGCGAGGCGTCGCTCGCCAGCCCAGCCGCAGCGAGCATCGGCCAGTCGCGCACGGGTCGGTGACGCAGGTAGTGGAAGCGATGGTGTTCCACACGTTGGCCGGTGCGTTCGTGCACGATCGCGCGCTCGTCGACGAGTCGTTCGGGGTGCTCGCTGGTGGTGTAGCTGCCGTGCAGGCCGACGCCGGTGTCGAGCAGCCCGGCCGCGACCTCGTCCGCATACCCAGCGCCGAACTGGTGCAGCTGGGCGTCGCCGTCCGCGGGCGCGTGCGCGCCAACGAGAAGGTAGTTCGTGGAACGCGCGCCGAAACGCTGCTCGAGCTGCACGACCTTCGCGAGGTTGTCCCATGGATCGCCGGGCAGGACGCTTCTTGCGAGCGCGGCCGTCGTGCGCGCGGCGGCGCCGAGGCGCCCGATGCGCACGTTGTCGCGCACGCTGCGCAGGGCGCGGCGCTTGCCAGCGCGTGTCCACCGCCACGGCAGATCGATGTCGTGGGTGAGCACGACTCGCCACCCGGGCTCGTCGGCGGCGAGCGGAACGCGCCATGGTTCGACGCGATCGACGAGGGAGAGCGCGATGTCGTCCACTGGCGTCGCAAACGGGTCCCCTGCGAGCATGATCGCGCTGGCAGCGGCGCGAAAGCGCCCGTGCTCGTCGAACGCGTCGTCGGGCGCGAGCAGTTCCTCCACGCGCGCGAGCCACCAGAAAGCAGCGGCGAGCGGATCGCGATCGGCGTTGGGCGGTTCGGTCGTGAAACGCCACTGCGCAGGATCGGCCGGCAGCTCGAGGTCGGCGTCCGCGGCCGCCACGCCGTCCCCATCCACCAGATTCCACGCGCGCACGCGCGCACGCGCGAGCAGCGCCTCGAGCGCCCATGCGGCCTTCGCGCGATGCTCGACGGGCACATTCGCGCGAACGCGAAGCTGCGTCGCACCGGGATCGGGATCGGGATCAAAATCGGCCATGGGTCGGCCTCATCCTCGCATGCGCGCGCCGGGAGCAACACCGAGCGGATGGTTCGAGGATCTGCGACTCGACAACTGCCGCGCCTCGTCGCACGATGGGCTGGAACGAATCTGTGCGTTCTCGCGAGGAACGGACACCATGCGGCGCTCGCACCGCCGCATCCCAGCCACCACGGAGGTCGACGGGAGTGAATCCCGATCAGGTCGGAGCAGCCGCGCGCGCGTCCAGCGCAGCCGGGATCTTCCACGAGCCCTCGCCGAACGGCGAGCTCGCGCCGCCTCCTGCCGCGCCGCTTCCCGGCGTGCCGGCCATGCCGCACGATTTCGAGCCGCCGAGCGCCGACGAGCATCTGCGACCGGACGCCCAGCGCGGCGCCGGCGAGCTGGGCTGACCGAGCCGGCGCCGCACGCGACCGCCCGACCATGCGACCATGTTCGCATGCAGATCTCCCCGCTCGCGAGCGACGCCGCTCGCCTCACCGCTTACAACGGCCAGCTCAACGTCGCCCACACGCGACTCGCGTACGTGCACGGCACGGACGTGGCAGCGCCGGAGCGCACCGACCGCACGCTCATGAACCTGCACGCCGCGAGCGAGGCGCTCCACAAGGGCCTGCTGGAGCTCGGCACGCTCCCGGCGGGCATCCCGACCGGCGCGGTGAGCCATGCACGTGAAGCGGCGGCGCTCGTGCTGGACGCGATCACCGAGATGTCCCGATCGTCTACCGGCGCGACCGTAGACGCTGCCGTCGTCAACGGCGCGGTCGAGCGCGCCATGGGCAAGATCGTCGCCGCAGGCACGCTCGTGCGCACGCCGCCCACGGGCGACGTCTACGACGGAAGCTGAGCCGCGCCCATCCCGCGATCGGGGTCGGCGACGCAGCGCTCGCACACCTCGCGAGGGACGATGCCGACGCGCATGAGCACGGCAAAGACGCGGCACCCGACGCAGAACCCAACGATCGCCTCGAGCCCCGCCGCGACCACGAGGATCGCGAGCGGCGCGGGCACGGGTCGTCGCGCGCCGAAGCGAGGCGCGACGCGCAGCGCGAGCTGACCGGCGAGCGATCGGCGCGCTCCGCCGCTCACGCGGCCGAGGAATCCGAGCGCGAGCAACGGCGCGACCCACCACCACCGCGCAACGAGCGCGAGCACGGCCAGCGCGGCAACCTGTGCCGCGCCGATCCGCGCGACGCGCTCGTCGACGAACGAGGGACTACGACGCGATGCCATGGTCCAACTCTCCGTCCGCTCAGCCGACCGGCGCCGGCACGATGCGCAGGTACGGCGTGACGGCGTCGTATTCGCCGAAGCGCGCAATCGCTTCTTCGTCGCTCACGGCGGGGGTGATCACCACGTCGTCGCCGGCGCGCCAGTCGGCGGGAGTCGCGAGCTGGTGCTCGGCGGTGAGCTGCAGCGAGTCGATGACGCGCAGCAGTTCGCCGAAGTCGCGGCCGGTCGAGGCGGGGTAGGTGAGCGTGAGCTTCACCTGCTTGTCCGGGCCGATCACGAACACCGAGCGAACCGTGGCGGTCGCCGACGCCGACGGATGGATCATGCCGTAGGCGGTGCTGATCTCGCGGTCGGGATCGGCCACCAGCGGGAAGCCGAGCTCGCGGCCGGCGATCTTCTCGATGTCCGCCTTCCACGCCTCGTGCTTGTCGAGCGGGTCCACGCTCACCGCGGCCACCTTCACGTTGCGCTCCTCGAACTGCGGCAGCAATCGCGCGACGGCGGCGAGCTCGGTGGTGCACACGGGCGTGAAGTCGGCGGGGTGCGAGAACAGCACGGCCCACGAGCCGTCGATCCAGTCGTGGAAGCTGATCGGGCCGATCGTGGTCTTTGCATCGAAGTCGGGGGCGATATCGCCGAGCAGGACGGTCATGGGAGGGTGCTCCTTGGTGGGGTCGAATGCCGATTCGGCAATACCCTACCAATCCTATAGACAAACGCAGGATTATGCGCCGCGCCGCGGTAAGTGGCCCCTGCCCCGGAAGAAATCGAGGGGTGCCGGAGCCCGAGCCCCGACACCCCTCGAGAACGATGCGTCAGGCCGTGACGGCGAGCGAATCCTTCACGCTCGCGAGCTGGCCGGCGCTGCCGAGCTTGCGGTTCTTGTGCGCGATGAACTCGGCGTACGCCGCCATGAACGGCTTGCCCGGACCGCGCAGGTCGAACTCGCTCGGCTTGTCGCGGAAGAACTCGCGGTGGATGGCGCACCACACGAGGCGGCCGTCCGTGTCGATGTTCACCTTCGTCACGCCGAGCTTCGCGGCCGGCAGGTACTGGTCCTCCGGCACGCCGCTCGCGCCCGGCATGTCGCCGCCCGCGGCGTTGATGCGCTCGACCCATTCCTGCGGCACGCTCGACGAACCGTGCATGACGAGCGGGTAGCCCGGCAGCAGCTTCTGGATCGCCTCGATGCGATCGAAGTGCAGGCCCTGGCCGCCGGCGAACTTGTAGGCGCCGTGCGAGGTGCCGATCGCCACGGCCAGCGAGTCGCAGCCCGTGCGCTTGACGAACTCGACCGCCTGCTCCGGATCGGTGAGGCTCGCGTGCTCCTCGGAGACCTCGATGTCCTCCTCGACGCCACCGAGCTGCCCGAGCTCGGCCTCCACCACGATGCCCTTTGCGTGCGCGCGCTCGACCACGCGCTTGGTGATCGCGATGTTCTCCTCGAAGTCCTCGTGCGAGGCGTCGATCATCACCGAGCTGTAGAAGCCGCTGTCGATGCAGTCGTAGCAGGCCTCCTCGGTGCCGTGATCGAGGTGCACCGCGAACACGGCCTCGGGAAACACCTCGTCCGCCCCGCGGATGACCGCCTCGAGCATGCGCTTGTCGGTGTAGCTGCGCGCGCCGCGCGAGATCTGGATGATGAACGGCGCCGCGACGGCCGCGTCGACCGGGGCATCCGCGCTCTCGAGCTTGCCGAGGTTGCCGCGGAACAGGCCCATCGCCTGCTCGAGGTTGTTGATGTTGTAGGCGCCGACGGCGTACTTGCCGTATGCGTGCGCGAACAGTTCTTTGGTGGTGACGATCATCGCGGGACCTCCTGGGTCGTTCGGGGCAGCGGGAATCGCTCGCGTCCGAACCTACACCCATGCGCGCCCGAAGCGCACGCGGCGCTCGTTCTTGGGCGCCGCGACTGCGCCGGGTCAGGCGACGACGCTGATGGTGACGGGCGAGAGCGTGACGCCGATCGCTTGCGCCGCGGCGCGCGACAGGTCGATCACGCGACCACCGACGAACGGACCCCGATCGTTGATGCGCACTTGCACGGATCCGGTCGGGCCGGTCACCGTCACCCATGTGCCGAACGGCAAGGTCGGGTGGGCGGCGGTGAACGCGTTCGGGTCGTAGGTCTCGCCGTCCGAGGTCTTCTCTCCGGCAAACGAGTCGTGGTAGTAGGACGCCATCCCGGATTCGGAATACCCGACGGGCTGCTGGCTGGTGGCGACCTTCGCGCCGGTCGCTGCCGCGGCGGCGTTCTCCGGCCTGGCGTAATGCGGAATGAGCGGGTTCTCCTTCACGCGCGCCAGGCGCTCGGCCTCGCGCCGCGCCGCGGCGAGCCGTGCTTCTGCGGCGCTGAGGCGCTCGCGCGTTCGCGACACGCGGTCTTCGAGCCGGTCGATGGAGTCTTCGAGCGCGGCGCGGCGCTTCAGCAGCGCGCGACGCTTGCGATCGAGTCGCTGCCAGCGCGCGAGCAGGCGGGCGTCGTTCTTCGCGACGAAGTCGAGCGCGTCGAGCGTGCGCCCGACGTCCGCGACCGACTCGCCGGACGCGATGCGTTCGATCGCGTTGCCGCCGCCACCGAACTTGTAGATCGCGACGAGGCGACCTTCCACCTCGGTGCGCAGGCGACGATGCTCGGCGCGGATCGCGACGAGCTGGTCTTCGACGTCGGCATGCTCGGCGCGGGCGGCGGCCAGCGAGTCCGCGTCCTTGGCGAGTCGCGCGGCGAGCGAAGCGACGTCGTCAGCTGCTGTCGCGCCGGAGGCGATCGCGGCGGCGAAACCGACGAGCAGGAGCGTCACGGCGAGCAGCAGCGCCGCGCTGGAGCGGCGTGATGTCGATGGGGAGGCCATCAGAGAGCGAACCATAGGAGCATGCACCGCAAGGGGTCAAGGCCATCGAGTCGTGAAAACACTCGCCGGGAATGCCACCCGCGGGTGAGAATTGTTCAGAATTCAACGGCCACACGCCGAAAAACCACGTCGGACGCACGGCCGCGCACGTGGCCCACCTCGAATTGCATGCGACCCAACATGATCTAACTTGCGTGCCTTGCCCCGCCGGCGAACTGTGATAAACAGTGTTCCATGCGTTTCTCCCCAGCTCGCTCGACTGTCTCGAAATCGTTCACGCGCGCGCGTGCGAAAACCATCGCGTTCGTCGCGCTCGCGCTCGCGACTATG
>JBDHZF010000024.1:0-26788 GCA_039811765.1 Thermoleophilia bacterium | reverse complement strand
CCCATGAGCGTGACGTACGTCGTCATGATCGACAGCAGCGCGTCGGTGATCGCGCTTGCGCCGCCGAGCGCCTCGAAGATGCGCTGCGCCTGCGAGTTGGAGCCAACGAAGTCCCCCATCGAGTTCGCGAACGCGCCGCCGGTCGCGCCCATCGCGACCGTGCCGAGCACCCACCCGACGATTGCCGAACGATCGAGGCGAAGCGCGAGTCCGAGCGGCCCCGACAACGATCGCGACGCCTCGCTGCGGCCGCGCCCCTCCGGGATCATTCCACGACCGAAGTCGCGCCGATCGGCGAGCGCCAGCGCGATCGCGCCAGATGCGACGAATGCACCTGCGTACAGCGAGAGTGCCCACCATCGCTGCTGCGAGAACGGGTAGGCGAGCTGTCCCCACCCGATCGGCGACAGCCACGAAGCCGCGCCGATGCGGATCGACAGGCCATCGCTCGACACGTCGCCGAGCACCGAACCCGCGGACTGCAGCACGAACGAGATCGCCACGAAGATGCCGACGATGCTGTTCGTCATCCTGCTGCTCGATGCGACCTGACCCACAAGCGCTGCGAGACCCGCAAACGTGATCCCGATGCCTGCCCACGACAGTGCCACGATCAGCGCCCCGGAATGGTCGACGCCATCGTGCGCAAGCAGCGCGAGAAACGTCGCCACGCCGAATCCAATGGCGGCGATCAGCGCGAGCAGCAGCGCCGAGACGTGGCTCGCGCGTCGCCCCACGGCAGTGGCGAGCACCAGCTCGAGCCGCCCCGTGTCCTCGTTGCGACGCGTGTGCCGCACCACGAGCATCGAGCTGAAAATTGCGATCACGATCGCCACGAAGACGAACATCTTGATCATGAACACCGAGCCCAGCGACGGGCCGTCGATCGGGCCGAACATGCGGGCCGCGGCGCTCGCGCCGAAGGTCGACGCATATGCGACCCTGTCTTGGTGCGTCGGCATGACTTCGGCAAGCGCGCTGCCTTGAGCCCAGACGATCAGGCCGACCACGAGGATCCATGCCGGCAGCACGAATCGGTCGCGCCGGAGCGCGAGGCGCAACAGCGCGCCGGTGCCCTCGAGCCCCGTCACGCGCGCACCTCATCATGCTCATGGTAATAGTGCGCGAACAGCTCCTCGAGCGACGGTGGCGTGCTGACCAGCTCGCGCACGTCGTGGCGAGCGAGCACGTCGAGCACGGCGCCGATGTGGCCGGCGTCCACCGCGAAACGCAGGCGAGTTCCGGCCTCGTCGAGCCGCGTCAGATCGTGAACCTCGTCCATGTCGTCGAGTCCGTCGACCGCGCTGGCGGTGGTCACCGTGATGGTCGTCCGGGTCGCGTGCCGCATCTCGGCGAGGCTTCCCGTCTCGATCGTGCGCCCGTCGCGGATGATCGTGACGCGCTCGCATAGCTCCTCCACCTCCGCGAGCACGTGGCTGGACAACAGCACGGTCGCGCCGCTCGCGACCGCGTCGCGAATGCTCTCGGCGAACGCCGCGTTCATGAGCGGGTCGAGGCCCGCGGTGGGCTCGTCGAGCAGGTACAGCTCGGCGTCGGCCGCGAGGGCCGCGACGAGCGCCACCTTCTGGCGGTTCCCTTTGGAGTACGACGAGATGCGCTTGCCGGGATCGAGCCGGAACCGTTCGAGCAGCGCGTCGCGGCGAGCGGGATCGAAGCCGCCGCGCATGCGCCCGATCATGTCGATCGCCTCGCCGCCCGAGAGGTTCGGCCACAGCGACACGTCACCGGGCACGTAGGCGATGCGGCGGTGCAGCGCGACGCTGTCGCGCCACGGATCGCCCCCGAGCATCCGCACGCGGCCGGCATCGGCGCGCAACATTCCGAGCAGCACGCGAATGGTGGTGGACTTGCCGGCGCCGTTGGGCCCGAGAAAGCCGTGGATCTCGCCGCGCGCGACGCGAAGGTCGAGACCGTCGAGCGCCCGCACGCGCCCGAATCGCTTGACGAGTCCCGTTATGTCGATCGCGTTGTCGTCGCTCATGGCGGCATCATAGGCCGCTGGTCACTCGGCGAGTCCTTGCCGGATCGCACGATCGATCGCCGCCGCGCGGGAACTGCATTCGAGCTTGTCGAGCAGCGACGCCACCGCCGCCGCGACCTCGTCCACGGACACGCGCAGCCTGCTGGCGATCGCGGCGTCGTCTCGTCCTGCCACCATGTGCTCGAGCACGCGAATCTCGTCGTCCGCGAGCAACCCGCTCACGGCGGGCGCGAGCAACGCGCCGGCTTCCGGATCGACGTACCGAACGCCGTCCATCACCGAACGAACCGCGTCCGACAGGAGTTCCACAGACGAGACCTTCGACAAATAGCCCCACGCGCCAGCATCGAATCCCGAATGGACGAGTTCGACGCTGATTCGCGACGACACCAGCAACACTCGCGTTTCGGGCGCCTCGATGGCGATGGCCCGAGCAACGTCGAACCCGGTCATGTCCGGCAAACCAAGGTCGACGAGCGCGATCGCTGGTCGCAGCGTCGCAACGAGGGAAATCGCCTCGGCGCCCGCGCCGGCCTCGCCTACGCAGCGCAGCCATCCAGTTCCGTGCAGGTGCGTCACGAGCGCCGCACGGACGAGCTCGTGATCGTCGGCCACGACCACGTCGACGGGTTCTCGATCGATCACGTGGCAACCTCGAGCGACGCGTCGATGGCCTCGCGCACGACGTCGAGTTCGTACCGGATCGAGGCGGGAAGCGGCTCGCCCGGGCGCCATGCGCGCAGCGCTCGTTCGATCTCGTTCGCGGACCTCGCGGCGCGCGGAACGCCGAACACGCCGGCGCTGCCCGCGATGGAGTGCGCGATGGGAATCGCGTGCGACGCCAGCTGCGCGGCGTCGAGCGGGCTGACGAACATGCGCCGGACGAGATCCTCGAGATCACCGACGCGTGCACGCACGGCCACGCCGGCGGTCTGCCACAACGTGGCGCGCAGCTCGTCGTTGACCACCTTCGGCGAGGCTCGCACGGCTTCCTCCGCGAGTCGCGGCATTCGATTCGACGAACGCCTGATTCGATCGACGAACCTAACAGATGCCGCTTCCCGCGGTCGGTAGCGGATTGCGACCGACCCCGTCCGTACACTGCTCCCCATGGGCGACGTCGACAAACTCCAAGAGGCAGACGAGGCTGCGGCGCAGCGCGCCGAGGCGAAAGCAGCGAAGCGGCGCGAGCGCAATCGTGCCGAGCTGCGCGAGCAGCCCGCGCGGCCGGACCTCGCCACGCGCACGCATGCAGCTCGAGCGATTCCGCTGGACCAGGTGCACCCCGGCGACAACATCCGCACGGACCTGCCCGAGATCCAAGAACTCGCGCTCTCGATCCGCGAAGTGGGCCTGCTCACGCCGCTGCTCGTGCGCCCGTGGAACGACGACGCAGACGCGGACGGCGCGTTGCCGCGCGACGCCGACGCCGATCTCGACCACTATCGCTTGATCGCCGGGCATCGCCGGCACGCCGCGCTGCGTTCGATCGTGGATGCCGATGTCGACGGCTTCGAGTCGATCACGTGCGAGGTGCGCGAGGGGCTCACCGAAGCCGAGGTCTACGCGCTGATGCTCACCGAGAACGTGCAGCGCGTGCCGCTCGAACCGTTGCAGGCCGCGCGAGCGCTTCGGTTGCTGCTCGACCTGAACGACGGCATGGACGCCGCGACGCTCGCACGCTCGCTCGGCCTGCGCCCCGCATGGGCGACCACGCACCTCAAGCTGCTGGACCTTCCACAGGACGTGCAGGACCGCCTCGAAGCGGGCGACCTGTCGGTGACGATCGCCGACCTGCTGCGCCGTGGCACTGCCGCAGGCCGCATCGACGACGCGAAGGCGAGCGAACTCGCCAAGCAGGTGGCGAAGGGCGAGATCACCGCCGCGCAGGCCAAGCGCGAGGCGGGGCCGGCGCCAAAGACACCGAACACGCAGGAACCGAAGACCGTGGCCGCCGGACCGGACGGACGCCCCGTCTCGCCCGCCGACACGCTCGCAGGGGGCACGTGGCAGGACATGAGCGATGCCGCGGCGCGCGGCGGCGACCCGCTGCAACGACCCGCGACTCCACTCGGCGATCGTCAGAACCCGTACGCCCCGGGCGAGCAGATCCAGCCCGCCGCAAAGAAGGTGGACCGTGATGCCGTCGAACGCAGTGTCGCCAACCCGCCCGTGGTGCCGTGGGAGGACCGGCTCGACGCGTACCTGCTCGGACGCGCACTTCGTGAATGGGCGTCCGACGAGTACCTCGACGACCTGGGCATCGATCGAGTGCAGGCCGACGCCTACGCGATGATGCTCGGCTTCGAGGAGCGAATCGCCGCGATTCGGCACGTCAGCGCGACGTTGATGGAGCTCGACGCCGCCGCAGCTCCAGTGTGACCTTCACGAACGCTTCATCGTTCGGCGCTTGCGCGAACGTCGCGCCCGGCAATCATGGAGTCGACAGCGACCCGGATCGGGGCGGGACGCGCGTAGTCGCCGGGAGAGCAGCATGCTCGACGACCGCCGCTCGACGATCCTCGTTCCTCGCGCTCGCACGCTTCGCGGACTATTCGTCACGCTGAAACCACTGACCCGTCGCGACCTGCCCGAACTCGAGCGAGTCCCCGACGACCCGGCATGGCAGCTGCTGCTGCGCCCCCCGACAGGACCGAACATCACCCCCGCTACGTGGCTCGAGGACGCGCTTCGCTGCGCACGCCGTGGAACCGAACGCTGCTGGACGATTCGCGACGCGATCGACGGCCGACTGCTCGGATCGACCCGCCTGCTGAACGTGGACCTCGCGAATCGTCGGGTGGAGATCGGCACCACGTGGCTGCTCGAGGACGCGCGCGGCAGCGGCGCGAACGCGGAATCGAAATTGCTGCTGCTCGACCACGCGTTCACCACACTCGGAGTGGACCGCGTCCACATTCAGGCCGACGCTCGCAACGAGCGATCACGCCGCGCGATCGAAGCGCTCGGCGCGACCTTCGAGGGCGTGCTGCGGCGGCATCTCACGCGTCGCGACGGCACGCAGCGCGACACCGCTGTCTATTCGATCCTCGCGGACGAGTGGCCCGCATTGCGTCCCGCTCTCGACGCTCGCGCGACGCATCGAGGGCCGGCGTGGCGCACGCGACCATCGGCGCTCCTGCCCGCTCAGGCGGAGACGATCGCCGCGATCACCACGAGCACGGCGATCCCGGCGTAGATCGCGATTCCGAACCAGCGCGATCCCGTGCCAGCGCGTGGCCGCTCCACGGCAGGGGCCGCGTGGAGCGAGTTCGAGTATTGCGCGAGCGTGGCCATGGGTTGACCATAACACGCTGAACGAAATGCAACAAGCCCATCCAAATCCACCCGGGCACTATCGAGCGAAAACGACGACTGAATACGCGGATTCGCTCGACAGTGGCCCGAATGCGTCGTCGTGTGCCGGCAAACACGTGCCGCCCACCCGAACATGCGTCGCACGATCCGGTTTCTTCGACCGCGAGCGATAGGATCGTGTCGATGGCCTCCCCCGAAACGATCCGCCAGCAGGCGAGCCTGCGCCGCACCGTTGCGATCATCTCGCACCCGGACGCGGGCAAGACCACGCTCACCGAGCAACTGCTCAAGGCGACCGACATGATCGGACGCGCCGGCACCGTGCACACGCGCGGCGACAGCGAACGACGCGGCACCGTGACCGACTGGATGGAGATGGAACGCGAACGCGGCATTTCCGTCGCGTCCAGCGCGGTGCGCCTCGAGACCGACGGGCATGTGATCAACCTGCTCGACACGCCTGGCCACGGCGACTTCTCCGAGGACACCTACCGCGTGCTGAGCGCGGTCGACTCCGCGGTGATGCTGCTCGACGCCGCCAAGGGCATCGAGCCGCAGACGCGTCGCCTGTTCGAGGTGTGCCGCGCGCGCCGCCTGCCAATCATCACCTTCGTCAACAAGATCGATCGCCCATCGATGGACGCGATGGAGATGCTCGACCACGTCGAGCAGGAGCTCGACCTGCAGGTCGTGCCGCTCAGCTGGCCCGCCGGCAACGCGGCCTCGTTCGCCGGGATCGTCCACCCCGACGATTCGTCTCGTCCCGATCGCGAGCAAGCCCCGTGGGAAGCTCGCGGATTCCAAGAGAACGAATGGGACGAAGCGGTCGAGCACCTCGAGCTCGCGCGCGAAGCCGCCGGCGGATTCGACCGCGAGAAGTTCCTCGCCGGCGACCAGACCCCCATGTTGTTCGGATCCGCGGCCAACTCGTTCGCCGTCGCCGAGCTCGTCGACACCCTGCGCGAGCTCGCGCCCGCGCCCGCGCCGCGCCCCGATTCGACGGGCGCGCCACGACCGCTCGACGCGCCGTTCAGCGCGCAGGTGTTCAAGCTGCAAGCCAACATGGACCAGCGCCATCGCGACGTCGCAGCGTTCATGCGCATCTGCTCCGGTTCGTTCGAACGCGGCGACAAGGTGTCGAACGCCCGAACTGGTCGACCGATCGTGATGAATCGCGCCGTCGAACCGTTCGGGCAAGACCGCGCCACCGTGGAAGAAGCATGGCCCGGCGACGTGATCGTGCTTCCCGGATCACGCGACCTGCGCATCGGCGACACGCTCCACGCTGGCCCGGTCGTGCGCTTCCCGCACATCACCACGTTCGCGCCGGACCGCTTCCGCCAAGTCTCCAACCGCGACATCCAACGACGCAAGCAGTTCCAGCAGGGCCTCTCGCAGCTCGGCGACGAAGGCGTGGTGCAGATCTACGTCGAACCGGCGGTGGGAATCCAAAGTCCGATCGCCGCCGCCGTGGGCGACCTGCAGTACGAGGTCTTCGCGCATCGCATGGCAGGCGAGTTCGGCGTGGAGATCGGCCTGTCGCCGCTGTCGCTGCAAGTGTCGGTGGCATGGGACGAATCCAACCCCGGCGTGCCGCCGCGCGCGAGCGGCATGCGCGTGCTCGAGTCCACGCACGGCGTTCGGCTGCTCGCGTTCGGGTCGCCTTGGGCGCTCGACCATTACCGCAACGACCATCCGGACCTGGTCCTCCACGACGTGCTGTAATTCACGCGCCGATGACCGTTCACGACCAGATTCGCGACAACCGCTGGCGCACGCTCGTCGTGCTGCTCGGCTTCGGCATGTTGATCGTGTCGGTGATGGCCGCGATCTGGTGGGGCTACGACCCGTCGATCGCCGGAATGGTGGGAATTTTCGCGATCGTCTACGGACTGATCGCCTGGCGCGGCTCCGGATCGATGATCGCGTCCGTGTCGCACGCCAAGCCGATCACGCGCAGCGAGCACCGCGAATTGTGGAACGCGGTGGACAACGCGGCGATCGCGGCAGGACTGGCCCGAACCCCGGACGTCTACCTGATCGAGGATCCTTCTCCCAACGCGTTTGCGGCGGGACGCAACGAGCAAACCGCGTACGTCGCTGCGACGACAGGCCTGCTCGAGCTGCTCGACAAGCGAGAGCTCGAGGGCGTGATGGCGCACGAGATCGCCCACGTTCGCAACCACGACGTGCAGCTCATGTCGCTCGTGGCGGTGCTCACCGGATCGCTCGTGCTGGCCTGCGACATGCTGATGCGCATCACGTTCTGGAGCGGCGGCGGCAGCCGACGCTCGAGCGACGGCGGCGGCGCGATCGCGCTCGTCGTGGGCCTCGTGGTGGTGATCCTCGCGCCGATCCTCGCGGCGATGATGCAAATGTCGCTCTCGCGCAAACGCGAGTACCTCGCCGACGCCAGCGCCGTGGACATCGCGGGCGACGCCGACGGCTTGGCTTCCGCGCTGCGCAAGCTCGCGGCCGACACCACCCCGCTGCACAGCGTGACTCGCGCAACGGCGCACCTGTTCATCGAGTCGCCGCTTCGCGACCACGCGGGACTTCGTTCCGGACTCGGCGGACTGTTCGACACGCACCCGCCGCTCGAAGAACGCATCCGCCGTCTCGAGGCGATGGGCGGCGGAGCGGGCTGATCGATGGCTGACGAATCCTGCATCGCGCGCGAGGCGAACGCAGCGAACAACGCGATGCACCAGCAGATCCGCTTCGATCGGTGGGCGGTCGTCCGCGACGCGCTCTGGAACGTGCTCGACCCGTTGTGCCGCGACGACGCGCGAGTGGCGATCGTGGGTGCGGGCAGCGGCGACGACGTGCCGCTGCAACGGATCGCGCATCGCGCCGCGCACGTCGATCTGTTCGACTTCGACGAGGCGGCCGTCGCCCGCGCCCGCGCCCGCGTCGCCGCGGACCTGCGCGCCCGCGTGCGCCCCGTCGTCGAGGACGTTCTCGCTGGCGCGCCCGACCTCGTCCTGCGCGCAGTGCGCGACAAGCAGCCGCTTCCCGACGCGCTGCCGCTTCCGTACGGCCCGCTCGGCGACGGCGACTACGACCTCGTCGTGGGCGACATGCTCTACACGCAGCTGCTGCACGCCGGGCTTCTCGCCCTCGACGTGCGCGGCGAGCGCCAGCACGAGCTGATGCGACGCTACGATCCCCCGCTCGCCAACGCGCTCGTGCAGCGAATCCAAGCATCGCTGGCGCCGGGCGGGCATGCGGTGCACGTGCACGACCTCGCATGCTGGTCCACCGGGCACGACCAACCGTTGACGATCGACGAGGTGCTCGCCGACCCGGATTCGCTATGGACGAGGCTGCATCGACACGACGCGTGCGATCCACACCTCGTGCTCGACCGCCTCGGCGTGAAGATCGCGTCGGCGGCGTATTGGCGGTGGCCC
Source organism: Thermoleophilia bacterium (assembly GCA_039811765.1). GTDB lineage: Bacteria > Actinomycetota > Thermoleophilia > Gaiellales > SKUG01 > JAGQUL01. The sequence goes on along the minus strand of JBDHZF010000024.1, from coordinate 18,055 downwards.
TTCGAGCCGCGCAAGCACTTCCTCGTTCGCGCGACCGTCGCACGCGCGCACGTGGGCGCGGGAACGTCGTGTCCCGCGCTGCTCGGCCTTTGAAACTCCGATATCGTGGCGGCACGTCGAATTCCGACGTTGGGCGTGAACCTCGATCGGGCAGACGACCAAGACACCATGGTAAACCCGTCAACAGATGCCGAACCGACCGACGCGGAGCTGATCGCCCGCTCGATCGACGAACCGCGAGCGTTCATGCCCCTCGTCCAACGACATCAGCGCGTGCTCTTCGGATACCTCGCTCGCCGCGTGGGGCGCGACACGGCCGAGGACATCACCAGCGAGACCTTCGCGCGAGCGTTCGCCCAGCGCCACCGCTTCGACACCACGCGAGACGACGCGCGCCCGTGGCTGTTCGGCATCGCCACGAACCTGCTCCGAAACCAAGCACGAAGCGAGGTTCGCCAGCTGCGCGCCTACCAGCGGCACGGGGTGGAAGATCGCTCGCACGACGACCACGACGCATCCGAGGCGCGGCTGGACGCCACCGCGCAATCGCGCGTGCTCGCCAAGGCGCTCGAGCAGCTCAAGCCAGGCGATCGCGAAGCGCTGCTGATGTTCGCGTGGAACGACATGTCGTACGAGGACATCGCCGAGTCGCTGGGCATTCCCGTGGGCACGGTGCGTTCTCGCTTGAACCGCGCGCGGCGGATCGTTCAGGAGCAGCTTGCCGCGCACGGCGTCGACGCCACCGCTGCGCTCGGTGGGAACGACCCCACGGACACGGAGGTTCGCAGTGGACGATCTTGACCTCCAGCTGCTGCGCCGTTTTCGCAAGGACGAGATCGAGCCGCCGGACGGGATGCAGGCGAGAATCGAGGAGCGGATCTGGCAGTCGATCCTGGACGAAGAGCGCGCCAAGGCCGGAGCTGGGTCGCGACGCCGCCGGCGTTGGGGATCGTTCCTTCGTCCTGCGCTTGCTTCGGGTACCGCGGTCCTGCTCGTCGTCGGCGTTGCGATGGTGAGCGACGGCGGTTCCACCGCGACCAATTCCGGCGTGTCGAGCGGCTCGGTCGTGCGGGCTGGAAGCAACCCGCTCGATTCGACCGCTGCGTCCTTGTTCGGATCGAACGCCGAATCGACAGCGCCGATCGTGGGGCGCATCGATCTCGGACATGACGATTCGAACGCTGCGTCGCTCGCGAGCGGCCCAACCCATCAAGCGAGCGGCGCGCTCGACGCGAAGAGCACCGCGATGGTCGACGCGACCTCACGAGATCCGGACCAGCTGCTGGACGACGTTCGATCGAGCGTGCACGAAGCAGGATTCGCCGACGCGCACGACACGCTCGCGTTCCGCGCGGCGCTGCAATGGATCGTCGATCCACAGGTGCCAACCGATCTGCGCTCGGCGATGCTGCGCGCGCTCGCCGGCATGCACGGAATCGACGAGGCGAGCATGGGAACCGACGTCATCGGTCGATCCGGCGTGGTGCTCGGCCATCTCGACGACGCGAGCGGCATCCGCACGCAAGCGGTGCTCGACGCGGACGCGGGCACCTTGCGCGAGCTCCGCAGCTACACGACGTCGTACCTCGACCCAGCATGCCCGCCCGGCACCTTCACCGAGCACGCGCTGTACGCAGACGACGGCTCGACGGTGGATCCGTCGTCCCAGCCGTTCGTCGACTGGCCCACCGTCGTGGCAATGTGCGATCACGGCACGCCCTGAACAAACTACCGGGGGCCGAACCGCTCGCGACGGTCCGACCCCCGGGTCGATTGCTCGGATGCGACGCGCGGAAGCGTCGCGGTAGTTGGGCTGCTCGCTCACGGGAACGCCGGCGTCGAACTCGCGAGTCCGGCGTTCCTGCCACGGTCCGTCTCCTGGACCGCTGCAGCGGAGGCGTCACGCCCCCGGGTGAGCAGCGATGAGACGGCGGCCATGCCGCCGAGTCAGCGAATTCAGCGGGCGAGCAGCCCCGGAATACGACTTGAAATCAACGTGATCACCTCCATCGTCGGACTGCTCCCGGCCCGTTCGTGCTCGGGCGTGGTCGCTGCCGATCGCGCGAGGAGCGCGAACGTCGCGGCCGGGTTGTACGCAACACGATAGCCGCTGCGAGCGAATGCGCAACTCCAGGGCAGTTCAAGCGGCGCTCGGCCACTGCCGATGCGCGATTCGTGCCCCTTCGCCTGCTCGTCGCCGCAGCTCGAATCGGCTGTGCATTGTGGTGCGCGGCCGCTGCGACGCTGCTCGCGATGCTGCTCGCGCACGCCCACGCGCCCGCGGCCGACGACATTGCAATGGCGATTGGCGCGTCCGCGCTCGCCCTTGCGTTCGATCGCTTCCGCTACGAGTTCGACGTGCACGGCGCGCGAATCGTCACCGCGCCGAACGCGGGTTTTCATGTGCTGCTCGTGCTCGCAGTCGATCCCGTGCTCGCCGCAGCCGCCGGCGCATGCATCGCGCTCGGCGCCGCCCGGCACCTGCCCACGGCAAGCGCCCGTGTGTATCACGTCGCGACCGGCACCCTCACCATCGCGATCCCCGCGCTGGCTGTGCGCACCGCGTTCGGCGACGACATCGCCGGACGGCATGTGCTCGTCGCCGTTCTGCTCGGTTCGACGCTTCGCGCGTCGCTGACGATCCTCGCGCGCCTGCTCGCCGCGCAGGCCGCGTCGGCAACCGGCGCGATCGCGCTGCTTCGACACACTCCCGTGGGGACGATGCTGATGCTCGAGACCGGACTTCCCACCGCGACGGTCGCAGCGGCTGGTCCATTCCTCGACACCCCGCTTCCCGCGCTTGCGATCGTGCTTGCGGGGCAAGCGCTCACGTGGCGATTGCTCGCGCTCCAGCACTCCCACTTCACTGGTCGACGCGACGCGGACCGGCTGCTCGACACGTTCGAACGATATGTCCCTCGCGACGTGGCGCATATCGCGCTTCGTGACGGCGCGGCGATCCCGGGCGGCGAGCGGCGCGAACTGACGGTGCTGTTCCTGGACGTGCGCGGATTCACGAGCTGGGCGGAGCGCACCGATCCCGGCGAGGTGTTCGACGAGCTGAATCTGCTGCTCGGCGAGCTCACCGACGCGGTGCTCGCAGAGAACGGCACGATCGACAAGTTCACTGGCGACGGCCTGATGGCGTTCTGGAACGCACCGTCCGACCAGCCGGATCACGCGGCGCGCGCGGTGCGAACGATCCCACGCCTGCTGATGCGCGTTCGCGAGTGCAACCTGCGTCGTGCCACGAGAGGCGGCCCCCCATTTCGCATCGGCGTCGGCATCGCGACCGGCCCCGCGATGGTTGGCAATCTCGGTCACGACGAGCGCTTGGCCTTCACCGCGATCGGCGACACCGTGAATCGCGCCGCACGCATCGAGCACGCCACCAGGGACGTGGGAATCCCCACGCTGCTCGACGAGAGCACGTTCCTGGCGTTGCCGCTCGACCTCCAGCGCCAACTCACGAGGCTCGACAGCATCGAAGTGAAGGGCCGCGCCGAACGGATTCGGCTATACGCGCCCACCGCTGTCGTCAAACGACGGTTCGACGACGACGAACAGATCGCTTGATCAGCTGCCCTCGACGAGCGTGGCGGACGTGATCGTGACTGGATCCACCGGCACCGAGGGGGTCGGATCGCTGCCCATCTCCACCTTGCCGTTCGCGATCGCGTCGACGACCTTCATGCCGGCGTCGTCGACCGATCCGAAGATCACGTAGTCCTTGGGCAGCCCCACGTTCGTGCCCTGCACGATGAAGAACTGGCTGCCTCCCGTGTTCGGACCGGAGTTCGCCATCGCGACGGTGCCACGAACGTACTCGCCCGTCACCGGATCGTCCTGCAACTCGTATCCGGGGCCGCCCGTGCCGTCGCCGAGCGGATCCCCACCTTGGATCATGAAATCCTTGATCACGCGATGGAACGTCGTGCCGTCGTAGAAACCTTGCTGCACGAGCCACACGAAGTTCGCGGCGGCGATCGGCGCGGCCTTCGGATCCACCTTCACGTCGATGTCGCCCTTGTCCGTCTTCAATCGCACGACGTACGATTTGGCGGAATCGAGCTTCTGCGTTGGCGCGGAATCGTACATGCCGTCGCGATCGGCGACGTCCATCGAGGACGCGTCCGCCACCGATTCGTCTCGCTGTTGGGTCGTTGACGTGGTCGACGTCGAATCGTCGCTCGACGACGAATCGGAACCGCAGCCGCTCAACAGGGCGGCCGCGGCGGCCACGAACACGACGATGAAGGCAAGCCGGAGAGTTGCTCGGATGATGACCATGGTTGCGGATCATAGTCCGTAGACGCTTCAGTGTTCACTGCCGATTGCCGATAGGTCGCGCATGGACTTGAAGGGATTCATGTTCGCCGGTGTCGGCGTGTTCCTCGCCATGACGTTCACCGTCATCGCGATGAAGGACGACGTGACTCGCATGCAGCGCCAGCAGCGCGCGCACGACGCCGCGAAATGCGCGCAGGAACATCGTTCCGACGATGCCGCCGCGGCCTCGGCGGAAGCCAGCTACGGCGAGCCCGGATCGATCGATCCGGCAGCGACCGAAGCGGCGAGCTCCGACACGGACGGCTGCGACGACGTGGATTCGACCGACGCGTCCCAGCAGTCGGACGAAGACTCGAGCCAGTACCCGAACGGCGCACCCGACGATGCATACGCCTCCGACGACTCGTACGCGTCAGGAGACACGTACGCCAGCGAGGACGCGTACGCGCAAGACGACTCAACGTACTCGGACGATTCGTACGCCGACGATTCGTACGCCGACGACTACGCGGACGCAGCCCCCGCGATGACGCCATGACGGTCGAATCACCCGCCGCGCAGCCGAGCGCGCTCGCGGTGGCGGACAACGAACTCGCGTGCTTGATCCGCTCCAGGTTCTCGATCGTGTTCATCGACTCGCTCGAGGAAGCTCGCGCCGAAGCGATCGTCGCGAGCGCGGCGCGCGCATGCGGGCGCACGACGTGGACGTGGTCGATTTCCGACGGGCTGACCGCGAACGGCGCTCCGCCGCGTCAGGACACGGCGACTGCCGATCCGAAAGCGGCGCTCGAACACATCGTCGAGCTCGGATCGTCCGACGTGTTCGTGATGCGCGATCTTGCGCGGCACGTCGCCGACGACCCCGTTGTGGAACGATTGCTGCGTGACATCGCGCGCGACCTCGACGCAACGCTGATCCTGCTCGGACCGCACGGACCGATTCCCAACGCGCTCGCAACCGTGTCCGCTTCGTTCGCGCTTCCGCGACCCGATCTCCAATTGATCGAAGCGCACGTTCGTGCACGCCTCGCCGCAGCGATTCGAGCCGGCGCCGCTTCTCCTACGGCGGACGATTCGGCGATCCACGCCATCACGTACCAGCTGCGCGGGCTTACGCTCGAACAGGTGGATCAAGTGCTCGCGCACCTGCTGTACGACGATGGTCGGCTCGACGCCGGCGATGTGGCCCGAGCAGCGTCCGAGAAAGCGCGCATGCTTGCCGTTGGCGGCGTCGTGTCGCTCGAGACCACTGAGTTCGGACTGGACTGGGTGGCGGGTTTCCCCAATCTCAAGTCGTGGATCGGATCGCGAGGGCGCGCGTTCGGAGAGGACGCCCGAGCGTACGGCCTGGAACCACCGCGCGGGCTGTTGCTCACCGGCGTGCCCGGATGCGGCAAGAGCTTCGTGGCGAAGGCGATCGCGCACGACTGGGGCATGCCGCTGCTACGACTGGACGCCGGTTCGCTCTATGACTCGTTCGTCGGCGCGAGCGAACGCAACCTGCGAGAGGCGCTCGCGCTCGCGGAAGCGCTCGCGCCCAGCATCCTGTGGATCGACGAGATCGAGAAGGGATTCGGGTCGACGGGTCCGAGCCAGAGCGATGGCGGCCTGGGGTATCGAATGCTCGGATCGCTCGCCACGTGGATGCAGGAGCGCGAGGCGCCCGTGTTCATGCTCGCAACGAGCAACGACATCACCAAACTCCCGCCGGAACTCACGCGCCAGGGCCGCTTCGACGAGACGTTCTTCGTCGACCTGCCCGACGCGAGCTCGCGCGAGCATCTCTACCGATTGCAGATGGCGCGCAATCGTCGCGCGCACGACCGCTACGACTGCCCAGCGTTCGCTGCCGCCTCCGAAGGTTTCTCCGGCGCCGAGATCGAACAGTCTGTGACGAACGCGATGTACCGCTCGTTCGGCGAGCAGCGAGACCTCACCAACGCCGACGTGCTCGCCGAGACCGGCGCCACCCGCCCGCTCGCCGCGCTGAACCCCGCCGCGATCGACGCGATCCGCAATTGGGGCACCACGCACGCGCGCCCCGCCTAGGATCGCGGCGATCCCTGCAACGACCGCACGATTGGAACCGATCAACCGGTAGGAGCCGCCACCGGGACGTGGCAGCACGGGACAGCAGGGGCAGAGCACGTCGCATGACGCAATCCGTTGGCAGAGCGGTGAATTCCGTGGCGAGCACGGCGACTCGGTTGATTGCCGAGGTCGCGGACACTGCTGCCCCGCTCGTTGCCGACGAAGCCGAGGTTGCAGCGAAAAGCTTCAACGGACCTGGCTGGCTGGGCGTCGCCGCCGGGGGCACCGGCATCGCGATCTCGCTGGTGAACACGTGGAAAGAAACGTTCGGCTCCGGCAAGTCGCTCACCACTGATTCGCTGGTCAAGCCGTCCACGGTCGCGATCGGCGGTGGCATGGCCCTGCTGACGATCGGCGAGCGCATGGTCGGGCACAGCGATCGCCTGCGGGTGGGGATGCGAACCGCGGGTTTCGCGTCGGTGCTCATCGGTTTGGTCGGAGCGATCACCGGTGCGGTGCAAACGTTTGGCAACCCCTTGGTTTCGGGTGAGGATGCGCAAACGTCCTCGCAATCGCAATCACCCGTGCGCTTCGGCACGAAACTGCCGCCGGCTCCGGCGAACCTCGCTGGCATCGAGATGGCGTCGGCGGATCTCGTGAGCGTCGGGCGCAAACCAGAGCACGTCTCGGTGTACGTGGATCCGGCAACCGCTCGCGAACTCCCGGACGGAACGTCGCTGGGCGACGCGATCGGTCAAGCGCGAGCGGCATCGCAAGGCGACGATCAATTCCGGTCGCACGCGGTGGTGCAAACGCTCGACGGCCACTACTGGATCGCTCGCCTCTCCGGAAAGCTGGATCAGGTCGACGGACCGAAATTCGCCGACGGCAACACCTACGACGACCGGTACGATCCGCAGATCGGCCGACGTCAGCAGGCGTTGCAGGCCATCGCGGGCGTCGAAGGGCAGTACACGTTCCCCGAGGGCATGGACTCGACCGCACCTGTGCAGTACACCGGCGACATCCCGTGGGTGACACCAACCCTCCCGAAGGCGTCCGGGTCCACGTCGACGAGCGCCACGCCGCAGCCAACGAGCTCGTCCACGAACGCTTCCACGCCGTCCACTGCCGCCACGACGAAGGCTGGGAGCTGACATGCCGTCGATCAACGTCAATCTCGCCGTGACACCCGTGAGAGCGGCTCAAGCCGTGCTCGGGGTCGGTGCCGCGGTCGCTGGCTGGAAGGCGTCCGCGTGGATGATCGAGCGGGCGTATCAGGAGGATCTCGTCGGCGATCCGATGCGCGTGATCTCCAAGGACGACAAGACGATCATCTATCAGCAGCGCCAGCCGCAGGGCAATCGCCTGTCGATGACCCTGCTTGGCGCGGGCGTGCTCGCGGCCGGTTTGGGCGGCGCGCTCGCGTATGGCGTGCCGCGTCGCGCCACGGGATGGAAGGTCGGCATGCAGCAGGTCGCGGGGTTCGCGGTCGCGATGCTCGGAGCAGGCGTGGGGGCCGCCGCCGCCTCGAAACCCGAGCTCTATCGCGGTGCCGACTTCCAGAACGTGCGTTAGTGGATCGGCCGTGCGATCTCGTCAACCGACCGAGCGCTCGTGGCGCCGGCGACCGCGCGGGTATCCTGTGATCGACCGCGCGTAGCTCAGCTGGATAGAGCGGACGGTTTCTACCCGTCGGGTCGGGGGTTCGAGTCCTCCCGCGCGGACTCGCGAACGATTCGCCGCCGGGCCAGATCGTGGCCGCATTGCAACCCGCTCGTCGTCGCAACCGACGAACAGGAGTGCGCGGTTCGTCGTGTGGGCGACCTTGCAAGGGCCGAGTTTGACGGGCGCGCACCGTGGAATTGGACGATTGACGAGACGCAGGAGCGTGCGCGGTGGCGCGAACCGTGAGCTGGCCAACGCAAGGCGACCAAACGACCTTTCGACGACGGTCGATCACGCTTGGCGCAGCGCTCGCGCTTGCGTTGATTGCCGCGTTCGGCACACTGGTCGCGATCGATCCGGACACGCTTCGCTCCGCGCTCCCCCTCGCGCTCGGCATGGGCGCGCTCAGCGCCCTGTGGGTGCACGGATCGGCACGCGCGACGGCCCGTCGAGCCGAACTCGATCGCTCGTTCGCCGGACTGGTGGTCGTGCATCACGGCGTGGCGTACGCGGTATCGCAGCAGCCAATCCTCGGCGAGTACCCAAATCGACGACAAGCTGCCACCGCCGCGCTCGATCGCGGCGGCTGGGCAATCGTCATCCGCGCATGGGATCGATATTGGTTGCTCGACGCCGCGCCGGTCCGCGCTGCGCAGCACGGCGAACCGTCGCCCGTGTCGTTCCGATCGCGCGCCGTGGCCGACGTGATTCCGGCGATCGCCTGACCGAACGCGGTCGCTATTCGGGCGTGACCTGCAGGTCGCGCACGATGCGCAGGCGTTCGGCGCGAACCGATTCGGCGTCGCCGCTTCGAGCAGCTTCGATGCACTCCTCGATCGACGGCGCCAACGTGCGCGGGTTGAACGGCTTGGTGATGTATTGCAGCGCCCCGGTGTTCAGCCCGCGTTCATGATCGCGCAAGTCAGCGCGCGCGGTGAGAAAGATGATTGGAATCGCGCTGGTGGCGTCGTCGCGCAGCAACTCCTCCGCGACTTCCCAACCGTCCTTGTACGGCATCATCACGTCGAGCAGGATGATGTCCGGCATCTCCGCTCGCGCCACTTCGAGCGTTTGACGGCCGTCCGCAGCTTCCACGACTTGGAACCCCTCGGCTTCGAGATTCACGCGCACGAGCAATCGAATCGGGGTCTCGTCGTCCGCGACCATCACTTTCGTGTCGCCGCGTTGCTGTGGCTCGACCATCATCCTCCGTTCGCGCTCCCCGCAGCGACGGGAAGCTCCACGGTGAAGGTACTACCCTCACCAATGGTCGAGGATACCCAGATCCTCCCGCCCATCGCATCGACGAGACCTTTCGAGATGTACAAACCGAGGCCGGATCCTGCGATGCCATCGGCCCCAGGCGACACGTAGAACTTCGTGAACAGCTGCTTCTGCTCGGCGGGCGACATGCCCACGCCGCTGTCGCGCACGCCAATTCGCACATGATCGCCGTCGCCGTGCACGTCCACCCGGATCTCGCCGCCTTCGGGCGTGAAACGAGCTGCGTTGTCAACCAGATTGGCGAGCACGGTGCCGAGCTTGTCGGCGTCCGCACGGACCTGCAACCCGTCTTCGCCATGCACCGAGATGTGACGACGCGCTCCCCGATCGCGAACGACGTCCACCGCTGCGCGCAGCACGGGCGACACGGCGACGTCGGCGACGTGCACTTCCACGCTGCCCGCGTCGATGCTCGACACTTCGAGCAGATCGTCGACGATCCCGGTGAGGCGCTCGGTTTCCGACGCGATGTACTCCAAGAACACGCGGCGATCGTCCTCGGGAAAGTCGAGGTCGTCGCGCAACAACGTGTTCGCGAATCCATAAATGGACGTGAGCGGCGTGCGCAAGATGTAGGAGACGGTGGAGACGAAGTCGCTCTTGAGACGATCGAGCGTGAACGTCGCGGACACGTCGCGGAACGCGTGGATCCACCCGCCTGGCACGTCGCCGCTCTCGTGCAGTCGCGACGAGGTGAACGACAGGAACATCGGCGTGCCCCCGGGGCGAGCCTCGACGATCGACTGGCCGTCCTCCACCACGGTGTCCGGTGCAAGACCCATCACGTCGCGCCAGCGACGACCGATCGCTTGCGCCTCCGGCGTTCCGGTGAGCTCGGTGGCCGCGCGGTTCCAGATCGTCACTCGTCCGCCGGCGTCGGTGGCCACGATACCCTCGCCGATCGACGCGAGCAGGATCTCGAGGCGTTCGCGCTCGCGCCGAATGTTGTCGTAGAGCTCCGCGTTGCGAATCGCGATGGCGGCGCTCGACGCGAAGCTCTCGAGCGACGCGACCTCGGCTTCGCTCCAGGTGCGGTGACGGCGCGAGAACGCGCTGAGCACGCCGATCAGATGCCCGCGCGGATGCCGCAGCGGCACGCCCAGGAATCCCTCGTAGCGTTCTCCGGCGCTGGATTGCGCGGCGCCTTCGCTCGCGTGTTCTTCCACCGTCACGCTGCGTTGCGAGCGCGCGACTTCCTCGACGAGCCCGCCGATCGGCGACGCCAGCAACGCCGCGACGAGTGCTTTGTCCTGACCCGCCGCCGAGTAGACGCGCAACTCGGCGAGGTTGGCATGCAACGCCATGCTGGAGCTTGCCGATGACGCGTCCTGGTCGCCGCCGGCGACCTCGCGGTCGACTGTGGCGGCGCGAGCGGCCGTCTCGCCGGCGATCACGAGCGAGCATGCGTCCACCTCGAGCAGCACTGCTGCTTGGTCGACGATTCGGTCGAGCACGGTTTGCGCCTTGAGCGTCTCCGCGATCAGCGCGCTGACGTCCGCGAGCACTTCGCTCAGACGACGCGTGCGCCGCTCGTTCTCGAACAGGCCCGCGCGCTCGAGCGCGGCGGTCGCCGCGGTCGCGAGATTGTTGGCGACGACCAGTTCCTCGTCGCCGAACCGCACGGTGTTGCGAAAGCACACCACGACCGTCGCGCTGTGTCGGCCATGCACTTGCACCGGAACGGCGAGCTGGCTCGCAACGCCATTGGTGCCCATCAGCGCGCGCCACGATGGACCGAGACGCTCGTCGCCAACGATCGCGCGGCTGGTCACCACGCGACGCAGGTCCATCGCGAGCGTGGCAGTCGATTCCGCGAAGGCGGACGGTTCGCGCAAGCCCGCGATCACCGGCTCGGGCGCGAGCCACGAACCTTCCACGTGCAAGTCCTCGTCGCCGCGGTCGCCGCCGATCACCACGGCCCAGTCGCCGTCCAGCACTTCCGTGGCCGCTTGCGCGAGCGCGGCCAACGTGGCGGGACGCGACAAGCTTGCGGAAAGCACTTGGCTGATGCGGTAGAACCCAGCCTGGATGCGTGCTTGGCGCGAGTGCATCGAATACGCCTCGGCATTGTGCAACGCGAGCGACGCAAGATCCGCGAACGCCTCGAGCAGAGTCTGGTCGCGATCGGTGATCGTGCGCAAGTTGTCGCGATCGGCAACGCTGATGACCCCGCGAAGGTCCCCCTGCCAGCGCACGGGAACGGCGAGCGCGCGTCGAACGCCACGGAAGACGGGGTGAATGTCCTCGCCCAAATCACGCTCGTAGTCGTTGGTGTATTGCGAAACGCCGCTCTGCACGACGCGACCAGCAAGCCCCTTCATGCCAACCTGCTCGCCGATCGCGCGGCGCTCCGCCTCGCCGAACGCGGCAGAGAGCGTGAGCGTGCGCATGTCGCGGTCGTACACGTAGAACGCGGCGCTCTCGCTGCGCAGCAGCTTCGACACTTCGGCCACGATGTGTTCGAGCACGCGATCAAAGCGCAGATCCGCGGTGAGCGACTGCGCGGCGCGAGCGAGCGACAACTGCTCGTCGAGGTGACGACGACTGCCTTGGTAGAGCCGCACGTGTTCGATGGCGGCGGCGACCTCCACCGCGATCAGCTCGATCAGTCGAATCTCCGCGGGCTCGAACGCGTGGTGCGCGCGATCCAGCACGAGCACGCCGAACACGCCGTCACGGTGCCGCAGGGGAATCGCCACTTCGGTGCCGGCCGGCGCATCCGCGGCGGAGCGCGCGCTCACGGTCTGGCGGTCGTCGATCGCGAGGCGCGCGCTGGAGACGAGATCGGCTTCGTCGAATGGAGCAGTAGCAGCTTCGGCGGGTCGGTCGCTCGCCTTCCATGTGGCGATGCGTCCGTCCAGACCTTCCATCCAGCGCATCGCGACGGTGACGACGTCGGCGTCGGCCTGCTCGCCGAGCTCGCGCGCCGCGACGCGCAGCACCTCGTCCGGTTCGAGGGATTCGCGCACGGCTCGGGCGACGCTCGCGACGATCAGTTCGCGCTCGCCGACATCACGAAGCTGCTGCGCGAAGCGTGCACGTTCGATCGCCACAGCGGCGTCGTTCGCGAGCTTCTGCAGGAATTCCACTTCGTCGCGCCGGAACGCGCGACGTCCGCTGGTCGCGGCGACGACGATGCCGATCACGCCGCCCGAGGTTCGCAGCGGCACGTACACCGCGCTGCCGGACGCTCCGACGGCTTGCGCCACTTGGCGGTTGTGCAGCGTTTCGCTCGACGCGTCGAGCACGCGATGCGCCATCCGGTCGCGCACGACGCGCGAAACTGCGGACTGGTCCTCGGCGAGGTCGATCGAGATCGCGCTGACGTGCGCGTCCATGCCGCCCATCGCCGCCACGGCATGGGCGCGCTCACCGTCGTCGTCGATCGAGAGCAGCACGGCGCGATCGACTTCGAAGAGGTCGTCGATCGCGCGAAACAGCGCCTGCGCGATCTCGCCCACCCCCGCCGCTCCGACGAGCTGGCGGGAGAATTCGAACACCGCTTCCTCGCGTCGCGCCGCGCCGGCGCTTCGTCCCTGTCGCCGCAAGCGAACCATCTCCGAACGATCCTAGTGGATCGCTCTGCATCGGCGAACTCGGCGCGGTTGGTTCGATACGCTTGCGGCATGCTGCTCGCGGTCGACATCGGCAACACGCACACCGTGGCGGGGTTGTTCTCGGCGGATTCGGCGCCGGCCGCCGATCCGTCGGCACGTTGGCGCTGGCAGACCAGTCGCGCCGCGACGAGCGACGAGACGCAGGCCACGGTCGCGGCGATGCTCGCGCTCGACGACCGCTCGCTCGACGACGTTTCCCACGTTGCCGTCTCCACCGTGGTGCCCCAGCTCGCCTCGACGTGGCGCGAGCTCTGCGATCGCCGCTTGCCGGCGGCGCAGGTGCTGCTCGTGGACCCCGACCTGCCGTCAGGGATTCGCATCGCCGTGAACGAACCGCTCGAGCTCGGGGCCGATCGCATCGCGAACGCCGTCGCAGCATGGCGACGATACGAGCAGCCGTGCATCGTGGTTGATCTCGGCACGGCCACCACCTTCGACGTGATCGCGCCCAACGCAACCTACTTGGGCGGCGCCATCGCGCCCGGAATCGGCATCTCGATCGCTGCATTGGTGGATCGCGCCGCTCGCCTTTCCACCGTGGATCTGCACGTGCCGTCCAACGCCATCGGGCGCGACACCGCCGACAGCGTTCGCAGCGGCACGATGCTCGGCACGATCGCGATGCTCGAAGGCATGCTCGATCGATTGCGCGACGAGTTGAGAACCCAGCACGGCGTGGACGCGGATCAGCAGATTCAGGCAATCGCGACGGGCGGCTTCGCTCGCATGCTCGACGGGCATGTTCGCGGACTCGACGCGGTCGATCCGGATCTCACGCTGCGCGGCCTGCAGCTGCTGGCGCTGCACCGCTGAGCGACCGTCATTGCCCGTCGAGCAGCGCGGCAAGCTCGGTCTTCGGCATCGCGTAGGTGTGCTCTTCTCGCGGGAACGCCCCGGAGCGCACGTCGGCGGACCACCGTTCGATCGCATCCCGTGACTGCTGCTCGAGATCCGCGTACCGCTCGACGAATCGTGGAACGCGGTTCCCGTACCCGAGCAGGTCGTGCCACACGAGCACTTGCCCGGTGGTGCTTGCGCCCGCGCCGATCCCGATCGTGGGAATGCTCAATCGCTCGGTGACGAGCTGCGCGACGGGCGCAGGAATCGCCTCGAGCACCAATGCACGCGCGCCGGCATCTTGGAGCGCGAGCGCGTCCGCCAACAACTGCTGCGCTTCCGAGGCGGTCTTCGCTTGCGCGCGAAATCCGCCAAGCGACGGCGCCGATTGCGGGGTGAGACCCAGATGGGCGATCACCGCGATTCCAACGCCGGTGATCGCGCGAACGCGATCGACCATCGCGCCGCCACCTTCAAGCTTCACGCACTGCGCACCGGCGGCGATAAGTCGGCCCGCGCTGCGGATCGCATCCTCGTCGCTCGGTTCGTATGTCATGAACGGAAGGTCGCCCACGACGAGCGACCGGCTCGCACCGCGCGCGACCGCGGACACGAACACGCACATCTCGTCGAGCGTGAGCTCGTTGGTCGAGGCGCGTCCGAGCGTCACCATGGCCACGCTGTCGCCGACCAGCAGCATGTCCACGCCGGCGGCGTCGGCGATGCGCGCGCTCGGATGATCGTATGCCGTCACCATCACGAGCCGTCGCTCGGACGATCGCCGATCGGCGTCCAACGACGCGACGGTGAAGCGTTGATCGTTCATGCCGCCAACTCCGGATCGGGTCGTCCGACGACGACGTTGTCGATGAGTCGAGTCTCGCCGACGCGCACCGCCACGAGCAGCACGTCGTCGGCGGCGACTTCGTCCACCGTCGAATCAAGCGTGCCAGATCCCACGAGCTCGACGTAATCGATCGCAATGTCCGGCGCGGCTCGCAACACATCGGTGCATGCCGCGACCAGTGCGGCTCGGTTTCCCTGCCCATTCGCGAAGGCCCGGACGGCAGCTGCGAGCGCACTGGGGATCGCACGCGCGCTCAGCCGCTGCGCAGCCGTCAGGTACGCGTTGCGGCTCGACAGCGCGAGCCCGTCGGATTCGCGCGCCGTCGCGACCACGTGAACGCGCGTGTCGATCATGAAATCGTCGATCACTCGTCGCAGCACCGCGACTTGTTGGTAGTCCTTGCGTCCGAGCACGAGCTCGTCGGGACGCACCGCACCGAGCAGCCGCACCACGATGCTCGCCACGCCGTCGAAATGACCGGGGCGCGACGTGCCTTCAAGCACCGATCCGATCGATCCGACCCGCACCGATGTCGCGTCGTCGGGATCAGACCCGTACATGTCCTGATCGGACGGTCGCCAAAGCACGTCCGTGCCCGCGGCGCGCACGATCGCTTCGTCATGTTCGGGCGACCGCGGATACCGATCCAAGTCCTCGCCCGGCGCGAACTGCGTCGGGTTCACATAGCAACTCGCCACAACGAAGTCGCATCGATCGCGAGCTTCGTCGAGCAATCGCCGATGCCCATCGTGCAGCGCGCCCATCGTTGGCACGAATCCGATTCGCCGGCCAGCGACGCGTGCCTGCGCGAGCGCCCCGCGAAGCTCGGCCACGCCTTCCACGACGACCAACGAATCGGTGGTCGCGGCCGCTTGCATCATGCACCCGCGCCGATCGGCTCCAGCGCGTGGAGCAATCGCTGCGCGTCCGCGTCGGTGATGCGCCCGTCCTCGGCCGCCAACGCCACGGCTCGACGCGTCAATACGTCATACGCGGTCGTCAGTTCCGGCGCGCGTTCGGCGAGCGCTGCAACATGGTCGCGAACGGTTTCGTCGTCCGCGCGAGCGACCGGTCCGGTCAGCGCTGCAGCCGGCCCTGCAGCACGCGCCTGCGCGAGCGCGCCTGTCGCCAAGCTCGCCAAACCATGGAACGCGAGCGTTCGATCCACGCCAGCAGTCGCGGCCAGTCGCGACGCAGCGTCCACGAGCGCCACCACCGAACCCGCGGCGAGCACCGCGGCAGCGTGCCACGCGGGCGCGCCAGCGTCGTCCAGCGACACGGGCCGCATGCCGAGCACGCGCGCCAGCTGCGTCGCTTCCGCTTCGTCCGACGCGTCTAGGGCCGTGATCGCGGCAACCGCCCCGTCGAGCACGGTGGGCGGAGCATCGTCTGCAACCGCCTGCAACGGATGCATCCTCGCAAGCCGAACGTTCGGCGCCAACGCGTGCAGATCCGCCAATCGCACCGATCCCGACGCGACCAAGACGAGCGGATTCGCAAGCGCGTCACGAAGCACGTTGCCCAGTTGCTCGACCACGGCGCCCAGTTTCGGGTCGGGAACGGCCACGAACACGACCGACGCGGCGACAAGCAGCGACGACAAATCCTCGGCCGGCTCCACGTCGAAGCGGCGCGCGATCAGCTCTCGCGAAGCCTCGGACGGCGCCCACGCGCCCACCACGTCGAGCTCGGCGCAGGCGGCGGCGTCCAGCAGCGCCCGTCCCATGGGGCCGGCACCGATGCTGCACGCGCGAACCACCGTCGATTCCATGCGCGCAGTGTATCGGGCGCGCCGTCGATCGGCGGCGGCGACCTGCGATACTTGCGCCATGTCCGATCCGCATCCCCATCGCACGCTCCTGCTCGCCTCGCCGCGTGGTTGGTGCGCCGGCGTGGAGCGCGCCGTCGACGCCGTCGAGCAGGTGCTCGATCTGCACGGTCCGCCTGTGTACGTGCGCAAGCAGATCGTGCACAACATCCACGTGGTGCGCGATCTCGAAGCGAAGGGCGCGATCTTCGTCGACGAACTCGACGAGGTGCCGCGCGGATCGGTCGTCGTCTATAGCGCGCATGGCGTGTCGCCCGCAGTGCGCGAGCAAGCCGAGTCGCTCGGACTTCGCGTGATCGACGCCACCTGCCCGCTCGTCACGAAAGTGCACAAGCAAGCGATCAAGTACGCGCGCGACGGCTTCACCATCGTCTTCATCGGCCACGAAGGGCATGAAGAAGTCGAAGGCACGATGGGCGAAGCGCCCGACCACATGGTGCTCGTGCAAGACGAAGCGGACGTCGACCGGCTCGAACTCGGCGGCGTGGACAAGCTCGTCTACCTCACGCAAACCACGCTGAGCGTGTCGGAGACCGCCGGCATCATCCGCCGCCTGCAGGAACGCTTCCCGCAGATCCAAGGTCCCGCCAAGGAAGACATCTGCTACGCCACGAGCAATCGTCAAGCAGCCGTGCAGGACATGGTTGGCGAGGTGGACGTGCTGCTCGTGATCGGCTCGGCGAACTCCTCCAACACAGTGCGCCTTGCCGATCTCGCGTTGCAGATGGGAAAGCCCGCGTATCGCATCGACGACGAAACCGAAATCGATCCGGCGTGGGTGGACGGCGCCGCCACCGTGGGCATCACGTCGGGGGCGAGCGCCCCCGAATCGCTTGTCGATCGCGTGTGCGACTGGTTCCGCGAGCGTGGGCCGGTAACGGTGCGCCCGTTCGCGCAGGTGGAAGAAGGCGTGCGCTTCATGCCACCCACCGAGCTGCGTCTCGCGCTCGCGCAAGCCGGTCGCTGACGGCATCGCTCAAGGTTGCGCCGCGTTCCGCCGATTCGGTGACCGTGGCCCACTTCCCGCGCATCGAATGCTGCCGTGACCGCGAGCATGGCTTCACGCTCATGGAGCTGCTCGTCACGATGTTGATCATCGGGATCTTGATCAGCGCAGGCGTGTATTCGATCCGATCGGCTCGCACCTCGGGCGAGTTCACTTCGGCGCTCGCCTCCGCGCATGCCTACGCGGACTCGGTGGACGCGTACGCGCGCGAGCATGGCGATCGATACCCGACGTTCCCCAGCGCGCAATGGCCGGCTGATTCCGCCGACAACGGACCGATCGACCTGCGCATCAGTTCAATGCCGCATCAGTACTTGCGACGCGTGCCGGAGAACGTGCAGGCCAAGTCCGTGCTTTTCGCCGCCACGCCGGACGCGACCAAGCCGACGATCGTGTACGTGAGCGAAAACCAAGGGACTGGCTACCGCATCGAGGTGCACGTGCCAAGCAGCGAATCGAGCACGTGCGCGATCCGCGGTGGCAATGCCACGTCGTCCAGCCCGAAGGATTGCTCGGGCCGCTAAGCTGCACCACAACAGCGCAGGCAAGGCGCATGTCAAGGGCCGGAACTTGAACAGGCGCAGGGGCACGGGATGACGGCAAGTTTGCCCCTCAACCTTTGACCACTCTGCGCCGATAGGGGTTGC